>JBBRVS010000141.1:0-14450 GCA_038246645.1 Pyrinomonadales bacterium
AACGGCAAGGTTTTGATCGCGGGCGGCGCAAATAGAGCGGAAATTTTTGATCCGGCAAAAAATACTTTTGAGGTAGCGGAAGGAAAATTTGAAACTGCCAGATTGTTTTCAACCGCCACGCTTTTGCAAAACGGACAGGTTTTAATTGCCGGCGGTTACGATAATCAAAACGCGGTCAATTCAGGGGCGTGGATTTATAAATCAGAGTCTTGAAAAATAGAGTAGAATCTTTGAAAAAACGAAAATGGAGAATGCCCTTCGAATGACCGAAAAAATGACCGAACAAAACTTGCTTGCCGAATGCAGAAACGGCAGCCGCAAGGCGTTCGAGTCGCTTTATCAATCGAATCAAAGAAGAGTTTTTTCGGTCGCGCTCAATTTTTTCGGCGGCAACGCGGAAATTGCCGAAGATATTACGCAACAGGTTTTTTTGAAAATTTTTAATAAAATTAAGAACTTTCGCGGTGATGCGGAATTGACGACGTGGATTTATCGAATGACGGTTAATATTTGCATTGATGAAAAGCGAAAGACGCGCCGATTTTTCTCGTTTGAAAATTTTTTCGGCGAATTTCGCGCTCGTAAAACACCGGACGAAAAATTCGAGCAACGCGAAATCTCGGCTGAAGTGCAAAAAGCGATTGCCACGCTGAAACCGAAATTTCGTCTGCCGATTTTGCTCAAATACTCGGAAGGCTTGAGTTATCAAGAAATCGCCGAAATTTTGGATTGCTCGATGGGAACGATCTCTTCGCGCCTGAATCGCGGGCATAAAATGCTCGCGCAGAAATTGAAACATTTGAAAAATGATATTTAGCCGCAGATGAACGCAGATAAACGCGGATAAATCTATTATTAAAATCTGCATTTATCTGTGTTCATCTGCGGTAAAAAAATAAGAATGAACGAAACTCATTACAAAGAAAAACTCTCTGAATTCGTCAATCACGAATTGCCGCAGGATCAGCGGCAAAGCGTTGCCGAACATCTTTTGCAATGCGCCGATTGCCGCAGCGAACACGACCAGATCAAACTCGGCGCGGCTTTGGCGAGCCGCTTAAAACAACGGGACGCGCCGGAAAATCTCTGGAATAAGATTGCAAATAATCTGGATGAAGAAGAAAAATCGCGGGTTTCTTCGATTCCGACTTTCGCATTTTTCGGTCCGAGAAGCATTTTGGCGGCGGCGGGTTTGCTGATTGTTTTTGGTTTGTTTGCCGTAATTTATTTGGGCGTTTTCAAAACCGCTGCGCCGGAAATCGCCAAAAACGAAGCGCCGGCAAATGTTGCAGTTTCGCAGGTTACGCTAGCGCCGGACGAAATTATTGCAAACCGAAAGACAACTGCCGCAAATCAAACGGCGGAAACAGATTCATTAATTCAAGCTCCGGCAGAGGAAAATTTACCGGTCAAAGCTCAGCCGCCGATCAAGGATTCAAATGTCGAAACTTTGCCGAAAATCAAACGGGAAGAACCAATTGTCGCGCAAAAAGATCCGGCTTCGTGGAATGTCGAAACGCTTGCCGGCGTGCCGAAAGTCGGAAATTCCGCCGATGGCGGAAAACTGTCCGTCGGCGAATTTCTCGAAACCGATGCCAATTCCCGCGCACGGGTTCAGGTTGCCGACATCGGAAACGTCGAGATCGCGCCGAACTCCCGCATAAAGCTGGTCGGGACAACATCAACCGAACATCGGCTTTCGCTCGAGCGCGGGCAAATGCACGCAAAAATTTACGCGCCGCCGCGCCTTTTTATCGTTGATACGCCGTCGGCGGTCGCCGTTGATCTGGGCTGTGAATATACGCTCGAAGTTGATGATGACGGCAATTCAAAATTGCACGTGACGGGCGGTTTTGTCGCGCTGGAAAACGGAAAACGCCAATCAATCGTTCCGGCGGGCGCGATTGCCTTAACGAGAAAAGGCAAGGGAATCGGAACGCCTTTTGCGGAAGACGCGTCCATTGATTTTCAAGCCGCGCTCTACGAATTCGATTTTGCCGGCGGCGGACAGGAATCATTGCAGACGATTATCGAAGAAGCCGGAGTTTATGATTCTTTGACGCTCTGGCATCTTTTGTCGCGGGTTGAGAGAGCGGAGCGCGAACAGGTTTTCGACGCACTTTCTACTCACGTTAAACCGCCCGCCGGAGTAACGCGCGAAGGTATTTTGAATTTAGATAAAAAAATGCTCGACGATTGGTGGACGGAAGTTGAAAACGCGTGGTTTGGATAACATTTGAGGAAAAAATTATGAAACGAATTATTTTTGCATTGACTTTGATCTTAACTGTTTCGCTCTCCGATTTTTATCATTCCGAAACGGCGCAAGCCGTTGCGCCGCCGAATGATCTGGTAGTTCACGAATGGGGAACTTTTACTTCGATTGCCGGAAAAAACGGTACGGCGATTGATTGGCGACCGCTCGATGGCGCGAGCGATTTGCCGACGTTCGTTTATAACGATTTCGAAAAGGAAGGTTTTCGCGGAACTTACCACGATCCGGGCAAGGGTCGTCTGATACGCGTGCGGATGGAAACTCCGGTCATTTATTTTTATACCGGAAAGGAAATGGAAGTCTCGGTCAGCGTTGATTTTCCGCAGGGAAAAATTACCGAATGGTATCCGCAGGCAAGCGTCGTCAACGCCGAATACGGAGCTGCGAGAAAAGGCAGATTCGAATCGGGCATCAACTGGGGAACGATTAAACTTCTGCCCGACGAAACGCCGAATTATTTGCGCGAAATCGCTTTCAGTCATTATTATCCGGCACGCGCGACCGATGCGGTGGCGATTCAGGTTTGCAACAGTGATAAAACCAGGATCGAAACCGAAAAGTTTCTCTTTTATCGCGGCATCGGCGATTTCGGATTGCCTCTGTCGGTGAAGATTGACGGCAAAAATCTGACTTTGAAAGATAACGGCAGCGGCGAAATCGAAAACCTGCTCGTTTTTGAAAATCGGTCGGGGCGTATCGGCTTTACACTCATTGATTCGCTTTCAAATGAAATAGTTATGACGCGTCCCGAAACGAATAAAAATCTCATTGAAGTTTTGCTCGAACTCGAAAAAATTCTCATTTCGAAAGGACTTTACAAAAAGGAAGCAAAGGCGATGATCGAAACCTGGAAGGATTCGTGGTTCGAGGAAGGCTTGCGTGTCTTTTATATTCTGTCGCGCAAATCAACCGATCAGATATTGCCTTTAAAGGTTGAACCGAAACCGCGGGAAACCGTTCGCGTAATGGTCGGGCGCGCCGAAATCATCACGCCCGAAATGGAAAGCGACGTGCGGAAACAAGTCGGATTTTTGCGTTCGAATTCAAAAAAAGTGCGCGAAGAAGCTCAAACCAATTTGAAAAAATACGGCAGGTTTTATGAACCCGTTTTGAAAAGTATTTTGGAAAGTGAAAAGGACGAAAAAGTTATAGTGCAAATTCAAAAATTGATTGAAGCAAGTTAAGAAATTTACAGGGATAACAGGATGAAAAGGATAAAAAATATCCCTGTCTATCCTGTTATCCCTGTAAATTTCTTTGTTAAATTAAATGCACGAGCAAGCCGTCTTTGAGTTTCGGCTCGAACCAGGTTGATTTCGGCGGCATAATTTCGTTCATATCGGCGACCGCGAAAAGATCGTCCATCGTCGTCGGGAACATTGAAAAGGCGACTTTTCCCGCGCCTTCGTCAACCATTTTTTCCAGTTCTTCAACACCGCGTGCGCCGCCGACGAATGAGATTCGTTCATTCGTGCGCGGATCGTCAACGCCCAAAATCGGAGTTAAAACGTATTTTTGCAAAATGCTCACGTCCAATCTTTCAATCGCGTCCGGTTCGCGGATAAAATCAACCGCAAAACGCAGGTGAAACCATTTTCCGCTTAAATACATACAAAAATTTCCGCGCTCCGCCGGTTCTTTTTCGCCGCTTTCCGAAACGATAAAGTTTTCGCTTAATTGTTGCAAAAATTCTTCTTCCGTCAAACCGTTCAAATCTTTGACGACGCGGTTATAAGCGAGAATTTTTAAATCTTCCGCCGGGAAAATTCCCGCCATCACGAAATTGTATTCTTCCTCGCCGGTGTGATCCGGGTTTTGTTCGCGCATTTTCTTTCGCGCCAGATTAGCACTTTCGGCGCGGTGATGCCCGTCAGCGATATAAAGCGCGGGAACTGCCGTGAAAGCAGCAACCAATTCTTCGGTTTTCCCGACGCGCCAGACGGTATTTTTAATACTTTTCGGACAGGCAAAATCATAAAGCGGCGCGGTTTGAACGGTTTCCGCAATTAATTTTCGAATTTTGTCCGTATTGCGAAAGGCAAGAAAGATCAAACCCGTCTGCGCGTTTAGTGCGAGAATGTGATTCGTCCGGTCTTCGACCTTAGCGGGGCGCGTTTTTTCGTGTTTTTTGATCAAATCCTGTTCGTATTCATCAACCGAACAACAGGCGACAACGCCCGTCTGCGAATGATTGCCGTCCGTCAGACGATAAATATAGATCGCCGCTTCAACGTCTTGAGCAAGCAAATTTTCGTTAATAAATTCTTCGAGATTTTCCCTTGATTTCGCAAAAATTTGCTCGTCGGACGGCTTTTCGCCGGCGGGAAATTCGCCTTCGGGGCGCGTTACGCGCAAGAAACTATGCGGATTTTCTTCGATTGTCGAACGCACTTCCGAATCGTAAATCACATCATACGGCACGCAGGCGATGTCCTGCGCTTTGCCGGAAACGGGGCGCAACGCGCGAAAAGGTTTGATAACTGACACTTAAAATTTTTTCTCCTGAATTATTTGTTTGTTTATAATTGATGAGGTCTTTGATTACTGGTGAAAAAGTTTAAAAGTGAAAAAGCGGAAAAAGTTTTTGACACTTCCGGTCTTCGGTTTGTCTGAAAAATAAACAGCTTTTACCGGAAAAGATATTTTTATCAGGCAAAAATAAACTTTTTCACTTTTTCACACTTTCACTTTTTCACCATTTCTAAATATCTGACGCGCATCAAATACGTCTGTTTTATGTTTTTGAACTAATTTTTCTGCATTTCTTCGGAAAGTTTTTTGATCAAATCTTCCATAAATTTATCGAGCGCGATCTTCCACGTTCCGTCTTCTTTGACGAGCGGCATCGTGATAAATTCGGGCATTGTTTCGTCCTTGTATTCAATCGTTGCCGTGTCGCCGGTAATTTTTTCGTTGCGAACTTCGGGGATTTTCCGTGATTCTTTTTCGACCTCGCCGCCGGCTAAAATTTCGTCAATCGTTTTGTTTTGTTCTTTTGCCGATTTTTCGATAAATTCCAGACTCGATTTTGACAAAGATTTTTTCAACTCCGGGATGTCCTTATTGACCGTTGCCATTATGTAGGTTTTAAAGGCATCGGTCGGGCTTGCCTGCGAATACGAATCTTTCGGATATGTGATTTCCGTTTGTTTTTCGGGTTGCGTATTGGCGTTTGCCGTTTGCGGCGCATTCGCCGAATTGACGACGTTAGCCTTCGGATCTCCGCCCGAACTACTGCACGCCGCTGCCGTCATCGCCAACAGCGCAATGATAAATGGTTTATAGATTTTCATAAAAATTCCTTTCGATCAGGATTGCATTTTATCCAATGCGATCTTCCAGACTCCGTCTTCTTTGACAAACGGCACGGTGTCCCATTTTTTTGTTTTTTCATCTTCGACTTCTAATGTTGCCGAATCACCTTCGATCTTTTCATTTCTGACTGCCGGAGTTTTCTTCTGCGACATATCTTCGCCTTCGGAGATTATTTGATCAATCGTCGTTTTTCCGTCTTTGGCAGATTCTTCCAGAATAACCAGAGAAGATTTCGAAAGACATTTTTTTATCGTTTCATTGTCTTTTTTCTTTAATGCTTCAAAGAAAATTCCCATCGTCGCGGTCGGACTGTTCATTGCCACCGCACTGCTGGAAGCGGTCGTGTCGGCGGACGTTGCTTCTTCGGTTTTATTGTCAACGATTGCCGTATTTGCATTTGTTGCGGCATTTGCATTTGTTGTCGTATTCGTATTTGCTTCGCGAGTCGCCGTGCATCCGGCAAAGGCAAAAGCTGCAAACGCAATGATCATAAAAGTAATTTTTTTCATAGTTTTTTCTTCTTCTTAACAAAAAAAATCCAAAATCCAAAATCTAAAATCCAAAATCGTTAGGGGATTCTTCCCCGATTTATTTCATCGTCAATTGCCTGATTATTCTGCTGTTCGGTTTGCTGGCGCAATTGATCGGCGTAGCCTTGTTTGTCAATTTTCCAGACTCCTTCTTCCCTGACAAACGGCACGGTTTCATACATTCCGAACGAATTTTCGACCTCGATCGTCGCTTTTTCGCCTTCGATCTTTTCATTCTTGAATTTCAAACTCGACTGCGATTGATTAAAAAGCGTTTCGCGCATCACGATGTCGTCTAATGTCACGCCCTGCTCTTTTGCCTGCTGTTCGTGCATTTTGATGGTCGCATCCGACAGCAGCAGCTTCATCATCGTCGGGTCTTTTTTCTTGATGGCGTTGATATACGCCTTGAGCGAATCGAGCGGAGTCGTCGGCGTTTGATTTGACGAACAGCCGAAAAGAAATGCGGACACAAATAAAATAAAAATCAGATGATACGGTTTCATCGTTTTGAACAAATTCATATAAAAACTCTATAATTCTAAAAAAACGTGTAAAGTATAACCTAAAAATAAGGAGTTTATAAACGCCAGATGGTAAGAAAAAAATTAAACGCGCAGGAAATCGAAGAAAATCTGAAGGATTTAGAGGGCTGGGAAGCGTCGGGCGAAAAATTAAAAAAACGCTTTGAATTTGAAAATTTCGCCGAATCGCTGGAATTCGTCAACAAAGCCGGAGTAATCGCCGAGAAACGCGATCATCATCCCGACATCCGCTTCGGCTGGGGCTACGCCGAATTTTTTATTACAACCCACGACGCGGGCGGCTTGACGCATAACGATTTCGAACTGGCGAAAGAGATTGACGCGCTTTGAATTTTATAACTAATTTCATTTTGGAGATAAATTATGTCAGAAGAAAATTTAGATTCCGCACAACCAAATGCGCCGCAAATGAGCGAAGAAACTTATGAAATGATCCAGCAATTGTTTCAGCTTGTCAGAACATCGGACGCGGCGCGGATGCAGGGACTTTTTGAAAAAGGTTTTGACGCGCCGAATATTCGCGACGGGAAATGCAATACGCTTCTAATGCTGGCAAGTTAAAACGGGCAGCTTGAAATGACGCGCGTTCTGCTCGAAAACGGCGCGGATCCGCAGATTGCCAACGATATGGGACAAATTCCGCTCGTCGGTGCGGCTTTCAAAGGCAATTCGGCAATGACACGCGTTTTGATCGAAAACGGCGCGGATGTCAACGCGCGAATGGCGGACGGAAAAACCGCTCTGATGTTCGCCGCGATGTTCGATAAGGTCGAAATTATTGATATTTTGCTCGAAAACGGCGCGGACGCTTTTTTGCAAACATCGGACGGCTTGACCGCAGTAAGTCTGGCAAACGCGATGGGCGCAGATGCCGCACGAACGAAACTCGAAAAATTAGCTGAAAATTCAAACCGAGATTTTTTTTCAGCCGCAGATGGACGCGGATAAACGCGGATTTTTAAAAAAATTATTCTTAATAATCCGCGCAATCCGCGTTCATCCGCGGCTGAATTAATTAAAGTTTCTGCGACAAAAGCCACGGCATAAGTTCCGGTTCGCCGAGCGCGTTGAGCCAGACGTTGTGCCCGACGTTTTCATATTCGGAATAATTGACGTTTCCGCCCCGTTCGCGAATTGCCGCGACCATATTGCGCGATTCGCTGACCTGCACGATATTATCTTCCGCGCCGTGAAAAACCCACGAAGGAGTTTTGCCGATGCGTTCGGCTATGGGCGCGAAACGATCTCCGCTCTTTAAGGGACTGCCGCCGCAGATCGAAACAAGCGCGGCAAAAGAATTCGGATAATTTGAAGCGAAATGCCAAACGCCGTAGCCGCCCATCGAAACGCCCATTAAATATTTCTGCTTTTCATCAATTGAAAATTCGCCCTCGATGGTTTCGATCTGCCGCATTACCATTGCGTCCATTTTCGCGTTCGTCCAGTAAACATCGGGGCGGCACTGCGGAAGCAAAACGACCGCCGGCATTTGTTTGAGATATTGTTTGATGACCGTTCCGAACATTCCCGAAATATAACCGCCCGCGCCGCGTTCGCGGATGCCGTGCAGGAAAACGATCAGAGGCAATTTGTCGTTCTGTTTGACTTGCGCCGGTAAATAAGCCTGATAAACGAAATCTTCGCCGTCGAGAAAAATATCGCGGCTGACAATTTCGCCCTGTTTTCCGCCGGACAGCGAAGAAGAGAGAAAACCCGAAAAAAGTTTTGAAAAATCATTTTTCATATAAATCTAATTTAACGCGCCGAGCGTGAATAATTCAATTTCGTTACCTCAGAAACGCGATGCATCTTGCTTCTACTTCGTTTATATGTGTAAAATCAAGACTTAACCAAATCAGACTTGTGTCCGAAGAACTAACAATTTTTCGACAAATTTCTAATTTGTGTTTATCTTTTGGTAACTTTTTCAACTAAATTCGGATAAAATGAAAACCGTCTTAAAAACGATCCTTTCTGAGACTTTTTTCAGAGGTAAATTATGAAAGTCAGGAAACTGTTTAGCATTTTTTTTACAATCTTCATGGTGATTTCCGTCATTTTATATATCAACAAAATGGACGAGGCGTTAGGCATTCACCCTTACGAAACGAAAATCAATGTTTCTCCTATATCGAAAAATCCAGAATTTATACATTTAGGCGGAAGCAGTTTTAAAACAGTTGGAAGTAAACCAGTTTATGCAAACGACTGTATCGGATGCGGAGAACTTGGAGATATTTACATTTACCATAATTCCGAATCCGTCGAACAGACAAATTACACTCTAAAGGCGAATTGCAATGATAAATTGGATGTAGTCGAAAAAGGCTATCAATTCAATGAAAAGGGAGAAAAAATTGGTGAAAGATGCGTGATTGTTTTTCCTAATGGCTCGGCAAGATTATTTTGGACGGAAACTGCTAAAGACCACTTTATTCTTTCAGCACCTTCTTTAGAAATCCTTAAAGAATTTGAAATAAGCGAAACCTATAGATTGTATAAATCGTCTTCAAATAAATATTAATTCACTTTCAAATTTAAAAGTGTTCTCAAAAGGCAATTTCCCGCAAAGGCGCAAAGAATTTGTTTTCTTATACAGCTTTGCTTCTACAGCGGAAAATTGCCTTGACCCTAGAGTTACTTTAAATGCCGTCCACAATCGCATTCAGCGTCGCCGAAGGTCTCATCGCCGCGTAAGTCTTTTCGGAATCAGGGTGATAATAACCGCCGACATCTTGCGGTTTTCCTTGCGCTCCGATCAATTCTTCATTGATTTTTGCTTCCGCTTCCTGCAACGCTTTGGCGACGGGAGCGAATTTTGCGGAAATTTCAGAATCTGTCGTCTGATTCGCCAACGCTTCCGCCCAATACATTGCGAGATATAAATGCGAACCACGGTTATCAATTTGCCCGACTTTTCTTGCCGGTGATTTATCGGTCGCTAAAAATTTCGCATTCGCTTCATCCAGAGCATCTGCCAGAATTTGTGCTTTTTTATTGTCCTGCGTTTGTGCAAGATGCTCCAAACTCGCCTGCAACGCAAGAAATTCTCCGAGCGAATCCCAACGCAAATAGCCTTCTTTTATACGACCGGCAAAAAATTTTCTGACTTAAATACGCTTCCCAAAAAGACCGCTAAATACAGACACTGAAACCCAAGTTTACAAAACAGGAAAAAACCGCGCAATAAATCCGAAATTGCCCGCCGAAAAGTTTTGTAATATAATTTTTCGTTTAGTCTTTATCATAAAATTTAATAGAGGAACATTAACAAAATAGTTATGGCAGAAAATACACCAATCACCGTGGCGAAAGGCGACGGCATCGGACCGGAAATTATGGACGCGACGCTTCACATTTTGAAAGAAGCGGGCGCACGACTCGATATTGAAGAAATCGAAATCGGCGAAAAGGTCTATCTCAGCGGCAATTCGGCGGGCATCGCTCCCGAATCTTGGGATTCTTTGCGGCGCACGAAAGTCTTTTTGAAAGCTCCGATCACGACTCCGCAGGGCGGCGGTTACAAATCATTGAACGTGACGGTTCGTAAGACGCTCGGACTTTATGCGAATATTCGCCCGTGCGTTTCCTACGCGCCGTTCGTTCGCACGAAACATCCCGTGATGGATTTAGTTATCGTCCGCGAAAACGAGGAAGATACTTACGCGGGAATCGAATATCGGCAGACCGATATGGTCGAGCTTTGCTTGAAGTTGATCTCGCGTCCGGGATGCGAAAAGATTGTGCGCTACGCTTTTGAATACGCGGTCAAGAACAACCGCAAAAAAGTCACGGCGTTTATGAAGGACAACATTATGAAGCAAACCGACGGCTTGTTTCATAATGTTTTCGACGAAATCGCCGCCGAATATCCTTCAATCGAAGCCGATCATTGGATCGTTGACATCGGCGCGGCAAAAATGGCTGACACGCCGGAAAATTTCGATGTTCTCGTGATGCAGAATCTTTACGGTGATATTTTGTCGGATGTCGCGGCGCAAATTGCCGGTTCGGTCGGTTTGGCAGGTTCGGCAAATATCGGCGAACACATTTCAATGTTTGAAGCGATTCACGGATCTGCGCCAAGACGCGCCGGACAAAACTTAGCAAATCCTTCGGGACTTTTTCTCGGTGCGGTTTTGATGCTCGTTCACCTGAATCAGCCGGACATCGCCGAACTCGCGCACAATGCGTGGCTTCGCACGATAGAAGACGGCGTTCATACCTATGACATTTTCAAAGAAGGCGTTTCCAAAGAAAAAGTCGGCACGAAGGAATTCGCGCAAGCCGTTGTTGACCGTTTGGGGAAAAAACCCGAAACGCTGAAAGCGGTCGAATATAAAAAGACGGAAGAAATTGCCGAAGCCGATAAAAAACCGATCTATTCGATCCGCGAACCGCAAAAGAAAGAACTCGTCGGCGTTGACGTATTTTTGAATTGGCACGACGGCAGATTTTACGGTTCGGGAGACACGATTGGCGAAAAACTCGAAGCGGCGGCAAACGGCGACGGCGTGAAACTCATAATGATTTCCAACCGCGGCACGAAAGTTTATCCGAAAGGTTTTGACGATACTTTCTGCGTTGACCACTGGCGTTGCCGCTTTATGTCGGATAACGAAAACGAAGTCATCACGCATCAGCAAGTCATCAACCTGCTCGGACGAATCAACGAAGGCGGTTTAGATTTTATCAAAACCGAACATCTCTACAATTTCGACGGCGAACCGGGCTACAGTCTAGGTCAGGGACAATAATCTGAAAGACGAAAAGGATGAAGTTTCGGCTTCGTCCTTTTCGGTTTTATAAATTTTAACTTGATGTTTCCGCACCTTAAAATGTTTCGGAGTCAGATAAAGCTTTCGTCTAACACAGAAAAACAACCGGTATGAACGATATAGAAACCATAGATTTGATAAAAGGGACTTTTACGCCGGAAGAAGCGAAAGAACTTCTGATGGGACTTTTAACCGGCAAAATAAATTTCCATAATCTGAAAAATTGGAGTTCCAAGGAACGATTCGGTAAACCCGATTCGTTTTCCGAACAAAAACTCGAATATCTGCGGAAAGCAAAAGAAGAATTGGATACATTTCTTGCCGAGGCAAAAGATCAGCAAAAAATATAACTATAAATCCATTATCAAACTGAAAATCGAAGATTAAATTTAAAATAGACCACAATAGCATTCAGCGCAGCAGAAGGTCTTATTGCCGCGTAAGTCTTTTCAGAACTTAGGTGATAATAACCGCCGACATCTTGTGATTCGCCCTTGCGCTCCGATCAATTCTTCATTAATTTTCCTTCCGTTTCCACGGTGGTGGAATTTTCCGTTCCGTAAAAATCTCCGGAATTCATATGTGCGACAGACGTTTTAGAGTCTGCATTCCAAACTCCCATTCGATACGGATTTGCTTTGGCATAATTTTTGACGGCTTTGGCGGCGCGTCGGTCGGAATTGCCTTCTCTCAACACGGGATTTACCGCGCTTCCCAAAACGCGCGCATATTTTTTGTTGATGGCTTTTTCTTCGTCCGTTTTAGGGTCTGCCGGATAATCCGGCACTCCGAAACCTTGTTTCTGAAGTTCGGCAATCGCTTCTTCGAGCTGCGGAACAGAAGCTGAAATGTTCGGCAACTTAATAATGTTGGCTTCGGGTTTTGTTGCCAATTCGCCAAATTCGGCAAGTGCATCAGGAACTTTTTGGTCGCCCGTTAAGTATTCGGGGAAATTGGCTAAAATTCTTCCCGCGAGCGAAATATCCGGAACTTCAATTTCAATATTTGCGGATTTTGTAAAAGCTTTGACGATCGGTAAAAAAGAATGCGTTGCCAATATTGGGGCTTCATCAGTTAAAGTGTAGTAGATTTTTGACATTTTACTGATCGTTTATATTAGAAGTTACGCAGTTGGAAAAAGAAATTTACAGGGATAACAGGATTGACAGGGATAAGAAAAGTTTTTAGTCATTGATTTTCCTATCCTATTCATCCTGACATCCCTAAGTAAATTCTGCTTTTTTGTTCAACTGCATAACTCCTATTTATTTTAAATTATTTTATTCATTGAACTAATTTTGATCACCAAATAACAGTTTGTGGTTAAAACACATCAGTTAAGGGCAATCAGTGATTAACGCTATTCTAGTCTTCGTTGAGTCAAAATGTAAATTTAGAAGTTAAAAATATTCCCGTTTTATTTTTTAGGCGCGATTCTAATACTCGTTCACATCAATCAGCCCGACGATGCCGGTTGATTATGTTGATTTTTTAGGCAAGTATAAGCACGTTTTTGTCCCCGCTGCCTGAAAACGAAAAAGCCGCCCAAACAGGCGACTCTCAAACTACTGATAATAAAAAGATTAATGGCGGAGCCGACGGGACTCGCTCCCCGCGACCTCCAACGTGACAGGGCGAAATTCCGCCTTTTGAATTGGCTTAACTATCTGTCTTTTCAGGCACTTAGTAATTTCAAGCAACTACGCTCCGGCATAGTTGCTTTATTTATGCGGAGTTTTTTGGGCACGTTTTGGTCTACATTTTGGATCACATTTTTCAAAAAAATTGCTTAATTTTGCCTTTTTAACAGAAAGCGAAATTTCGCAAAAAAACTATTTTGGTTTTTATCTTTCCCGTTACCGAGCCTCATTCGGGAAATTCCGCCCGAAGTTGTGTAGCAAAACGAATTGACATAAGTTTTATCTACGGCATTCTCATTTGCCTTGCCGAATACGCGCATCAGATCGGTGTCCTCTTCAACATTATTTAAGATTTTTAACCAAACTATTTTTGTATTTTAATTTGGACATTTAAATTAGCTTCAAGAACTTTTTCATCAAACTCATTAACACCGAAATATTCAATAAATAAGCAATCAATACAAACCGGAAGAGAGTCTCTGATAAACCGATGAATATTTACAATATTGAAGATTATATGGGTAATATCAGAAAAACTTTTTTCATAAAATTTGAAATTTAAAGAACACAAATCACAATATCCATATGTTCCAGGAATTCTTAATTTTTTAGAAAATTTTAACTTTGTAATTATTACAAAGTTAAAATTAGGTATAACCTCACCATGTTTTTCTAAAGCTATTCTGTAAAAATATTCGCTTATGTGCTTACAGCTATAAATACTACCGGTCAAATTATGAACATCACAAAATGTTGCTCCCATTTTCTTTATACTCTCAAAATTATCTATCAAAAAAATAAATGTTTGTTGTTTCCCAAAGAGATCGACTTCTACTAAGTCCCCCTTGCCTTAGAACATTACAAGTATGTGTAAAGCAACTATTTGTTAAAAATCTGTAACGTCCCACATCTCTTTGTTGTAACAAATTTTGTTGATAATTAATAGCTGCGGGAAGATTTGGAAGGTTGACTTTCCGTGTCCCGATCGGATTTTTAATATCAGATACCTCAGTTGCAGTTGCTCTCCCTTTAATATTTCTTACATCTGTTTTAAGTTGGTTTGTTCCAACAGTAAGATGTTTATCACCAGCTAAAGTTGAGCTATTTATAGTTATATCACCGCTATACTGGCGGCTCTGACCACCAATTTTAGGAGGTAACCTAAACCCACCCAAAGTAAGATATTGAGTTGCTCCCTGCAACGCCATTAACTTACCTTCGTCTTCTTAAAGTGAACCCTCTTGTCTAGACAGCAAATGCACTTTTTTAAGGTGGATTTTTTCGGTCAAAAATTGCTTCTTTTTTCTCCTCTTTTTTCTTTTAATTTCAATCCTTTTTCATACATTTGAAACGGCGTTTGATATTTC
>JBBRVS010000142.1:0-14293 GCA_038246645.1 Pyrinomonadales bacterium
CCGAAATGCGCGTCGTGTCGGAAGAAATCTTTGCGCCGGTCGCGGTGGTTGAAAAATTCTCGGATTTTCGGGAAGCGGTCGAAATGTCGAATCAGACGAAATACGGTCTGCAAGCCGGAGTTTTTACGGAAAATCTCAAAAATTCACAATTTGCGGCGGAAAATCTCGAATACGGCGGCGTGATTATTAATGATGTTCCGGCGTTTCGCGTAGATAATATGCCGTACGGCGGCGTCAAAGATTCGGGATTCGGGCGCGAAGGCGTGCGTTATGCGATGGAAGAAATGTCGGAAATCCGGCTGATTGTGGTAAACTCGTAAAAATCGCCGAGGGAAATTTTATGCAGGAACAAACTGTTCAAAACCGTCCGACAAAATTTGTTTTTCAGCCGAACGGGGAAGAAAAATCGGATTTAATCACAAACGATTATCTCAAAAAAATGCCGCGTGATGAGAATCTGCGGTATGAACTCATCGGAGGAGAAATTTTCTTGTCAACCGCACCGCGTTTTATTCATCAACTTTTAGCGACAAGAATTATTTTGGAATTCGGAGATTATCTGAAAAGCAATCCGAAAGGGCATATTCCGGCAACGCCGGGTTTGATCTTCAGCGAGTTTGACGGCGTAATTCCCGACTTGATTTATATTTCGCACGAAAAAACAGAAGAAATTCTCGACGAAAAAAGCGGAAAATTTCACGGTGCGCCGGAAATCGTCATCGAAATTCTTTCGCCCGGAAAAGCAAACGCGCGGCGCGATGTGGAAATCAAAAGAGAGCTTTTTGAAATCTACCGAGTGCCGGAATACTGGGTTGTCAATCCGTTTGAAAAGGAAATCACGGTTTTCAAATTCAAAAACGGCGTGCTTAAAAAAACAAAAATATTTCGGAAAAATGAACAACTCAAGACAAAAGTTTTGCCGGATTTTACGCTCGATACCGGCAAATTATTCGCCGATTAGAAAGATTCTATGAAATTCAAAATTATTTCACTTTATATCATTGCGTTTCTTACATTTACGGCTTGCTCGGTTAATGTCAATCAGCCGAATGCCAACTCAAATGTAAACGCGAATGCGGCGGCTTCGCCGATTTTACCGCCGAATGAAACTGTCGAAAATAAAGTTCGCTGGAGCGTTGTCGTGTGTTCTTCGAGAGCAAAAAATGTCACGCTTTCCGCCGGACCGGGCGAGAATGACAGCCAAGTTTTTGCCACCTGGAAAGAAGGCGCGGGGCAGAGAAAATTCGATCTTCCGGCGCGTGTTCAGAATTTGACAAGCGTTTTCTTGATGGGCAGCGCGTCGGACAAAAATCAGGTCGAACTTTGCGTTTTGTTTGACGGGAAGCCGAAAAAGCGCATTGAATTTGATGACAGCGAAGATCAGGTTATTAATTCATCCGATTCCGACGATATTGATTGCCGCTGCACGCAGTAAGCATTAATGAAAAATGAAAAACGGAAAATGGAAAATGTCAGAAAATTTCTAAACTTGTTTGGAATCTATAAGTTGCAGAAGTTTTTAGGGTTTTCATAATATCTCGTTTCTTTTGTTGACCTACTTAAATTGAAGGAAATTGAGAAAAAATCAAAAACAGAAAATAAAATATGAAAATTTTCGATAAATATTTGGCGTTTGTTTTAGTAACTATAATTTTTTCGACGGCGTGTTATGCTCAGACAGTCGAGCCGCCGGTTGAGAAAACTTTGACAATTGCGGGACTCAAAGAAAAAGTCGTTGTAAGAAAAGATGCGCGTTCGATTCCGTATATCGAAGCCAAAAACGATGCCGATTTGTATTTCGTGCAGGGTTTTATAACGGCGAGCGACCGCCTCTGGCAGATGGATTTATACCGCCGCGTGGCAAGCGGGCGAACGGCGGAGCTTTTCGGAAATACCGCGCTCGAACGCGATAAACGCTGGCGCAGATTCGGTTTCCAGACGGTTGTCGAAAAATCTTACCGAAATTTTTCGCCCGAATACAAAAGCATTCTGGATAATTACGCGCGCGGCGTAAATGCCTATATCGCCACACTCGATAAAGATTCGATGCCGCCGGAATTTAATGTTCTGCAATACGCGCCCGAACCCTGGAAGGCGACCGACTCTTTGATCATCGGCAAAATTTTAGCCGACGGACTAAGCACGAGCTGGCACGAAGACGCGACGCGGGCGAAATTTAAAGACTTGCCGAAGGAAAAGTTCGATCAACTGTTTATTGAAAAAACGCCGTTCGATGTCCTGGTTGTCGGGAAAGATAACGACGAAAAAGTTCAAAGTTCAAAGTTTCAAGTTCAAAGTTCTGTTGATGCTGAATTAATTGATAAAATTTACGCTTTGGCACAAAAAGATAAAGCGGTTAGAAAATCTTCGCTCGAAGAAATCGGGTTTTATCAGGAATTTAACGCGGCGAGCAATAATTGGGTGATTTCGGGAAAGCGCACTCTGGACGGCAAGCCGATTCTGGCGAACGATCCGCATCTCGATGCGTCCGCGCCTTCGATCTGGTATCTGACGAATCTTTCAACGCCGCAAACCAGAGTTTCCGGCGTAACATTTCCGGGCGTTCCGGGAATTGTTCTCGGTCATAACGAGTTTATCGCGTGGGGCGCAACCAATCTCGGTCCCGATGTGCAAGACCTTTATATCGAAACATTTAACGACAAAAATCAGTTTCAAACAACAGAAGGCTGGCAAAATGCAAAGGTGCGAACCGAAGAAATAAAGGTTCGCCAAAATTTGCTCAAACCCGAAACTGAAACGATTAAACTCGAAGTTTTGGAAACCGATGACGGCGTTGTCATTCAAGACGAGGGCAATGAAAAACTTGCGCTCAAATGGACTGCGCTGGATGCGAAAAATAATGATTTTGAAGCGTTTTATTTATTGAATCGCGCAAAAAATTGGGATGAATTCAAAGCCGCTCTGAAAACCTACGGCGGCGCGACGCAGAATTTTATATATGCCGATGTCAAAGGAAATATCGGTTTTCACAACGGCGGGAAAATTCCGATCCGCAGCTCCGGCGACGGCAGTTTTCCGAATGACGGCGCGAAAAATGAAGGGAAATGGACGGGATTTATTCCCTTTGAAGAATTGCCGAACAGCTTTAATCCGCCCGAAGGTTTTATCGTGACGGCAAATCAGCGGCTGGCGGGCGACAGCTATAAATATTCGCTCGGCAGAAGTTTTGCCGATCCGTATCGCGCGCTGCGAATTCGTCAATTAATTGAAAACAATACGAAAATGACGATCAATGATTCGATGGATATTCAACGCGATATTTACAGTATTTCGTATTCGAATTTTGCGCGTGAAATTATCAATGCGGAAGCCGCAAGTCCTGCAACTCTCGCGGTTCTGAAGGGTTGGGACGGCAAAAATTCCGCCGATTCGAGAGCCGCAATGCTGATCTCGGAAATGCGCCGCGCGTTTTTGCAAAAGGTTCTGACCGGAACAATCGGCAAAGAAAAAGCCGATAATTACCGCTGGTCAATGCAGAATTCGTTTATTGATTGGCTGGTTCGGGAAAAACCCGCAAACTGGCTGCCGAAGGAATCTGCGGATTATAAAACTCTTTTGATTGAATCGGACAAAACGGCGCGGGAAAGTTTAACAAAAAAATTCGGCGCGGACGAAGCAAAATGGCTTTTCGGAAAATCGGCGCAGTTCCGGTTTAGCCATCCGCTCGCTCAAGCTCCTTTGATCGGCGCACTTTTCTCGGTTGAACCGTTTGATTATTACGGCGGTTTTTCGACTCCGAACGTCGGCGCGGCGGTTTCGATGCGCCACGTGACTTCGCCCGGAAATTGGGACAAAACGCGCCACGCAATCACGCTCGGACAGAGCGGAATTCCGAAATCGCCGCATTTTAAAGATCAACTAAACGACTGGAAATCGGGAAACACTCCCGTTTTCCCGTTCACTAAAGCGGCGGTCGAAAAGGCGGCAAAAGAAGTAATCGTAATGACAGGAAAGTAATGACTGGAGCGCAAGCGTCCCGCTTGCAACCGTTGCGTCAGCGACGGAACCGCGTTTGAAATCAAGCAAGTTTAATGAAAACTTATTCAGAAAAATTCAAACTCAAATTCGAGTCCGGCACTCTGATCTTAGAAGGCGCAAATCAAAAAGATTCCGTGCCGCGAGATTTTGTCTGGGATGAAAGAACGCGGCAGTTTCGTGCGCCCGCTTTTAAATATCGCCAAATTATTATTGATTTTATCCGCCATAAAATTCCTTATGAAGACGAGGCGAAAAAATATCAGGAATTCGATTTTAAGGAAAAATTCAAACTTACGCCGCGCCCGTATCAGAGCGAATCAATCGAAGCGTGGAAGGAAAATAAAAAATGCGGCGTGATCGTTTTGCCGACCGGCGCGGGGAAAACGCACGTGGCGACAATGGCAATCGAAATCTGCGGACGGCAAACTCTCGTCGTCGTGCCGACACTCGATCTGATGAATCAATGGTACGACCTTTTGCTTTCAACGTTTAATGCGGAAGTCGGTTTGATCGGCGGCGGCTTTTACGAAATCGGCGCGATTACCGTAACGACTTACGCGTCCGCCTTTCGCCATCAGGAAAGAATCGGCAATCAATTCGGGCTGGTAATTTTTGACGAATGTCATCATCTCCCGTCGGAAGGCTACAAATACGCGGCGGAATTTGCCATCGCGCCGTTTCGCCTCGGTTTGACCGCCACGCCCGAACGCGCCGACGAAGGCGAACTTCTCCTGGAAGAAATCGTCGGAAAATTCGTCTATCGCCTCGAAGCGCAGGAACTCGCCGGCGAATATCTGGCGGATTATTTTGTCGAGAGAATCGAAGTTGATTTAACCGACGATGAGCGCGACGAATACCAAAAGGAACGCGAAATTTACATAAATTTCGTCCGGCAAAAAAATATCTCGTTCGGGGGAATGGACGGCTGGAAGATGTTCGTCATCCAGAGCGCGAAAAGCGAACAGGGAAGACGCGCGATGAAAGCGTATCGAAATTCCAAAAAAATCGCGCTCGGCACGGAAGCGAAAATCAATGTTTTGCAGGATTTACTGATTCGCCACAAAAAAGATAAAGTTTTGATCTTTACCGCCGAAAACGAAATGGTTTACCGCATTTCGCAGGATTTTCTGATTCCGGCGATCACGCACGAAACGAATGTGAAAGAACGCGGTTTCTGGCTGAAATCGCTCAACGGCGGAAAAGTTTTCGCGCTGGCAACTTCAAAAGTCTTGAACGAAGGCGTAAATATTCCCGATGCGAGCGTCGCCATAATCTTGTCAGGTTCGGGTTCTTCGCGTGAACATATTCAAAGATTAGGCAGAATTTTGCGGAAACAGGGCGATAAACAAGCGATCCTTTATGAAGTCGTTACCAGAAACACGTCTGAAGAAAGAATTTCGCAAAGGCGTTCCGATGCGCGGCAGTTTCACGACGCAAAGCCGCAATTCAAGCGCGGGTTGTTTGATTAAATGGGTCCGATAAAATTATGAGAGATCTAAAGTTTTTAAAACCGATTATAATTTCATTTTCATTAACTCCGATAATGTTGTTATTAGGAATTTTATCAGCGGGTGCGGGACACGGAGATTAGTTTTATAGCAAAAATTTTGTTTCCTTATACAATGATTTCAACTTTGCAATTTAAATCAATAACAACAACTTTTATTATAATCGCGGTTATTCAATTTCCGATTTATGGAATTATTTTAGGATTTAGTAGTAGAAAAGGAAGACTATTAATTTCAGGAATTGTTCTGGGTATTATTCACATTTTCTTTGTTATTCTTTGTCTTATTTTGTTAAATGAAAATTTTTCATAGTAAGTATATTATTGAAATGTTTCCTATCCAAAAATGAATTTTTAAGAGCGGTTTATTTAATCAAACTTGTCTCGACATCAAATTTAGTGTTAATTTAGTGTTGAGGTAAAAAGAAATGATAAATCTGCGAAAAGAAATCAATTCACTATCGAATTTTAAGCGCGAAACAAATAAATTTATCGAGCAATTAAAAGAATCGGGAAAACCTATTGTTTTGACAATTAACGGTAAAGCGGAATTGGTTGTTCAGGATGCCGGAAGCTATCAAAAATTACTCGAAATAGCCGAAAAACTTGAAACAATCGAAGCATTGAAACCTGCAATTGCCGAGATGAAAGAAGGAAAAGGAGAATCGGCGGAAAGCATTTTTGCGGAACTTTTACCGACCGTCGGCGGAGTTTCTTAATGGAATTTCAGATCATCATCACACCTTCGGGAAAAGCCGACATTTTCGGGATAAATACGTGGCTTTTAGAAAATTATGAAAATTTAGCGGAAAAATGGATTTGGGGATTGAGTCAAACCATTTCTTCATTGTCGAAATTTCCCGAAAGATGTCCGACAATCCCGGAAAGTGAATCCTTTGATGTTGAAGTGCGGCAAATAATCTATGGGAAAAAGCCGCACACGTATCGAATTTTGTTCTCTATTCAAAATGAAAAAGTTTATATTTTGCGGGTTCGTTCAACGAAACAACAGGGTCTTTTAGATGAGTGATTTTGCCAGTTCTTCCAATTCAAAAGAATTTATCGAAGTTTTGTAAAACAGAACATTTTCGCTTTCCCAAAGCGGTTCTTCGCGCGTGCCACGCAGGTCTTTTCCGGCGGCGAGGATGAAGTTTTTGAAATTTGCCGCCGCAAATTCTTCGAGGCGTTTTTCTAAGGATTTCGGGGTCCAAAATCCTAAAATATCAAGGAAAACCTTTTTATTTTCGGGCGAAATTAGAACAAAATCGGAGATAAACGCGGTTTTTCCAAGATCGAGAACTTCCTTGTTTTCCCGTAAACGCCAAGTTGAATCGGTTTTTTCAAAGGATTTTTTGAGTTTTTCGATGTCGGAATTTTTATATTCCGGTTCGTCGAAATAGCACGAAGTTAATTCTTCCTGCTTGCTCGAAAGTTCGTAAAAGACGTTTTTTCCTTTTTTCTGCACGATTTCCGCTCTGAATTTCCAGTCTTTGCACAAAAGAAGTGCGGGCAGAAAAACGGACATTTGGATTCCGTATTTTTGCGAGCGGTGAAAAAGCGAAGCCGCGCCGGTCAAGCTTATTTCATACCCATTTACAGCATTTCCGATAACCGAATGAATCAAGCCGAAATGTTTGATCCAGCCGAAAATCGCGCGGTAATTTGCGTTGTCGGAAGGCGCGGCGCGGATTTTCATCTCGACACATTTGTAAAGAAGAGCCTGCGCCTGCGCGAGATTGTAGCGTTCGAGTAAATCCTTGGGCGAAATCGTTTCAAATTCGATAAGTCTTTGATTATCGGAGAGATCGGCGAAAATTTGTTTGAACAGCGTTTCCGGATCGGTTTCAAATTCATCGGCGACCGTTTGCAGAATTTCTTTTCTTTTATCGGAATGCAGGAAAACGGGTTGAAATTTTCCGGCTTCGAGAAAGATTTTCTGGCGGATTTCAAAAGGTTCGGCAACCGATGAGGTTTCAAATTCGCAGCGGTCATTTAAGAGTTTGATAAACCCGCGCAAAATCCGGTAATTCGTGCCGGTTCCGACAAAATCATCGAGTTCGCCTTCAATTTCGCCGCGCCGCCGTTTGATTGATTCTTCAAATATTTCGATCAAAATCGCACCGTCGCGCAGATAATTTGCATCGTCGGTTTTAATTAAATACGGGAAAATTTTATCGCCGCGTTTGTAATTTATTGAAAGTTCAGATGTCAGCATTTTCCTGTTGTTGTTTGAGCAATTGATTGCGGAGTTCGATAAAATCGCTCAGAATGATCGCCGCCGCCTCAGAGTCTAATTTTTCGCGTATTTGTTTTTCCGACGCGCCGACCGCCCAGAGATTACGGCGTGCCTGATAGGTTGAAACTCTTTCATCTTGCAGAAAAACGGGAACTTCGAGCGAAAGTGAAAAATTGCGCGCCACGCGCCGGGCTTCCGCCGACATCTCGCTTTCCGAGCCGTCGAATTTATACGGCAAACCGATGACGAGTGCTTTGGCATCAAACTCGTTTAGAAAAGCGATTACTTCTTTGAGAAATTTTTTCCAGCCTTTGCGTTCCAGAATTCGGACGTGGCGAACGGTGAATTGAAATTCATCGCTGACGGCAACACCGACTTTTTTTGTGCCCAAATCGAGCGCGAGCAGTCTTCCGGTCGTCGGAACGCGAAAAACATCTGAAAAAATGAAGTATTTAGTTGTTTCTTTTTCTTGCACGATTAAAATTGATAATAGATAATCAGAAGTTATTCGAGTTAGTTTGGTATTTGAAGTTAAAAAGTGAAAAAGTCTTTAACCTTTTGCTTTTTACGATTTTTTAAATATAGAAAGGTTTTATGTAAAAGTGTTATTTTCATCAAATGAAGGCAAACTTTTTCACATTTTCACTTTTTTACTTTTTCACAAATCAAACAACAAAACATAAACAATTACGATAATTAAAAACTATTTCGATTGTCTATTCGTAATAGTATCAAAATTTATAGAGGTTTAAAGAATGAATTATCGCGGAAAATTTACACTTGCTATTGTTTCAGCCGGAATTGCTTTATATGCCGTGATCGGCGGACTTGCCGGTGTTTGGGAAAAAACATACGCGCAGCAACCGATCAATGATGCCGGGGCGCAGATTCGCATTTTTGAAAGCGTTTTGCAGCATATTCAGAACGATTACGTTGATGAACCGGATCTGGCAAAGGTTCGCGCCGGAGCTTTGCGCGGTTTGCCATATGGTTTAGACCCGTATTCGTCGTATCTAACGCCGGAGCAAGTTCAGGATTTTCAAAAACCGAATGCCAATAAAGCCGGAATCGGCGCGGAATTTTCGCAGGTTTCATCCTATTTATACGTGATTTCGGTAACAAAGGGTTCGCCTGCCGAGAAAGCCGGAGTCAAATCCGGCGATGTGATCGAATATATCGGCACAAAAGCGACCCGCGATATTTCGCTCTATGATGCGCGTCAATTGGTTTTGGGCGATGCCGGAGCAAAAGTTGATCTGCGCGTGTTAAGATCGGGCGAAAAGCCGCAGACAATCAGCGTCACGCGCGGAAAATTTGCCATTCCGACCGCCGAATCGAAAATGGAAGCGGGTAATATCGGCGTTATCAAGGTTTTCAGTCTCGATGCGGGAGAAGCGAAGGATATTCGCAATCAAGTTCAGGAATTGACCAAACAGGGCGCACAAAAAATCGTTCTGGATTTGCGCGGCGTAGCAACCGGAGATCTGGCGGAAGCGGTCGAAGTTGCCAATCTTTTTATCAAAGACGGCACATTGGCGCAGGTCATCGGACGCGAAGATAAAGTTACCAAAACCTTTCAGGCTGACGCAAACAAATTTGTCTTCGGCGGCGAAATGGCGGTTTTAATTGATCTCGGCACGGCGGGCGCGGCGGAAGTCGTCGCTTCGGCTATCCTCGACCGCAAACGCGGTGAAATTGTCGGTGAAAGAAGTTTCGGCGCGGGAACCGAACAACAATTATTCCCGATGAAACGCGGCGACGGTTTGCTTTTAACCGTTGCCAAATGGGCTTCGGCAAACGGCAACTCTTTTCTCGGCGATACGCGGACAACTTCCGGCGTAAAACCTTCGGTCGAAGTAAAACGACCGGAAACTCCCGAACCGCTCGAGGTTGAAGAATTGATTGACAAACAGGAAGAACGGCAGCAAAATCCTTCGACTACTCCCGAACCGGAGACTCCGAAGGTAGAAAAACCGAAACCGTCGCTGGAAGATATTCAGCTTAAAAAGGCGGTAGAAATCTTAAAAGGCAAAGCCGCTGCGGCAAGCGCAAAATAGAGACGTTTTTATAAACTTCAGAAGTTAAAAAAGTCGGATTTTCAGTCCGGCTTTTTTTATTGAAATAGTTGTTGTTTGTTTGTGCAAAAGATTGCTAAAATCAAGAATCAATGACACAAGAAAATTTCAGGGTGCGCCGGGTAGAAGAAAAGGATATAGGTGAATGGTTTCGTCTTCGTAAGCATTTATGGGATGAAACGCCGGATGAAGATCACAGAATCGAAATGACCGATATTTATGAACATTCCGAAACGCAATTGGTTTTGGTTGCCGAAACTTCCGGCGGAAATCTGGTCGGATTTTTAGAAGCGAGCATTCGCCCGTTTGTCGAAGATTGCCACAGCGAAAATGTCGGCTATCTCGAAGGTTGGTGGATCGAACCCGAATACCGGCGCAACGGAATCGGCAGAAATTTGGTAAAAATGGCGGAAAATTGGGCAAGAAGCAAAAGCTGTGCGGAAATGGCTTCCGATTCCGAAATCGGCAACGATTTAAGCCTTAAAGCGCATTTAAATCTCGGTTATGAAGAAACTTCGAGACTCGTTCATTTACGCAAAGATTTAATGTAACCCGAGTTGCCGGTTAAGCAGATTATTGAAGATATTAACCGCGAAAGACGCGAAAGACGCGAAAGACGCGAAAATAGAAAAAATTATTGATTGGTTTAATATTAATTTTAGCGTTTTTAGCGTTTTTCGCGGTAAAAATAAAATTAAAGGTTGTATAACTGGTAAGCACCAATGCAAAATGGATAATGGAAAATGTCAGAAAACTCCTAAATTATTGTAAATCTGTCAGTTAAAAGAGTTTTTAGAATTTTCATAATATCCTAAAACTTTTGCTTACCTGCTTAGCTTGGGTTAATGTAGAAAAAAATGCAGGTGAAATAAAATGAAAAAACGCGGAAATCTTGTGCTTATAAACTTAAAAAAAGTTTGCTTTTCAGCATTATTTATTTTTTTGGCTTTTTCATTTTCCAAAGCGCAATCAACCAATCAAAATACGCCGACACCGGTTTCGACCAACGAAATCAGCGGGAATATTCCGGCAAGAAGCATCGGCGATTCGCGCCTGACCAATTATTTTTATGCTTTTAACGGAAATCAAGGCGATGTTTTTATCAATGTCGTAACACAGAATCTCGACGGCGATATTGATATTTTTACCGTTGACGGACTGCGACCGCTGACGAAAATCACGGTGTTTTCCGATAATTCCGAAAACGAAACCGGACGAATCGTGTATCTCAGAAAATTTGAAAAACTTCTGTTAAGAATTCAGGGCAGATCGCCGAATGATGATCCGGCAACATTCCGAATAAAATTCGCCGGAAGTTTTCAAGCCTTGGAAAACGTCGCTGCAACGGAAGAACCGAAATTGCCGGAAGTTAATCCAAGCAGTCAAGGCGATATTCGCGTAAATTCGGTCGGAACAATTATAGAAAGAATTCCGAAACCGACACCCGCGCCGAAGGAAATTGCCGAAACGCCCGTTGAACCGAATGAACCGGAAACTCCCGTTACCACAAAAGAAATTACTGTAACAAGCGTCGAACAGCCGAAAGTCGAAAAAACTTCTACTAAAATAGAGATCAGAAAGAGAAATCCGTCCGAAGAAAAAATTGAAACAATTGAAACCCCGAAAACGGTAGAAACTCCCGTAATTGATTTGCCGGAAGTGGTTGTCACGGAAAATGTTCCGGCGGAAACAGAAGATAAAAAAACGGAAACCGAGCAAACCGAAGAAGTAAAAACTGAAAATAAAGAAATTGAAGAGAAGAAAACGGATGCGCCTGTTACAGAAACTCCGCCTGCTTCGAGTCCGATTCTTCCGATGAAACCCGAACAACTCGCAAAAATCGAACTGGTTGTCAGATTCAAAGACGGGAAAATTCTCAAACAACCGCTGAACAAGGTTTTTTCATTTAATGTCAATCAGGGAATTTTAACGATAGTTCTCTATGACGGTACGGTTTCAAGATATTCATTTCTCGATATTGATAGAATCTCGATGGAAGAAGGCGGGTTATAAAGACTGGAACGCAGACATCCCCGCTTGCCTGAGCGCGATAGCGCGAAAAAGCCTTTGCCCGGAATAAACTTGATTTTTATATAAACGCCGTTCCGCCGCTTCCGCTCCAGTCTTTTTTATTGAAGAATTTTCTTAAACCTTGCAGTTAATTCGCCCTGCGGATTTATTTGTTCGAGCTGACGGGCGATATTTTTCGCCTGTTCCGAATCGCCTGTTTTGATATACGCAATTCCGAGATTATAAAGCGTCGGCTCGTGTTTCGCATCGGTTTTCAGCGAGGTTTGAAATTCCTGAATCGCTCGTGCCGGATCATTGCGTTCGAGAAATGTAATGCCGTAATCGGTTCTCACGCCGACATCATTCGGTTTTATTCCCAACGCTTTCGCATACCAGGTTTCCGCTGTTTCATACTGCTGCGAATCAAAATAAACATTGCCGAGCTTGACGATTATTTCGTAATTATCGGGTTTTAATTTATTCGCGGTTTCATAAAATTCGAGGGCTTTGGTAAAATTTTGAATTTTCAGATAAAGATCGCCCGCTTGAATTTGCGCTTCAAAATTGTTCGGTTCGTTTTGCGCTTTGTCCAGAGTTTGGGCGATTTCCGGCATCATCGCGCCGCTTGTCGAGTGCTGATCTCTGACGACGACGTTGTTGACTTGCGGAAGCGCGGGATTTACAACTGATTTTGATTCCGATTCGACACTTTTATTTAAGTTATTAGCACCGAAAAAACCGATAATCATACCGATAATTAATCCGCCGATTCCGATAAAAATACTGTTTTTGTTCATTAATTCTTAAATTTATTCAAAACACTCAATCGTTAAGTCGAGCGGTCATTGACCGCGTTATTTTATTTCTGCGAGCCGACGCGGTCAAAGACCGCTCACTTAACAAAAATGCGGTTTTCGCTGACAAACCATTTACGCATAACTATGCAATCCCGGAAGCAGATAACTAACTCCGAGATACGTGAAAATGACGAGCAAAAAGCCGACAATCGCAAAATAAGCCGAACTTCTGCCCGACCAACCTCTCGAAATTCGCGTATGCAAAAAGGCGGCATACGTCAGCCACGCGACCAATGCGCCGGTTTCTTTTGAATCGAAGCCCCACGGTCTGCCCCACGATTCATTTGCCCAGATCGCGCCCGTAATCAGCAGCATCGCTAAACCTGCAAAAGCCAGACACGCCGTTTTGTACATTAAATTATCGAGCGATTCCAGAGATGGAAGCCGCTCGCGGATTTTGTCGGTTTGGAAGCTGAATAAAATTACAAAGAAAAGTCCTGCCAGAGCGGTAATCAAACCGGAAAGTTCGACCGGATTCGTGCCGAAACTCAAATATACTTTTCCGCCGTTGTTTTGCAGATATTGTTTTCCGGCATCTTCGAATTGCGCCGGAGTTATTGCCGAAAATTCCTGCACGGAAAGTCTCTGTTTTGAAGCGATCTCCTGCCCCGCGATCAGATATTGATTCGGGCTTGCGGCAAGCTGGGCTTGCAGTTTCGGCAAAATATTTTCGTTTGATTTAATGCCTGAAACTAAGAATACGACCGATAAAATCAGACCTGCAAATGAAAGTTTAAGGAAAACGTGTCCGGCTTTTTTCGCGGTTTCGTTGTTCTGATAAATATAAATCAAAAACGAAATGATTACGCCGACGAGCAAAAATGCGGATAAAACCAGAGTTTCGCCGATAAAGGGAATATCTATGCGAAACGGCGCGGAAAAAGGCTTACCGCCGGTCGGGTTCGGGATAAAAAGTCCGGCGCGATAAACGAATTCGGTCAAAACCGAGAATTTGCTGATCGTCGCAATTACCGAAAAAGCAAAAACGCTTGCCCAGATCGCCATTGCTTCGACTTTTACTTTGTCTTTTAAGAGATAAATTACGGCAATCGCAAAACAGACGAGCGCGACTCCGTAACTCAAAGAAGCCACGCCGACGTGGATCGGTCGCCAATAGGAATCGAGGATCGGCATCAAATTGGAATGCTCGCCGCCGATGAATCTCGCTAAAGTCAAAATCAGAGCGGCAAGCGGCATTGTAAATGCGCTTAAAAACTGGAAATTCTTTCTTGATGCCAGCAGAAGCGTCGTAATTCCCGCGCCGAAGGCGAAAGCCAGACTGAAATCGTATAAATTCGCAAACGGAATATATCTGAATATCCAGGGTGATTCGGTATTTCCGCTTTGAATAAGCTGAACAAGTTCAAATTCATACGCCGCAATCCAACGCACAAACCAACTTTATAAATTAACCAACACGCCGAGGGTTGCTCCCCACAGACCGATTTTTTGTGCCATTTCCGAAGGCGCGTACAGATTGGTCAACTGGAACAGCGCGGCTAAAATGTAAGCGGCAAGCGCGAGCATCATCAAAGCCGTATCGGAAATGAATGTTTCTCCAATTTGCAAACGCAAAAAAAGCATAACAAACGAACCGCCGATTGCCAGA
>JBBRVS010000143.1:0-14254 GCA_038246645.1 Pyrinomonadales bacterium
TCGCCAAATTCAACAGACCTTTAAAAATTGACAAAATTAGGGCTGTATATTGTTCTTTTAAAAATCTATCTACAATATATAGCAGTCAAAATCGTCATCAAAAATTATTGATATTTCTGTGTCCCACTTTTAATTACACCCATTTCTCCCTTCAAAATTCGATTTTTATTGACAGACAGCGGCGTTTGGGTTGCCCGCGCAGACGAGCTTTCGCAAACCGTCAATCAACGCTTTTTGTTCGTCAATCTGTTTCTGCTGCTCGCTGATTTGCGTTTGTTGTTCTTTGAAGGCGTTGACGAACAGAACACTCAGGCGGTCGTATTTGACACCTTCGACTTCACCTTTTGCATTGTAATTAACGAACAGCGGATTGATTGCCGCGATGTCTTCCGCGCCGAAGCCGACATCCTTCATTCCGCCGTTTTTCCAATCGAATGAAATCGGCTGCAATTGATTGATGAGCGACAAGCCGAACGCGAACGGCGCGATGTTGGTTTTGTAGCGTAAGGAAGATGAACAGTTGGAAATTTCAAAACCGGCGTTGAAACAAAGGTTATTGGTACCGGCACTTCCGAATGTATTGAGTTTGACTTTGCCGGGAATTCTTACTGTGTCCGAAGCGTTGTTGCGCCCCAGAACGATTGAATTGCTCTCAAAGCTGCTCGCCCCTGCGCCGATAACGGTTGTGTAGGTTAAATTACCAGCCGCGACATTGGCGTTCTCCCCGATAACGGTGTTGTTACTGCCGGAAACATTGATATTCCCGGCGTTGAGTCCGAGAAAGACATTGCTGCCGCCACCTTGAGTTGAAGCACCCGCGCCCGAACCGAAGAAACTGTTGCCCGCGCCGCTTGAATTGCTAAAGCCTGAGCTGGCACCGAAGAAACTATTATTCGCGCCGCTGGAATTGTTAAAGCCGGTTGACTCGCCGAAAAATGAATTAAAAGAGCCGCCCGCGTTGAAAAATCCGCTGCCTGTCCCGAAGAAAGAGTTGTCGGTGCCGGTCGTTATTCTGCCCGCGCCGAGACCGACCACCGTATTATCCGTGCCGAAAGCACCGAGGATGCGCGAAGCTCCGAGATTATACTGCGTCGCGGAAGTAACGCTGTTCGCCGACAGCGTTCCGCCAACCGTACTGCTGCCCGGAATCTGCACGGCATCCGCGCTTCTGCCCAAAACGACGGTGTTGCTTGCGCCGACGATTGCGCCTGCGCCGAGCGCGGTGGCATACGTCAGATTGTTGAGGTTGACATTTGCCGTAGTGCCGATGATGGTGTTGAAATTGCCCGTCGTGTTCGCGCTTCCGGCTTGCACACCGACAAAGGTATTATCGCCGCCTGCTGTATTGCTGAGTCCGGCATTGACTCCGATAAATGTGTTCTCGATACCGCCGAAGTTGCTTTGTCCGGCATCGCGTCCGAAAAATGAATTATTGTTGCCCGTTCTGTTAGTTAATCCGGCTTGGTGTCCGAAAAACGAGTTGCTTTCACCCAGATTCTGATTGCCCGCGCGGAACCCGGCAAACAGATTGTTTGTTCCCGGATTGCTCAAGACGCGGTCACCGCCGATGCTGAACTGCGTTCGGGCGTTAAAACTAGCCGCTTCGCCCGTGCCGGAGATAATAAAGTTTGCTGACGACTGCATCGCCGTGTTTTGATTCTGAATATAATTGCCGCTGCCCGCCGTCGGTGTGCGAGAATCGGTCAGGCGCGTGTCGCCTTCTTTGATAATCTGCGCGGCAGGTGTTCCGCCGACGTTAAATGTATTCGTCGAAATGTCGGCAGTCGTCGCGGTTTTGGATTTAATGGCATACGGCGTTGAAGTGAACGGCTGTAACGGATCGAGCGGCGTGTAAACGTCGCCCGCATTGCGCTTGACCGAGATTTTCAAGAATCTGTCGCCGCCGTCAAAAGCATTTGAAGCGGTGAAATTTAACTGAACCGTGAAAACATTATTTGAAACCGTTACCGGAACATCGTTTAAGGTATCAATCAGCGTGTTGCCCGCCGCGTCCGCGTAAAGTTCGAACTTCATCAGATATGAACCGCTGCCGGAACTCATCGTATCGTTTAAGCGTCCCTGATATGTGAACGCCGTCGTCTGCGCCGCCGCGAAATTGGCGAGCGCGAAAATTGCTAAAGTTAATGACAATAATTTTAAGTTGATTTTTTTCATAATAAATTTCTCCTTGTGCGTTTTATTCAGTGGTTAATTGTTTCGTGCCGTCGTTCAAAAATTCCGCCAGCGACGATGGGCAGAGCATCACCGCGCCCGCTTCGGTTTCGGCGAAATGAACCGCTTTTTGTTCGACCAGACGAAAGACGGCAAGTTGGCTGATGCCGAAAAGCGCGGGTGCGGCTTCGATTCCGATCAACACTTCGCTGCAAGCAAGACAAAAAATTTGTTCCGCCGAATCCGCCCCGCGAATGACGAATTTCCTGTTTGTTTCAATAATAATTTCGGTTGAGCGTTTAATTTTCATTTGATTTTCGTTTATAATCAGACTCGCTTCGACTTTCTGAATTCGGGCTTACATCGAACTTAAACTTGCTCATAAAAAAAGTCCTGAAAGAAACCGGAAGTTTTCTGGAAATTTTTTGGATAAGCCATTAAACACTGTGAATAAACGATTTTACGATTTCGCCGAATTTCGGCTGGACACAATGAATCACCGCCTTTTGCGCGGCGGCGAAACGATTGCGCTGACACCGAAGGAGTTTGAAGTTTTGCTCGCGCTGGTTGAGAACGCCGGAAATATCGTTTCCAAAGACGAACTGCTCGAAGCGGTTTGGAAGGATGTTTTTGTCAATGAAGAAACCTTGATGCGGAATGTTTCGTGGCTGAGGAAAAAGCTGAACAGCGGGGGCGGCGAAAAATTTATCGAAACCGTCCCGAAACGCGGCTATCTTTTCACGGGGCTAGTCACGACGAGCGACGCGCCGGAAATCTTCGTCGAAGAACAATCTGTTCAGCGCATTCGCATCGAAGAAACAATCACGTTCACGCCTGATGAAGATGAAAATGTAGAAAAAGGTTCGTCGCCCGCGCCCGCCGCGCTTCTGCCGAATCCAAAACCCGAAATCCAAAACTCGAAATTGGCGTGGTTCGCCCTCGCCTTCGTCGCGTTTGCCGCAATCGGTTTCATCATTTATCAAAATTATTTTCAGAATCGTCCCGCAAAAGTGGTCGTCGCTTCTCGCGTCGTTTCGTTTTCCGGCGCGAATGGACGCGAAAACACTCCGGCGTTTTCGCCCGACGGCAAACAACTCGCATATTCCTGGAACGGCGGCGAAGGCGACGCGCTCGATATTTACGTCAAACTCGTCGGCGCGGGCGAACCGCTGCGGCTGACCGACAAGGAAGCGAACGAGCAATATTCGACGTTTTCGCCCGATGGCTCCCACGTCGCCTTCGTTCGGGAATTTAAAGATTACGGCGAAATTTTGCTTGTTCCGTCGCTCGGCGGCGCGGAACGCAAAATTGCCCGACTTTTTTCCGGCAATTACAGCATTTCCTACGCGCCCGACGGACGTAACATCGCCGTCGTTGACACGGAAAACTCCACCGTCGGCGGACAATACGCCATTTATCTCGTCAACATCGAAACCGGCGAGCGCGGACGAGTTACCGCGCCGGCAAAGTTTGCAGGCGAAACCACGCCGCGCTTTTCGCCCGACGGTAAATCGCTGGCTTTTCTGCGCGTTTCCGCGAATCAAAAACAGGAGTTATTCGTCGTTCCGGTAACTGGCGGCGAACCGCGTCAACTGACTTTCGACGACGCGACCATTCATTCACTGGCGTGGAGCGCGGACGGGCGGATGATTTATTTCGTTTCGTTTCGTGGCAGTAATCTGGCGAGTGTCTGGCGCGTTCCGGCGGTGGGCGGTGAGCCGGAAATAGTTTCGATTGGCGGCAGCATCATCACTAATTTATCCGTTTCTCCTGACGGAAAAACGCTCGCTTTCGTCGAAACCGCGCAAAACGTCGATGTCTGGCGCGTTATGGCAGACGGCAAACCGGCAAAAAGGCTGATCGCCTCGACCAATAACGAACACAATCCGCAGTTCTCGCCCGACGACTCGCGCATCGTCTTTTTGTCAGATCGCACGGGCAAATATGAAATTTGGACGGCGGACGCGGACGGCAAAAATCCGCGCCGAATCACCGACACGCCGTTCGAGATCGGCTCGCCGCGCTTTTCGCCTGACGGTTTGCAAATTGCCTTTTTCGCAAAAGACGGCGAAACGTCAAACATTTTTACAATCTCTGCCGAAGGCGGCGCGGCGCGGCAACTGACCACGGAAAAGTCGCGGAACATCCTGCCCGCGTGGAGCGCGGACGGCAGATGGATTTATTTCACCTCTAACCGCGCGGGCGAAATGAACATCTGGAAAATGCCCGCAGGCGGCGGTCAAGCCGTTCAAATCACCAAAGGCGGCGCGTTTCAATCCGCGCCCGCGCCAAACGGCAAAACTGTTTTTTATTCCAAAACAGAAGCTTCCGACGGTTTATGGCGCGTTTCGACGGAAGGCGGCGCGGAAGAAAACATTCCCGAACTTGCTGCTGCCGCCGCCAACAAATGGTCAATGTCGCCGTCGGGAATTTATTTTCTCGCCCGTCAACCCGACCAAAGTTTTAAAATCAAATTTTACGATTTCGCCGCCAGCCAAGTAAAAGATACGGACGGCAGATACAAAATCCCGTTCAACGTCCAGGGAAGTCCCGGCGCGAATGCCGACGGAAGCATTTTTATATTTTCGTTGAAAGACCAAAACGCCAGCCAAATTATGCTCGCCGAACTGCCGCCAGCCGACTAGAAAGTGAACTTTTTGATTTTAACACCACAAATTATACTAACTGTATTTGCCGTTCCCGCAGATAATTTATTCGATCACGAATTTCTGCCGCTTGTTCAAATTTCATATCGCGTGCCGCCTGACGCATATCGGCTTCGAGTTGCAAAATAGTTTCCTTTAATTGTTTCGGCGAATATTCTTCAAATTTGTCCATTTCGAGCGGAACTTTGAAATAATCCGCTTCATAAGCCGTAACCAGAGTCGCTTCGATTGATTTGACGATGGTCGTCGGCGTGATGCCGTGTTTTTCGTTGTATTCTTCCTGAATTTTGCGGCGGCGGATCGTTTCGTCAATCGCGGCTTTCATTGATCGGGTGATCTTATCCGCGTAAAGAATCGCCAGCCCTTCAGAATTTCGCGCGGCGCGTCCGATGGTTTGAATCAGACTTCGTTCGCTTCTTAAAAATCCTTCTTTGTCGGCATCGAGAATCGCAACTAAGGACACTTCCGGCAAATCCAGACCTTCGCGCAAAAGATTAATTCCGACAAGAACATCAAATTCGCCGCGCCGCAAGTTTCTTAAAATCTTGATTCGGTCGAGTGTCGTAATGTCGGAATGAAGATAATTTACTTTTACGCCGACTTCCGCGAAATATTCGGTCAGATTTTCCGACATTTTCTTTGTTAAAGTTGTGACCAAAACTCTCTCATTTCGTTCGGCGCGTTTCCGGCATTCTTCCAGAAGATCATCAATCTGCCCGCGCACCGGGCGAACTTCGATATTCGGATCGAGCAAGCCCGTCGGGCGAATGACTTGCTCGACAATTTCGCCGCCCGTTATTTCCAATTCGTAATTTCCGGGCGTGGCGGAAACATAGATGGTTTGTCCGATGCGCTCGTTGAATTCTTCAAAATTGAGCGGGCGATTGTCCATCGCCGACGGCAGGCGAAAACCGTATTCGACCAGATTTCCCTTGCGTGAACGGTCGCCTTTATACATCGCGCCGAGCTGCGGAATCGTCTGATGCGATTCGTCTATGACCATCAGCGAATCTTCCGCCAGATAATGAAGCAAGGTCGGCGGCGGTTCGCCCGGATTTTTGCCCGTCAAATGGCGCGAATAATTTTCGATTCCGCGGCAAAACCCCATTTCCTTGATCATTTCCAGATCATACATCGTGCGCTGGTGCAGACGTTGGGCTTCGACGAGTTTGCCCTGTTTGATAAGTTCTTCTTCCCACCAGACGAGTTCTTCTTTAATCGTTTTGAGCGCACGTTTTACGGTTGGTTTGCTCATTACGTAGTGAGTTTTCGGATAGATCGGCAGGCGCGATTCGTGTTTGAAAAGGACTTCGCCGAGCAGCGGATCAATCGTCGAGATCGAGTCAATTTCATCGCCCCAAAATTCGATGCGATACGCTTGATCTTGATAACTCGGATAAATCTCGACCACATCGCCGCGCACGCGAAAAGAGCCGCGCTCGAATTCGATGTGCGAACGTTCGTATTGCAGTTCGACGAGTTTTTTCAATAGGTCTTCACGCTTCATCTGCTGTCCGGGTTCGACAAAAAGCAGCATTCCGAAATACGCGTCCGGGTCGCCTAAACCATAGATACAACTGACACTGGCAACGACAATGACATCGCGCCGCTCGAACAGCGCACGCGTCGCGCTCAACCGAAGACGGTCAATTTCTTCGTTGATCGTCGCTTCTTTTTCGATGTACAGATCGGACGCGGGAACGTAGGCTTCGGGCTGATAATAATCGTAATACGAAACAAAATATTCGACCGCATTTTCGGGGAAAAATGTCTTGAATTCCTGATAAAGCTGGGCGGCGAGCGTTTTATTATGCGCCAGAACGAGCGTCGGACGCTGAACTTCTTCAATTACTTTGGCAATTGAAAAAGTCTTGCCGCTGCCCGTAATCCCCAGTAAAACCTGATGTTGTTCGCCTTCGTTCAAGCCTTTGACAAGCTGCGAAATTGCCTGCGGCTGATCGCCCTTCGGTGTATTTTCTGAAACTAACTTGAATCGCATTGGTAAATTGTATCGTGAATGAAATACAAATGCACGGGTGAATTCACAAAATTTCAGAGATCTTTTGTTCTAAATTATTAGGTTGAAAATTTTAACGGATTTCGATTGCAAAAGGCAGGTTTGTAAATGAAATCAGGTTCTTTTTTTATATCATTTGAAAACGATATTTTTAGAAGCTGTTTGAAAACTCAAAAAAAGGTAACGCCAGCGTCTCGCTGGCTGTCCGGCGTGCGTCTCGCACGCCGATGGCGTTAAATTTTCAAAAAATAATACGGAGTCCGAGACCGAGACGATCTCAGAACAGCCGCCGAGATGGCAGCGTTACCACTTTTCAAACAGCTTCTTAGAGTTCCCGCTTAGTTAAAATAGACTCGTAATTTTCATAGAGCGCATCGGCGCGGGCGGCGTGAATTGCTGTGATAACACTGCGATCCGCCGGACGAAAGGCGCGAATCATTATTTTTTTCGTGCGGATAATTCCTTTGGCATCAATGACGACAATGCCGCGCGTGAAAGAAACGGGAAATAACCAGTGGTTCATATAAATTTTGGTGATCGCTCTGTCCGAATCCGCCAGCAGAGGTAAAGGCAATTTGTATTTTCCGGCAAATGTCCGATGTTCTTGTGTTTTTCCGGGCGAAACCCCGACGACGACCGCTTTTGATTCTAAATAATCCGACCAGTTATCCCGCAAAGAGCAGAGCTGTTCGGTGCAAACGAGCGTTTCATTTTTCGGATAAAAAAGAATGGCGGTTACCTGACCCAACTGATCGGACAACCGCCATTCATTATCTTTTTCGTCTCTCAAAACAAAATCAGGTGCTTTTTCCCCGATTTCCGCAAATATGCGATTATCAAAATCTTCCCTGATATGTAGTGACCCCATTTTCGTTTTCCAAAACTGCCGGCGGAAATTGTTTTTTTATTGACTGTTAGGCGGAAAATCTTTTAAACGGTGACAAATCCCATTTCTTCGATTGTTTTATCTACATCTTCCTGAAGGTCGGGCGACAAATTTGCCTGTTTAAGCAGGGCATTTAAACCGTCCAGCCCTTTTTTATCTTTACTCACTTTAATCGTATGCAGAATCGCCCGACGCAATTTTGCATCCCGGTTTTTATGCAGAAAATTCGTAATAACTTCTATCTCGCCGGCTCTGATCAGCAAAGTTACCAGCGCAAAGGCTTCGGACGCATATTTTCGGTCCTGGTGAATCAGCCGCTCAAATGATCTTTCGACTAAATCGGCTTCGATTGCGGCTCGGGCTATTTGCCACATTCTGCCCTGTTCGCCCGAATTGGCAATTCTTGCCCAGGCATCGCCGCGATTAAATGTCAGATGAAAAAGCGAACGCGCCGCCGCCGCTCTGACTTCGCGGGTCGGATCGGCGCAAGCCAGCAAAATGGTTTCAAAAACCGATTCGTGATCAAATTCGGAAAGAGTCGTAACGGCTTTGGACCGCAGATTTGAAGAAAGATCGTAAAGCGCGACCTGCGAAAGGGCTTCGACCGAATTGCTCGTTCTGAATGCCGCCAAAATTCTGACGGCTAAAGTACGAATTTCTTCGTCTTCTTCAAATTCTTCGTGAACCTGCTCGATTGCGCTCATTAAAGCATCATCATTTGAAATCGGCAGAGCAACAAACGGTTCGGTCGGCTTGAGCTTTAAAAAAGAATAAATCGGCAAAACTGAAGAAACTTCAGCAATATTTTCTATTGATACCGAATGCGGCTTGGCAGAACCGTTTTGTTTGGCTTTTTCAGGTTTGGGGTTTGTCGGACTTTCGGACTTTCCGACAAGTTTTCGATTTTTTCTCAGCCATTCAAGCTCCTTATCGGCAGAAATCGAATCTTTTCCGGTTTTGTTGTCCGAATACGAAACTCTTGTGTAAGAAGTGGTGGTAAGTTCTTCCGCACTTTTTATTTTATACCGGTAAAAAATTGCAAGGGCTAAACATCCGACCAAAATAAAAAGGATTATCATCCACCAATTAAAACTTTCGGACTGCAATTCTTGTGCGGTAACTGAACTCTGGGCGGCAATTTCCGTTGTCGTAAAAATTGCATACAAAGCGAGATTTAATAATCCAAATTTCACTCTACGAAATTCTAAATAATCTTTTTTGAACATATCCGTTTTTTCCAAAATTTCTGCAATATGTGGAATAAGTCTGTTGTGAGAAGGGGTTATTTGTTGAAAGCAGTAAATTTTTTACATATTCACAAATAATCTGATTTTGTGGGCTCTATGACCTGCCACTACATATTATGCACATTTCTTTTTAAAATGTCACGCAAAAAATTACATTTTTATATTTCTTTTAACATTTTTTAACATTTTTCGGTTTTTTACAAGAAAATCAACTTCCAAACCTTTACCAATTTTAAATTTCATACTAAAGTTAGCTTGATAAAAAAATCCACAATAAAATTAAAATATGTCGGCATTGAAAACGGTTTCGGAAACTAATATAGTCGGTTTGTCTTTGATACATCGGGGCAAGGTTCGTGATGTTTATCAAATTGGAGATTCACAGCTGCTGCTCGTTGCTACCGACAGAATTTCCGCTTTCGATTGCGTGATGCCGAATCCGATTCCGCTGAAAGGGGCAGTTTTAACCGCGCTTTCGGTTTTCTGGTTTGATAAATTAAAAGAGGTGACAAAACATCATTTAATCACTTCAAATTTTACCGAGATGCCGCCGGAAGTCCGCCACACGGAAGAACTGCGCGGACGCTCTCTGCTTGTTAAAAAGACAAAAGTTTTTCCGGTCGAATGCGTTGTGCGCGGTTATCTGGAAGGTTCGGGTTGGAAGGATTATCAGGCGACCGGCGAAATCTGCGGTCACAAATTGCCCGAAGGTTTGCGGCAATGCGACAAATTGCCTGCGCCCATTTTCACGCCTGCGACCAAAGCCGCGACCGGACACGACGAAAATATATCGGAAGCCGAATTTACCGAAATCGTCGGCGAAGAAACCGCTCAAAAATTGAAATCGCTGACCTTGAATATTTACAAAACAGCAAGCGAATACGCGCTGACCCGCGGAATAATTATTGCCGACACGAAATTTGAATTCGGTCTTGACGAGAGCGGCGAGATCATTTTGATTGATGAAGTTTTAACGCCCGATTCTTCGCGTTTTTGGTCGGTCGAAACATATGCGCCCGGAAAAGCGCAGCCGTCTTTTGATAAACAATTTGTCCGCGAATATCTGGAAACTTTGGATTGGAACAAACAACCTCCCGCACCGGAACTGCCGACGGAAATCATCCAGGCAACAACCTCCCGCTATTTAGAGGCTTATCGAATTTTAACCGGAAAAAATCTTATAAATTGATAATGGATAATTGATAACGAAAAATAATTATCCATTATCAATTATCCGTTTTCCGTTAATGAAAAATTATGCAGCTACGCGACCGAATGGAAATTTTAATCGAAGAAATGCTCGACGGGCAGATTTTGCTTAACGAAGCGATGTCGGAATTTGAGAAAATCTATATTGAAAAGGCTCTTGAGCGCAACAAAGAACATCTTTCCAATACCGCCGATATTCTCGGAATTCATCGCAACACGCTTTCAAAAAGAGTCTCGGCTTATCATAATAATCATTCAAAAACCCCGAAAAGATTGCTGAAACGAAAAGCGCGTTAAAGAAATTTGCCGCAAAAAGGCTCAAAATTCTCAAAAAAATAAAATCTTTTTTTGTGTTTTCTGTGCCTTTTTGCGGCGAATTTCTTTTGGTTTATAACTGATGATTAGTTCATTTGATAATCCCGATTTCATCGCCGATTTTTAAGGTTTCTCCGAAGTTTTCGGGAATCAGATTTTGACCGAATAACACAGCCGTTTGGTCCAAACCTAATTCCGCGCAATTATCCGGAAAAACATCCTTTGCCATTCGATATGTTGCCAGAGTTTTAAGCGGTTCTTTGCCCGTAAAAACGCCTTCTTTTTGATCAACCGTCGTTATCACGCAGCGCGCACAAGGTTTTGGACTGCGAAAAACCGTTTCGCCGATTTTGATTTTTTCCCAAAAATCTTCGGCAAACGGCGCAGAACCGGAAACAACAAGGTTCGGGCGAAAACGATTCATCGGGATTTTATTTTCGAGTTTTTCGTTTAAATCATTCAGAGAATTTTCGCCGATCACAAGCAGCTGATAACCGTCGGCAAAACTGACAATATCGTTGTTTTTATCAAACAATTTATCAACACTTCTTTCCGAGTTTTCCGGCATATAAACGAGTTTGCAATTTGTTTGCAAAACTTCGCTAAACCATTTGTTTATGTGATTTTCCGACGCTATTGCATCACAAACGCTCTGCCAAACGCGAACTTTTATTGTTTCGCCAAACATTTCAAACGGCACCGATAAATCTTCAAAACCTTCGGCAGAAATTTTTAAAGAATTATTCTGCAATTGAATCGAAACAGTCGCCATTTTCGGAAATTCGCGCTGAGTGAAAAATTCGCCGTTTTCGTCAACGAGCATCCAACGTCTGTCATATTGCAAGCCGCGTTTTTCAACCACAGAACTTTCCAAAGAAATTCCCTTCAAAGATTTGATCGGATAAATAAAAATTCCTGAAATTTTCATAAACTTTGTAACAAACTTGATAATGTTATTATCAGATTTTATGCAAACACGTTCACCACACTTGAACTTTTCTAAAACTTTCCTTATACTAGCACTCATTGATTACGAGTGCTAGAAAATTCAATTTACCACAGATGTAATCACAAATCATAAAACTTTTTATAGATTATTAAAAGGAGTAACAAATTATTATGGCTACAAAAATTAAACCTTTGCACGACCGTGTAATCGTTCGACGCATCGAAGAAAGCGACAAAACCGCAGGCGGACTTTTTATCCCGGATTCAGCAAAAGAAAAACCGCAGGAAGGCGAAGTGATCGCCGCCGGGGAAGGAAAATACAAAGATGACGGTTCGCGTCAGACATTGGACGTGAAAGAAGGCGACCGCATTCTGTTCGGCAAATACAGCGGTTCGGAAATCACCATTGACAGTGAAGACCTTTTAATTATGCGCGAAGACGAAATCCTTGGAATCATCAACCGCGCCGGCGCCAATGCCAGCTAATTGAACGAGTTCACAAAGTTTGCCGAGTTGCGAGTTAGAAGTTCATAAAACTCAACAAAATCGGTCAACACAGAAAACTCGGAAAACATTTTTATAAAAACATTTAATACAGAATTTAGGAGATTTAAAAGATTATGGCTAAACAAGTTGTTCACGGTGAAGAATCACGTGCCGCTATTCTGCGCGGCGTAAACCAACTCGCTGATGCAGTTAAAGTTACATTGGGACCGAAGGGGCGCAACGTAGTTATTGACAAAAAATTCGGTTCGCCGACGATCACCAAAGACGGTGTCACGGTTGCCAAAGAGATCGAATTAAAAGATTCATTAGAAAATATGGGCGCACAGATGGTGCGTGAAGTTGCTTCGAAAACTTCGGACGTTGCCGGCGACGGAACGACGACCGCGACCGTTTTAGCGCAAGCGATCTTCAAAGAAGGCGTTCGCACGGTTGCCGCCGGTGCCAATCCGATGGCTCTCAAACGCGGAATTGACAAAGCGGTTATCAAAGTTGTCGAAGAGATCAAAAACTTTTCGCAACCGGTTTCGGGCGATTCGATTGCCCAGGTCGGAACGGTTTCGGCTAACGGCGACCGCAAGATCGGCGAAATTATTGCCGAAGCGATGGACAAAGTCGGAAAAGACGGCGTAATCACCGTTGAAGAATCGAAAACGATGGACACGACGCTTGAAGTCGTCGAAGGTATGCAGTTTGACCGCGGCTATCTTTCGCCGTATTTCGTAACCGATCCGGAAAGAATGGAAGCGGTTTTGGAAAATCCGTTTATCCTGATCAACGAAAAGAAAGTTTCTTCGATGAAGGATCTTCTGCCGATTCTCGAACAGGTTGCCAAACTCGGCAAACCGCTCTTGATTATCGCTGAAGACGTTGAAGGCGAAGCCCTGGCAACACTCGTTGTCAACAAATTGCGCGGAACTTTGAATGTCGCGGCTGTAAAAGCACCGGGATTCGGCGACCGCCGCAAAGCGATGCTCGAAGACATTGCAGTTATGACGGGCGGAAAGGTCATCAGCGACGATCTCGGCATCAAGCTCGAAGCCATTTCGATTGAAGACCTCGGACAAGCCGCAAAGATCACGATTGACAAAGACAACACGACAGTCGTTGACGGCGGCGGCGCGGGCGAAGACATTGCCGGACGCGTTAAATTGATCAAATCGCAGATCGAAGACACGTCTTCGGACTACGACCGCGAAAAATTGCAGGAACGTCTGGCGAAACTCGTCGGCGGCGTAGCAGTTATCAAAGTCGGCGCGGCAACCGAAACCGAAATGAAGGAAAAGAAAGCACGAGTTGAAGATGCAATGCACGCCACGCGCGCAGCGGTCGAAGAAGGAATCGTTGCCGGCGGCGGAGTCGCGCTCGTTCGCGCTTCGAAAGCCCTCGAAAACTTCGATACCGAAAGTGCCGATGCCGACGAATTGATCGGTGTTTCCATCGTTCGACGCGCTCTGGAAGAACCGCTTCGCCAGATCGCCAACAACGCCGGACGCGAAGGCGCGGTGATCGTCGAAAATGTTCGCAGCAACGAATCCGCTTCTTACGGTTTCAACGCGGCAACCGAAGTGTTCGAAGACCTCGTTGCCGCCGGAGTCATTGACCCCGCGAAAGTTACGCGTTATGCCCTGCAAAATGCGGCTTCAATCGCCGGTTTGATGCTGACGACCGAAGCGATGATCGCCGACGTTCAAGATGATAACGAAGGCGGCATGGGCGGCGGCGGCATGGGCGGCGGCATGGGCGGCATGGGAATGGGAATGTAATCCGATTTTGGATTTTAGATTTCCGATTTTGGATTTTTCCACAAATAAAAAGGATTCGTTCAAATTTGAACGAATCCTTTTTGACTGGAGCGCGAGCGTCCCGCTTGCAACCGTCGCGGTTGCGGCGGAACGGCGATTGATTACACCCGAGTTTATTGAAAGCACAGGCTTTTTCGCGCTCACGAAGCTCTGCAAGCGGGGAACGCCCCGCGCTCCGGTCATTTTTTTCTCTTTTTGCGTAACATCCGTTATAATTAACTCTTGTCAGGAGAAAATAAAAATATGGCAACGACAGTTTTAGAAGGCACTTGGGAAGAAATTGCCAAACACGCGAAAGAGTTTGGCGGACGGCGTTTGCGCGTGACGGTTCTCGAAGAACAAAAACCGCAGCCGAATCAAAAGATGCGCGAGATTATGAAGAAAGTTAAAGAAAAGCAGAAAGATATGCGTTATACGGACGGCTCGAAAACGCAGGAAATGCTTCGTGCCGCTCGTGATGGCGGAATGTTCGGCGGTGAAATAAA
>JBBRVS010000144.1:0-14253 GCA_038246645.1 Pyrinomonadales bacterium
CAGGAAGTTACGTTTTTTACCGACAAAGAAACGAATCCGCCGGTTTATGTCGGCGTTTTGATGGACACCTCGCCTTCGACCGCCGGAAAAATGAAGTTTTCCAAAGAAGCGGCGAAAAATTTTATTTACACCGTAACGCGTTTGCGCAAAGACAAAGCGGCGTTTATGACATTTGATCATCAGGTCAGTTTGCGTCAGGATTTTACCGATAAACTCGATTTGCTCGATAAAGCCGTAGATGATGTCAAAAAAGTCGGATCGCAAACCGCGCTTTACGATGCGATCTGGGAATTTTCCGACGAAAAACTGCGAACCGCGCCCGGCAGACGCGTCATCGTCATTATTACCGACGGCGACGATACCTTCAGCCGGGCGGATTTAAAGGATGCGATTGATATTGCCCAGCGCACCGAAACGACGATTTTCGCCATTTCGACCAAAGCCGGATTTTTGGGAACGGTTCCGGGTGTTGATGCCGGAACCGTCAAGGATAAAGGCGATAAATTTTTGACGCAGCTTTGCGAAGAAACCGGCGGCGAAGTTTTTTTTACCGGCGATATGATCGAACTCGAGCGATCTTTTACCAAAATTTCAAAAGAGTTGAGCGGTCAATATATCATTACTTATCGTCCGGCAAACCAAAATTACGACGGTAAAGAGAGAAAAGTCGAGGTTCGTTTTGCAAACGGCGATTTGATTGATAAATACAGAATTCGCACAAAATCGAGCTATCGTGCGATTAATGACAGTTTGAGATAGTTTTTATCAGGTCTTTGGTCTTTGGTCTTTGGTCTTTGGTCTTTGTTTTAATTGAAATTATTCATTTTCACGAAATGCAAAGACCCAAGACCCAAGACCAAAAACCAAACTTACTCGGAGTTTTTTATATATGAGTTGGAAAGGAAAAATTACAATTTTATCGGTTTCATTAATGTTTATCGGCAGTTTGCTGTTTAATTCGTTTGTTTCGAATGCCCAGCAAACGCCGACGGATTCGACTTCGGATCAAACCGTTTCGACCGAACCGACTCCGCCGCCGATTATTATTGAAGACGACCAGATTCTCGAAATTGACACCGAGGTCGTCAATGTTCTATTTACGGCGCAAGACAAAAACCGCCGGCTTTTGACCGATTTGAAGGAAACCGATATCCGGCTGATTGAAGACGGCGAACCGCAGGAATCGGTCGCTTTTTACAGGCAGGTTGATCTTCCGCTGTCGCTCGCTATTTTAATTGACACGAGCGCATCGCAGGAACGCACTCTGCCCGAAGAAAAAATGGCGGCAAAATCATTTTTGGAAGCGGTCGTCCGCCCGACAAAAGACGAAGTTGCGGTTATTTCTTTTACCGGCGAGGCAACGCTCGAACAGGGAATGACGAATAATATTGCCCGCCTGCGCCGCGCGGTTGATAATGTGCAGTTCGTTCCGCCTTCGGGTTATATCGGCGGCGGCGTAATTACCGGATCACCTCCGATTTCGGGCAGAAATCAAATGACGCAAGGTTCGACCGCGATTTGGGACGCGATCTGGGTAACTTCCGAAGATGTTTTAGGACCCGCGCCGGAAAAAACGCGCCGCGCCATAATTCTGTTGAGCGACGGCGTAAATACCTACGGAAAGAAGAAAATGGACGAAGCCGTGCAAGCCGCCCAACGCAGCGAAGCCGTAATTTACTCGATCGGCATCGGCGATAATTTTTACGACGGGGTTGACGAAGGCGCGCTCCGAAAACTTTCCGAAAGAACCGGCGGACGCGCATTTTTCCCGCGCGACGAACGCGAATTGCGCGAAGCCTTCAAGATGATTCAGGACGAAATGCGTTCGCAATATCTGATCGCCTACGCGCCGACCAATCAGAAACGCGACGGGTCATACCGCAAAATCGAAATCCAATTGCTGAATCCCGAACTCGGCAAACAAAAAGTTGTCCTAACGCACCGGCAAGGCTATTTTTCAAAGTCTAAAAACGATAAAAAATAGAAAAAAAGGTTTTTTTACTAACGGTTAATTGCGGCTTCAAACAGATTGCAATTACCCATTAACTAAGCAGACAAGAAGAAGTTTCAAGATATTATGAAAATGCTAAGAACTCCCGTAATTGACGGATTAAACACAGGTTAGGAATTTTCTGACATTTTCCATTATCCGTTTTCCATTTTGCATTGGTGCTTACTTACAATTAACAAATCGTGAAAATAATATTTTGCTCAGAACCTTTTTATCCGAATAAGTCTGATTATTCTTACGAAAAAGAAGCGACCGCCGCGCTCGAAGGCGGTTTTGAGGTCGAGCTTTTCAGTTTTGAAGATTTGACGGAAAATAACCTTTCAAACGCTTTCAAAAGAATAAAATCTGCTGAAACGCCGGAAAAAGCGATCTATCGCGGCTGGATGCTCAAACCCGAATTTTACGAAATTCTTTACGCTGAGTTAAAGGCGCGAAATTTGATTCTCATAAATTCGCCCGAAGAATATAAATTTTGCCATTATTTTCCCGAATCTTACGAAGTCATCAAAGAAGACACGCCGAAATCAATTTCGCTCGCCTTTGACGAAACTTTCAATCTTGAAAAACTTCTCGACAAACTCGCCGTTTTCGGCGATAAACCTCTGATTTTAAAGGATTACGTCAAATCGAGAAAACACGAATGGAACGAAGCGTGTTTTATTTCGTCAGCTTCAAATCAAGAGGAAATTGAAAAAGTATTGGCGCGTTTTATCGAACTGCAGGGCGAAGATTTAAATAAAGGTTTGGTTTTCCGCGAATTTATCGAATTCAAACCTTTGACCAATCATTCAAAAAGCGGAATGCCTCTGACCAAAGAATTCCGGCTGTTTTTTCTCGAAAATGAGTTGATTTTTACGTCCGAATACTGGGAAGAAGGCGAATACGAAGAAACCGATCTGCCGAAAGATTTATTTTCAGATGTGGCAAAAAATGTTAAAAGCAATTTTTTCACAATGGACATCGCCCAAAAAACCGACGGCGAATGGCTGATCGTCGAGCTCGGCGACGCGCAGGTTGCCGGCTTGCCGGAAAAAAGCGATGAAAAGAGTTTTTATAAAAGTCTAAACCCAAAGGCAGAAGCCCGCCCGTAAGCAAGGGCGTATTCCCTAAATTCAAAGCCGGAAGCCCGCGCGTGATACTCTTACACCCTTGCTCACGCGCGGGTTTCCGCCAGATTAGCTCCAACGAAAAAACTTTTTCGTCATCGGCAAAAGGCGATGATTTTTGACGACTCCGCTGAAAAATTCTTCGTGCTGCGCTTCGACTCTCGACATTTCCATCATTTCTTCGGCGCAAGTTTCCAAACTTAATTCTCTTGCATATTCGGCGGCTTCTTCGTATTCGATAATGTTTTGACTTTCCAATCTTCCGGCAAAATACATCGGGAAAAACCAACCGGAAACGAAACATAAAACTCCCAAGGTTCGCCCGATTGTCCAGAAAACCGCTTCACGCAATTTGCGCGGCTCTGTGCCAAGTTCAAACAGCCATTTTCGTACATTTTCGCGGTGCGTCCATTCTTCCGTTTCGATTATTTTGATCTGCTTTTTTTCGTCTGATTCGCGCAGAGATTTCCAATGCCCGCGATACGCAAACGCGGCGGCAAGTTCACCCGCGTGGGCGTTTTGCAAGATTCGGATTAGATTTTTACGGGCATTTTCTGACATTTATTGGTTGCGGATTTTTGATAAAAATTCAATTAATTCGGGTAAATTATCATTCCATTTGTTATTAAAAACCAATGTGAAATCCGTAGATTCACCTTGCCAATGTGGCGGACGCATTAACGAAGCCAAAACTGCCCACACAGCATTTTTATCAACGATAATTTGCGGATCAACAACATAGGTTATGAATGCTTTCGCACCGATGGGCGACCACGTTGAATTTATTTCCCAAACTTTATTTTCCCACCACTCATATTCATCAATTTTAACGATTTTCCAACCGTTTTTCTCGATTTTAGCCTGAATTGTTCTTTTTTGGGTTATCATTTTCGCAATGCCGCCATTTTATCCGGCAAGCAGTAATTTCATCAATTCGATTGCGCCGACCCTGCCTTTTTTCTTGATAAATTTTCTGGGCGTGTTGTCGCCGATTTCAAAGACGATTGCTTCCATTTGGTGCGCTTTGAGAAAATAATTTCGGGAAACCATCGTCGGTTCTAATCTTTTATTCGCTTGAATTTTCGGCACGTAATTCGGGATTTCCTTTTGAATATTTTCCAGCCAATTCCAGACAAGATTCGGCATACTACCCGAAATTCCGCGTTCCATCGGATAATAAATATCGTCCCACGTCGAATGAAAATCAATGCCGAAATAAAATTTTCCGCCCGTTTCCAGTTCGCGTTTTTTCAAAAATTCTCTGACGGCGGTCGTTTCCGGTTGATTGAACATCGCCCAATCGCGATTCAGGTCAATTCCGCCCGAATTATGCCGCCAATTTCCCGCGTCAACGCCGTCGGGGTTCATCAAAGGCACGACATAAACCGTCCAATCTTGGCGAAAGTTTTTCGAGAGTTTCGATTTGTCGGCGATTTTCTCGACAAACGCCTGCATCGCAAAATATCCCGTAACTTCCGGCGGATGCTGGCGCGAGATGACGAGCATCATCTTTTTCGATTCGGGATTGCCGATCCGAATCATTTTCAGCGGACGACCTTCCGCGCTTTTGCCGATCTCTTCGATATTTAAATTGCGTTTTCGCGCCAGATCGTCCATCCAGGCGAAAACCTTTTGGGAATTTTCAAGTTCCTGCGCCGAAATCCAAAGCGGTTTTTTACTCACTTTAAGCCGCATCACAATGCGTTTCGGACGCGATTCTGCACCGGATTTTTCCGTTCCTTTTTCTTCTTCAGTGATATATTTATCTTTCAGCGTTTTCCATTTCACGCCGTCTTTGCTGATCTGCGGCGAATAACGGTGCTTGGCTTCTTCGGGATAAACGAGTTTTACAAAAATCTCTTTTTTCTTGTTCGACCAAACCCGAAATGCATACCACGGACTCATATTGATCGGCGCATTTTCAGGTGTAATCTGAATCGTATAAGAATTTTCGCCACTTCGCTCGATCTTGTTAAGCCGTGCGCCGTCAAATTCGTTTGAAAAATAAACGCCGTCCGCTTCAAACGCAAAAGTCTTTTTCAATTGCTTTTCAATCGGTCGTGAAGTTGTATCAACCAGCCGAACCGTTTCCTGCGTTTGCTCAACTTGGGCAAACGCGGAAATAAAAAGGACGAAAAATAGAAAAATTGAAAGAAGTTTTTTCATTTTAGAAAATAAAATTAATTTTGGTCTTCGGAAAAATCTATTTTGTCATAAATTTCAGCCAGCGCAATTCTGCATTCGATTGAAGAAAACTCGATTTCAGAATCAATTCCGACGGCTTCCGACAAAAGCCAAAAACCGTCGCCGTGCCTGACATATTTTTCGACTCGCGCTTCATTTTGCGAAACAAGAATATATTCCTGCAAACTTTCGATGCTTCGATAATGCTGAAACTTTTTGCCGCGATCATAAGATTCGGTCGAATCGGAAAGAACTTCGATCAATAAAACAGGATTTAAAAGCGTATCGAAAACATTGTCTTGAAATGCAGGTTCACCGCACACGACAACCAAATCGGGATAAGTGTAAAGTCCCGTTTCAGGGACAAAAATACGCATATCTCCTGAATAACTTTCACAGTCCTTACCTTTCAAATGTTGCCAAACTAAACCGTTTAAATTTTGGTTGATAATATTATGGTTTCGCTTCGCTCCAGCCATTGCGAATATCTCGCCGTCAAAATATTCGTGCTTTGTCTCCGCTTTTCTCTCGAATGCGAGATATTCTTCGGGCGTTAATTTTGTTTTCGGTTTTGCGCTCATTTTCCTTCTCCAATCCAACGCTTTGTTTCGACTATTTCATCAATTTTATTTTCTAAATTGAATAGTTGTTGCGGAAAGACAATTTCTGATAAATCTTCTGCTTTTCCGCTTGAAGAATTATCTTTTGGCTTGTCATTTTCAAAACATCCCTGATAGTGATTTATAGTTTTTTCCTTTCCATTTAAATTAATTTTTAGAGTTACGCCCGGCATATCAGTAGCAAGATTTGGACAATTTTTAGAATCGTAATTATAAGCGTTATCGAATGAAAAGAAATTGGCTTTCTCAATTTCATTAATTAATCGCTTCAATTGTTCTTCGGTTAATTTATCTTCTGCTTTTCCCGTTGTTTTTGTCCAAAATTTACCTTCAAATATAACTTTTCCGTCCGGCTGAACGGTTAAATCGTAAATCGGACAACGACCATAACAGGCAGACCTTTCCATTTTCAAAAATAGTTGCGTCTTTTCTTTCGGCTGAGTTGGATTTACGTTTTCATTTTGCGAAATAGAATTTCCGCAAGCCGCCAACATACAAACAAAAAAGAACAAAATAAATTTTGAGATAAACATATTTTTACCAAATCTCGGTCAAATCAAGCTCAAAGCCTGTTAATATAGATTCGCCTGAAACTTTGGACGGATTTTCTAAAATTTCAACTTCTTGATTTGGGCGGTAAATAAAAACTTGTTTAGTTTTTGAATGAATAAGCCAGCCGAGTTGCGCTCCATTTTCGATATATTCAACCATTTTGGATTGAGTTGCGCTCAAACTATCAGAGGGCAAAGTCATTTCAATGACAAAATCAGGACAAAGCGGCAGAAATTTTTCAAGTGATTCGGCGGGTAATTCGTCCAAACGAGATTTCAAAATCCAAGCCGCATCAGGCGAACGAGTTGCGCCATTTGGCAAAACGAATCCGCCGTTCGATTCTGAAAATTCGCCTTCTCCGTTATCTTCCGCCCAATTCCCCAATCTTCTAATTACTTTTGCATTTCTTTTTGTCGTATTCCAACCTGTCGGCGGCATAATAATAACATCTCCTTCTTTGGTGAGTTCGGCATTGAGTTTCGGATTTTTTTTACAAAACTCCCAGAATTCGTCGGGAGTCATTTTTCTTGTTTCGTCCTCAAACTCAAAATGCAGACGCACAAACCTTGTATCCTTCGGAATATAAGCCGGAACTAAATTTTCTGCTGAAATTACTTGCATATTGCCTCCTTAAACTTTTGCGCTCATTTTCTTTCTCCAATCCAACGCTTTGTTTCGACTATTTCATCAATTTTATTTTCCTGTCGCGTTCATTATTTTGTTCCTGTCCAACGAAATGTGTCTGTTATTAAATTAATTTTTCGCTCTAAACTATAAAGTTTTTGCGGGAAAATTACATGATTTCTTTCCTCCTCCAAACACCCTAAATAGTGTGTAATCTTTTTATATTTTCCATTAATTTTAAGTGAAGTAATTGCGGTTGGAGAGTCAGTTACTACTATTGGACAATTATCTTTGACATAATTATCTTCTAAATCGAAATAATCCGCTTTCTTAAATTCCACAATTAATTCCTTAATTTGTTCTTCGTTTAACTTGTCTTCAAATTTTCCCAACTTATCGACATTGGCAACCCCTTCATATTTAATTGATCCGTCAGAAGTAATTTTCACGTTATAAACCCAACAATTTCCTTTGCATTCAGTTTGCTCAAAACTAATTTCCAAATCCTTCGGAATCGTCGAATCTTTCGGAAAAATTTCAGAAGACAAAGAATTTTTTTGACAAGCAAAACTCAGTAACAAACTTGTGAAAATTGTAAAATATTTAAGTTTTTGAATCATAAATTTTACGCCGCAGCTTTTTCGATGCGATTATAAACCGTGTCGCGTTCAACGGCTTCAAATCCGGCGTTTTCGATCATTGTGATAATTTCCGCCTTCGACATTTTCACTTCGCCTTCGTCGGCGTAACTGTGTGTCAATTCGCCGCCGTCGGTGATCGTACCGTCGAGGTCGTTTGCGCCGAAATGAAGCGCGGTTTGCGCTACGTGTTTGCCGAGCATTACCCAATACGCTTTGATGTGGTCGAAATTGTCAATCATCAGACGCGAAACGGCGATGGTTTTCAAATTATCAATCGCGTCCGGTCCCGGAAGAGATGAAAGCGCAGTTCCCGGCGGATAAAACGCGAGCGGAATAAAACATTGAAAACCTCGGCTCAAGTCCTGCAGTTCGCGCAGTTTTATAAAATGGTCAACACGGTCTTCGGTCGTTTCGATGTGTCCGTAAAGCATTGTCGCATTCGTTTTCAAGCCTGCATTATGGACTTTTCCCGACAATTCCAGCCAACGATTCCCGTCGCATTTATGATCGCAAATCCGCGAACGAGTCGGTTCGGCAAAAATCTCCGCGCCGCCGCCCGGACACGAATCCATTCCCGCCGCTTTCAATTTTTCGATCACTTCCTCGTCCGACATTTTGTAAAATCGCGCAAAGAAATCGAGTTCGACCATCGTCAACGCCTTCAAATGCAGAGCGGGAAATTCGCGCTTCAACGAAGAAAACAAATCGGTGTAATACTCAAACGGCAATTTCGAGTTCAAACCGCCGACTATATGCAGTTCCGTCGCGCCTTCCGCCACCGCATTTCTGGCGATCTCGATGCCTTCGTCAATCGAATGCGTGTAAGCGTCATCTTGTCTGGCACGCCGATAAAAACCGCAAAATTTGCAGTCCGCGACGCAGATATTCGTGTGATTAAAATGCCGGTTGACGTTGTAATAAGTCGTCCGCCCGTGTTTCGCACGCCGCACAAAATCCGCCAATTTCCCAAGCGCATTCAAATCGTCGGTTTTATATAATTCCAAGCCTTCATCAAAGGTCAAACGCTCATTAGCTTCAACCTTCTCGGCGATTTTGTTTAAGTTTGTGTCAAATGAAAATTGCATAAATATATTTATTTAATTCCTTCTTTCTGGTCATATATTCAACCGTAAAAACTTTTCGTATAAAGTCGTCAGTAAAAATGTATTTGATTGAATATAACTTTCCTTCGACAAACGGAGGGTATTGAGAATAAACAACAATCTTTCCATCCAATTCGTTGTTTATAGAATATCTAAGACCATATTTGTCAGTAAATGATGTGTGGGAAACGCCGACTCCGCTACCTTTATCCGTTATGCTGCCTTCCGAAACCTTATTAAATGTTGATGTTGAAAGGTCTTTTAAATTTTGATTTTGTTTTGGTTCAAATGTGATGGAAGATATTGTGCCGACAAATTCATTTTGCGGACACATAGCTCTGTCCCGAATATCTTCCGTCGTCATACAATCATCCAATGCCGCCAAGTATTCAAATTTTATCTTGAAGTTTTCATCATAATTACATTCTTCTTCACAAGAGTTTCCGAAAATCATTTCTACATCTTTCTTTTTTGACAAACCAAGTTTTAAATCTTTCAATTTGCCTTTACTGAAAAACTCAAATCCTTTCACTTCATTCGGAAATTGAACGCTTTGCGCCGAAACGCAAACGGCAAAAGCCAAAAGGAAAGTAAACACGATGAAAATTTTTGCTCGATTCATAAAATTACTCCCAAATCTCTTTCAAATTCAGCGTAAAACCTTCGAGAAACGATTCGCCGGAAACTTCCGGCGGATTTTCTAAGATTTCAAATTCTTCATTCTGACGATAAACAAAAACTTGCTTCGATTTCGGATCAATCAGCCAACCGAGCGAAACTCCGTTTTCGACGTATTCCTGCATTTTATCCTGTAAATCTTTTAGCACATCCGTTTTAGAACGAAGTTCAATAACGAAATCCGGCGCGAACGGAACAATTCCTTCCTGTTCTTCTCTGGTCAGCGAATCCCAACGCTTTGTTTTTACCCAAGCAACGTCGGGCATCCGCTTTGCGCCGTTATTCAATTTGAAAAATGTCTGAGCATCAAAGACTTCGCCCGATTCGGCTTCTTCCGCCCAATTGCCGAGTTTTCTGTTCAAAAACGAATTTTTCTTGCCTGTTAATCCGCCTGTTCCCGGCATAATTTCCAAATCTCCTTCCGCACTCATTTCGATTAAAACGTCATCATTATCCCGACAAAATCTTAAAAACTCTCCGTCGTTCATTTTCTTTAGAAAAGAACCGAACTCGATTTTGATTTCATTAAAAAAAGTCTGTTGGATAACTTCGTTATTTATTACAACCGAACTCATAGTTTTCATCCTTATCAACAATTAAATAACTCTCGCGTTTTTCATATAAACGCAAACTTTATTTTAGAAATTTCGTGTTTATTCCCAAGTTTTTCAATGATTATTCGGATTATCAACCGTCAAATCTTTCAACTTTTTGATCTTAATTTCCGAAACTTTGACATCGGCTTCAAATGAAATTATTTCTTTCGACGGCAACGGATTTCCATTTTCATCCGTAACATCGGCAACTATTCTGTCAGCCCAATTCATCGCTTCTTTTTCCGACGCACATTCGACAACAAATGTCGCGGTCATCGGTTTTGTAATTTCAAATAAAGGCATAATTAAAATTACTCCCAAATCTCCTTCAAATTCAGTGTAAAACCTTTGAGAAGCGGTTCGCCCGAAATTTCTGTCGGATTTTCCAGAATCTCGATTTCTGTGTTTTGGCGATAAACAAAAACCTGCTTTTCCTGCGGATCAATCAGCCAACCGAGCGATACTTCGTTTTCGATGTATTCCTCCATTTTGGCTTGTAAATCTTTCAGAGAATCAATTGGCGAACGCAGTTCGATTAAAAAATCGGGCGCGAAAGGGAGAATCTTTTCCTTTTCTTCTTGGGTTAAAGCATTCCATTTTTCTACTTTTACCCAAGAAAAATCAGGCAATTTCTTTGCACCATTCGGCAGACGAAAAATTGTATCCGAATCAAAACTTACACCTGTTCCGTCTTGTTCCGCCCAAATCACCGCTCTCGCAATGATTCTAGCATTTCTGTTGCCCGTCAATCCGCCCGTTCCCGGCATAATAATCAAATCTCCGTCTTTGGTCATTTCAATTTGCAAATCTTGATTCTCACGACTAAGTTTCAAAAACTCATCATCATTTATCGGTTTGAGAAGCGCACCTAAATCAATCTCAAGCGGTTCGTATGGAAATATGAAAAGTGTCGAACTTTTATTTGTCGGTGTTGAAATCATAAAATCTCCTAAATTTCTCTATGAATAAAAAGCAAACCTCGTTCCTTCATTTTAACAGAATTCTAAAATAAAGTTTATTCCCGAAACTGCTTGTAAATACGCGGTTTGGTTGACGCTTTCGGGTTTTGGATTTAATTTAGAACTACATTCCAATATTGCAATTTGCAAAATTCTTGAGAAAAGGTTCGCCTAAAATGCGAAAAAGGTAAATTATGTCCAAACTTCAAATTCTGTTTGTTTTGTTGGTTTTTAATGTTGTGTCAAGCGGGTTTTCGGCGGCGCAAACCGCGAGAAATTACGAGGCGGAAGCCGGAACTATTGTCGGGAAAATGACTCTCGAAGAAAAGGCTCTGCTCGTTTCGGGAAACGGTTGGTGGCAAACCTACGCAATCGAGCGCGTTGGTGTTCCTTCGATTTTTATGACTGACGGACCGCACGGGTTGCGGAAATCTCTTGTGCCGGGACTTGGAAAAGCAATTCCGGCGACGTGTTTTCCGACCGCTTCCGCGCTGGCTTCGTCGTGGGATGTTGAATTGATCAGAGAAATCGGCGTTGCGCTGGCGCAGGAAAGTAAAGCAAATGACGTGCAGATTTTGCTCGGTCCGGGAATTAATATGAAGCGTTCGCCGCTCGGCGGCAGGAATTTCGAATATTTCTCGGAAGATCCGTATTTAGCCGGAAAAATGGCGGCTTCGTATATCAAAGGCGTGCAAAGTCGGGGCGTTGGAACTTCGCTGAAACATTTTGCCGTCAATAATCAGGAATTCGAACGAATGGCGAATGATTCGATTGTGGACGAGAGAACCTTGCGGGAAATTTATCTGACGGCGTTTGAAATTGCCGTCAAGGAAGCTCAGCCGTGGTCTGTGATGTCCGCGTATAATCTGGTCAACGGCACGTATGCGACCGAAAACAGGTATTTGCTCCAGAAAATTTTGCGCGACGAATGGGGTTTTAAAGGTTTTGTCGTCTCTGATTGGGGCGCGATCAATGAACGCGCAAAAAGCCTGGTGGCGGGAAATAATCTCGAAATGCCGGGAAGCGGCGATTTTAACCGCAATAAAATTATCGAAGCCGTAAAGTCAGGCGAAATTACTGAAGCGAGGCTCGATGAAATGGTTGCGCAATTTCTTGCCGTGATTTTGCAGGGCGATGCGAGCCGCGATAAAGCGGCGAAATTCGACCTTGAAACGCATCACGAATTTGCTCGAAAAGCGGCGGGCGAAACTATCGTTTTGCTCAAAAATGAAAATAACATTTTGCCGATTGATGCGAAGAAAGCGAAAAAAATCGCCATCGTCGGCGCGTTTGCGAAAACGCCGCGTTATCAAGGCGCGGGAAGTTCGCAGGTCAATCCGACGAAGGTTTCAAATGCTTTTGACGAACTCGAAAAACTTTTCGGAAATGGTGTTTCGATGAGTTTTTCAGAAGGTTATGACGCGGAAGGCAACACGACCGACGCGATGCTGAACGAAGCGCGAAATGCGGCAAAATCGGCGGATTTGACGATTGTTTTTGCCGGTTTGCCGGACAGTTATGAATCGGAAGGTTTTGACCGCAGTTCGATTAAAATGCCCGACGGACACGACAAACTTATCGAAATCGTCAGTGCGGTTCAGCCCCGGACGATTGTCGTTTTGATGAACGGTTCAGCCGTTGCAATGCCCTGGAAAGACAAGGTTAAAGCAATCGTCGAAGGTTGGCTCGGCGGACAGGCGGGCGGCGGCGCGATTGCCGATGTGCTGACCGGAAAAGTAAATCCTTCGGGCAAATTGTCGGAAACCTTTCCGATGAAACTCGAAGATACGCCGACGTTTCCGGAATTTCCCGGACTTAATAAAAAAGCGTTTTACGGTGAGGGAATTTTTATCGGTTATCGCTATTACGACAAGAAAAATATCGAGCCGCTTTTTCCGTTCGGCTTTGGGCTGAGCTACACGAGTTTTGCCTATTCGGATCTGAAAATTGACAAAACTTCGATGACCGACGCGGATAATTTAACGGTCGAATTAAAGGTAAAAAATACGGGGAAAGTTGCCGGAAAGGAAATTATTCAACTTTATGTGCGCGAAGAAACTGCGGCGGTTGTGCGTCCCGATAAAGAATTGCGCTCATTTGCCAAAGTTGATCTAAAACCCGGCGAAGAAAAAGCGGTGAAATTTAATCTGAGCAAGCGCGATTTTGCTTTTTACGATACGAGTTTGAAAGATTGGACGGTAAATTCGGGCAAATTCACGGTTTTAGCCGGAAGTTCTTCGCGCAATCTGCCGCTCACACAAACGGTTGAAATTACGAGTTCAAATGCGGCGGCAAAAACACTGAATCGCAACTCGATGCTCAAGGAATTTCAAAATAATCCGGGTTGTAAAGACGCTTACGCCGGGCTTCTGTTGAGTTTCGGTTTTAATATCAACGCACCGAAACCCGAAAATCAAACGCCCGAACAGGAAGCGACGCAGAAAAAAGCGCAGATGGCATTTTTGGCATTTCTCAATGATCTGCCGATCAGCAAACTTCCGGCATTTACGCAGGGAAAATTTAGCGAACAAATGATTGACGGGATTTTGGCAAAATGCACTGCAACACTTTGATTTAGACAAGCGTGTTCGCCGTCGGAATCAAAATTGTTGGAAGCGGCTTAAATTGCGGAACGAGATTTGCTGCTTCATTTTGCATTCAGCGATTTTGTCAGGTAAATAATGTCTTGAAAAAAAATTTAATACAACACAAAGTTTGTGAAACGGCACTTCAGATGTTTCTGGAAAAAGGGTTTGAAAATGTCCGGCTCAAAGAAATTGCCGATGCCGCAAGTGTTGAAATCATAGACGTTTATAAACATTTCGGTAATACGGAGGACATAATTCTGATGCTTTACCAGCGGATCAATGCCGATTGGGAAATTTTTGTCACCGGTTTGGTTGAACCGAATCTTTCCGTGCGGTTTGAAAAAGCGATGCTCCGGAAAATCGAACTGATCGCTCCGTACTGCGCACTTTTGAGCGATTTAATGAGTTTGCTGGTAAAAAAATCCGTTTCTCAAAAAGCATTTTGAAGGGAAATTTCAAAACTTTCCGCGCTGTGCCATTCGTGCGCGACGTTTTGCATCAAAAGCGCGTGGTCGAATTTTATCGAGTTTTTCGGAAAAATGGTTTCGTCTTCGTAAAAACTCGAATGAACGAAATCGAGATCAATCGGCG
>JBBRVS010000145.1:0-13839 GCA_038246645.1 Pyrinomonadales bacterium
AGTAAAAGTAAAACGCTTTATTGGCGGACACTTCGCGTTAAAAGCGGATTGAAACTTTAATAAGCCTTGAAGTCATTGATCTGACCTCAAGATTGGCGGACACTTCGCGTTAAAAGCGGATTGAAACTTTAAGACGTACTGCTCGGGATTTTGAGATAGTGCATTGGCGGACACTTCGCGTTAAAAGCGGATTGATTCCGGTAAGTTTGCCAAACCGTATTTTTTATTTTTTTTAATTTAGACTTTTAATTCTGAAAAGGATTAAAGGTCTTTTTTGATTTTAATAAAGGAAAAATTAAATTATGAGCAGATTCGGCAAGATCATTTTAATTTTATCGGCGGCAGTTTTCGGTCTGATAATTCTCGGTTTATTGTTCTACTTCGGGTTTTTCTACATTTTTTATTCGGCAATAGAAAATTGGGTAACGTCGCGGCTCGGTTTGGATTTTTATGTGGCACGGCTTTTTTCTGTCACCATCGGCATCGCGCTGACTGCAATTTTTCCGATTCTTTTCTGGTATCTGCTTTTCGGCAAACGAAGATTATACGGGGCTTTGGTTTTGATCGGAATTCAAGCCGGAATTTGTCTGCTGGTTTATACGGTCGGCGCAAATGTCTGTTTTGATCGCCGGTCGGGAAAACCGCTCTGCTATTTTGCCGATACCGAAAAAGGCAGAGTTTGGAGCTACACGCCGGGTTTTGAACCAAAAAGCGGCAAACCCTTCAAACTCTTCACCCGCGAGATCAGAGAAACTGAAAAAGAGAAAAGTAAAAAGTAAAGTTTCGGGAAGTTTGCCGAATTTTCGGGAAAGGTTTTGTCGGGTTAAAATTCATATAGGTTTGGAGACCAAAAATGACAGAAAAAGGAGAAATAGAAATGAGCAATAGATTTATGGAAAAATTACAAATAATTGTCTCTTTAATCCGCAGATTTTTCTGGTGGTCTGCCGGAGTCGTGCCTTCGGTATTGGAAAAATGCCCGACAAATCAAGCTAAATACACATCTATCGGCGTGATTACTTTTTTGATTTCGTTTTTGGCAATCTTTTCCGGCGCATTTTTCTTTTCTTCTACTTTTGATATTCCTTTTGTTTTAGCTTTACCGGGCGGCATTTTGTTCGGCATTTTGATTTTCTCGATAGACCGCGTGGTTCTGACCTCTTTCCGTAAGGAAGACACAAGTAAAATCTCGATTATTCAGCGATATATTCTTACTATTTCGATTGCTTTTTTAATCGGTGAACCGCTGCTTTTGCATATTTTCCGTAAAGAAATTGCGTTTGAAATGGCGCAAAAAAGCCAGGTCGTTTCAGCCGATTCGCGCCAAAAAGCCTTCGGGCGTTTTCAGACGGAAATCAATACGCTTGAAACGGAAAATAAAAAAATTGAAGAACGTCTGGATACGCTTAACCAAGACCGCGACACCAAGGAAAATGCCGTAATCGGTGAAATAGAAGGCACAATCGGTTCGGGAAAAAAGGGTGAAGGTCCTGCCGCCGCGCGTAAAAATACGGCATTTACAGAAGCCGATGCGAAATATAAAGAATATAAAACCGATTCATCCGACATTATCAAACAAAATAAAGAACGCATGGCAACGATGCGCGGCGAGATCGAAACCGAAACCCGAACTATCGCTGCGGCAAACGCGCAAGCTGACGGCTTTTTAGCTAAACACGCTGCGCTCTTTAACATTATTACAACTCAGCCGGGTGCCGCATTTGTTTATATTCCGCTTTTCTTCTTTTTGCTGTTTTTTGAAACTCTGCCGCTTTCGCTCAAGGTTTTCGGAAAAAAAAGTGTTTATGATCAAACACTCGAACAGGAAGAAACAGGTGCGATTGAAAATCTTAAAGCGGAAACCGACCGCCGACGGCTAATAAAAGATGCGATTGCCGAACGCATTTCCGATTCGATTATAAAAGGCGAATCGGCAAGTTTGCCAAACCGGGATGAACAAAGCATTGCCGATAAAATAAGAATTGTGATTTTGCAGGAGATAGCCGAAAAAGAATTTAAGCGTCAAACGGCGGAAAATTACGGAGTCAAATTCGGGCAGGAAATTACGGTCGAAGTCGTCGGATTTGAAGATCTGTCCATCAACGTGCAGCTTCCCGAAAATGCCGCAGATGAGATTTCTTTGAAGGATTTGGCGGGTGATATTGAAAAGATCGCCGATAAAACAGGCGCGGAAGATTTGAAATTGAAATCCGCTTTTTCGTCCAAAGGACACGAGATTTGGGAAGATTTGCCGCTTTTGCCGCAGCTTGAATATGACCGCAAACTCGTTTTGCAATTCGAACCGATAACCGTAACTTAATGGAAAAACAAGAAGACATTTACCTGTTAAATATAAGCCGGACGGCAGATCGGTATAGTTTTGACTTTTGGGCAAAAGAGTTGTTTTTCAGATATATTCCGTTGCTGAAATCGTTAGGTTTGCTTGTCTTATTCGGTTTTTGCGCCTTGGTTTTCCAAGCCTTTACGGTCGGTGCGTTTGACCGTTTCGGCATTTCGCCGAAAACAGGCATTTTGGCAACGAGTCTGTTTTTCGCCGCCGCATCTGCCGGACTTGCCGTTATCGGCGGGTTGAAAGAACAGGGAAGTTTGGAAGTTTCGGAAAATGTTCCGCCGCTCCGACCGATCTGCAAAATGCTTTTTATTTCAAAAAAGAAATCTGAAAAAAGAGCAAAAATGAAATTCGAGATCTGAAATTATGAGAAACTTTTTACAAAAAACTCCGGTTCGCATTTCGCTGGCAATCTTCGCCGCGCTGTGGCTGCTTTGCGCCGCCGGTTTCTATGGTTTTTACGCGGCGGCGTTCGCACATTTACAGGCAAATAAACCGAACGAACTACAGAACCGTTCGGAACTCGAAGTTTTTTACGCACCTTTGGTTTTGCGTGTCGGCGATGAATTTTCTTCGGAAGATTTGCTTGGTTATTTCGGCGAATCAGGCTACGAATTTTCGGAAAACGAAACCGCCGGAAACTATTTTGCCTTTAAGAATTCGGTTAAATTCACGCCGCGTTCCGCCGTTTTTCCGGGCGGCGAGATCGTTTTTGAAAAATATCGTATCCGGCGGATTTTTTCAAACGGACAAACCGTTGAAAAGATCGAGATCGAACCTTTGCCGATGCGCTCGTTTATCAAATATGTCAAAGACGAATCCCTGCGCGAACAGCGCGTTCGGCGCGTAGTTCTGTCAGCTGACGCGATTCCCGAACCTCTCGCCGATGCCGTAATAAGTGCTGAAGATTCAAGATTTTACAGCCACAACGGAATTGATGTTTTCGGCATCGGCTACCGCCTTATAACGCTTCGCGGCGGTGGCAGTTCGATCACCCAGCAGCTTATCAAAAACAACGTCATCAAAGGCGCAAAGGAAGAATTCTGGCAAACCTATCTCGGCTTTCTGCCCGAAATAATTCAGCGCAAAGTGATGGAAATTCCATTCGCGCTCGCGGCGGAAGAAATGCTCGATAAAAATCAGATTTTGGCGGCGTATCTTTCGATGATTCCGCTTGCCGCCAGCGAAGGTGTCGAACTTCACGGAGTCGTCACCGCAAGTCAGGAGTATTTTGGTAAACCCGTGTCGGAATTGACTTTAAGCGAAGCGGCAATGCTTGCCGGAATGATTCACAGACCTTCGGTTTATGTCAATTCGGCGCGTCGGGACGATTACGAAAAACTCTCCGGCAGACGCAATCGCGTTTTGGATTTGATGCGCCGCAATTTCCCTGAAAAATATTCGCCCGAAATGATTGAAAACGCCAAAAACGAACCGCTCGAATTCGTCTTTGCCAGCAAACAGCGCACCGAACGTCCGGCGGATGCCTACAGCCGTCTGTTTTCCGCATATATTGCCAATAATCTGCCCGAAAACCTGGCAGAAATCCGCGACACCGAAGGAAATCTTCAAATTTACACGACGCTCGATTACCACTTGCAAAAAAGCGCGACTCAAATCGCTGAAAAATCAATTGCCGAATTGAGCCGCAAAGTCTCGGCGGAATGTCTGCGCCAAAAACCGCAAAATGTTGATTGCCAAACAGTTAAGCCGCAAATCGCGCTTGTTGCTATGGAAGCCGAAACCGGCGCGATTCTGGCAATGTTCGGCGGACAATCGCTGGAATTCAATTTTGCCGCCGCCCGCCGTTCGCCCGCCAGCGCGATCAAACCGTTTTATTATCTGGCGGCACTGGAAAGCGGCATCTGGAACGGGAAACCGTTCACGCCCGAAACAATTATCAACCCTGAAACCGATTCAGTCGCCTTTTTGCCGACAAATAACATCGGCGAAACGTCTTCGGCAGCGGTCGGTTTGGCAAAAAGTTTTAATTTTCACGCGGTTGCGGCGGCGGAATCGGTCGGCATTGAAAAAGCCGTCCGCTTTGTCGGGAAACTGACAAATTCAAATCCCGAAAAAACCGGAATGTCGGCAATCGGCGGCTCGAAAGGTTCGGAAACGACTCTTCTCGATTTGGTTGCTGCTTATACGATCTTTGCCAACCGCGGCGTTTCGGTCAAACCCGTGCCGCACAAATTTTATCTGCAAAACGACAAAAAATTCCCGTTTCCGCGAGGCAAAGCCGAACGCTTTGCCTCGCCGGAAAGCACGATGCAAATAATGGAAATGTTAAAACTCGCCCTCAGCAAAAACGGCACCGCACCGGATTTTAAACGCCGCGCAGATCTGCCGGACAAAACAGAGATCGGCGGCAAAACGGGTTCGGGAATGGTCGCCGATCTATGGTTTTTCGCCGTAACGCCGAAAATCGTCATCGGAGTCTGGGTCGGCTTACCGGAGAACGAAATCCGACTCGAACAAAACCAAGGATTTACGGGCGGCAAAACAGCATCTCCAATCGCCGCCGAATTCCTTAAAACCCTGCAAAAATCGAATCCGGATTTACTTCGGTAAAAAAATAGTTTGATTTATTGCAAAAGTATGATACAAAGTATGCGAAACACCAAAAGCAGTACTAACCCAAAACCTCGAAGGCTTCACGCCTTCTCTCGGAAATTTGTTTATGAATAAAAAATATTTGATCTCCATTTCCATCGGACCCGTCCAGGATTTTATCGCCTCCGCCCGCCGAAGCCGTGATCTATGGTTCGGTTCGTGGCTTTTGAGTGAATTGTCGAAAGTTGTTGCCCAAACGATTGGGGAAGAAAATTTGATTTTTCCTTCAAGTTTAAGCGGAAATGTTGTCAACAAAATTTTGGCGATTGTTGATAGTATTGAAAATATTGAAAAAGATTGTCAAACCACACTCAAAACAAGACTTGAAAGAATTTATGATTCTATTTTTGATGAAATTGAAAGGAAACTCGGAAAAGATAAAAACTTGTTTTATCGAACAGAAGCTGAAGCCCAAATTTTGGATATGGTCGAATTTTATTGGGCGGCAATTCCTCTTGATAAAAGTAAATATGATGATTGTCGTGAAAGAGTCGAGATTTTGCTCAATGCGAGAAAAGCCACGCGAAATTTTAATCGTGTAACTTGGGGCAAAAATGTTCCAAAATCTTCTCTTGACGGTCAACGTGAATCTGTCATTGATGACACGAAAATTAATGATGTGAAAATTCAAAGAATCTTTAATTTACGAAAGTCAGAAAGACTTTGCGGTGTCGGAGTTTTAAAGCGTTTAGCAGAAAAAGGAAATGATGATAGTTTTTTCAGCACTTCGCATGTTGCAAGTTTGCCTTTAATTTTAACTCTGAAAAATGATGAGAAAACGAAAGAAGCAGTTGAAGATTATGTGCGTGAGATTACTCGTTTACTTAACGTAATTGAAGGTATTCATAAATACGTTGGAAAAGTTCCTGACGGTTTGGAAAGTAAAGTTTTTGGAAAATATGACGGGCATCTTTTGTTTGAAAATCGTTTAGCTGATTTGCCGTTTGAGAATAAAGAAAATTTAGAAAAAGCTAAAGAAGCACTACTTGGCGTTCCTGAAAAAAATATTGAAGGATTTCTTGAAAAAGCTTTTGGTAAAAATAAAAAACCTTTACCTTATTTCGCTTTGCTCCAAGCCGACGGTGACCGAATGGGAACGGTCATTGATAATCAAAAAAATCCAACTGATCATAAAAAATTATCGGAAGCACTAAGCACGTTTGCAAACGATGTGAAGACTATTGTTGAAAAACATAGCGGCTGTCTGATTTATTCGGGCGGAGATGATGTTTTGGCAATGTTACCACTTCATACAGTTTTGGGTTGCTCAAGAGAACTTTCAGATAAATTTGCCAAAGATTTGAAAGGCTTCAAAGATGTCAAGAATATTTCGCCGACACTTTCGGCGGGAATTGCAATTGTTCATCATACCGAACCTTTACAAGAATCTTTGGCGATAATGCGTAATGCCGAAAAAGAAGCAAAACTGGTTGACGGCAAAAACGCCTTGGCGATTACATTGAGCAAAAGAAGCGGCGCGGATACAACCGTCAAAGGAAGTTGGGTGGATGACCGAAAAACGGGAAAATCTTTTGATGAAAGATTCAAATGGTTTATTCAATTACATTTAGACGATGCTTTACCGGATGGTGTCGCGTTTGAATTGCGTGACTTGTGGGTGCGGTTTTCAAACATTCCAAGCTTGAGAAAAGCGATGGAAGCTGACGCAGTTAGGATTTTGAATCGAAAAAAATCGGAGCAAGGTTTGAGCAAAGTGAGTAAAGATATTTTAGGCAAACTCGAAGTTTTAATTTTGAATAAAGACTTATCGCTCGAAGATTTAGCTAACGAAATTATCGTGGCGAGAGATTTTAAGAAAGCCTATAAACAAGCAGGTAAATCAGCAATTGGAGGAACAATATGACTTTACAAACTTGGATAATTGAGCCGCGAGATTCGCTGATTGTCCGCGACGGGAAACCTTTTGGGGCAAACATCACGCACGCGACTTCATTAGATTTTCCTTTTCCCTCAACAACAACGGGCGGTGTGCGAACTCGTGCCGGACTTGATTCGGCAACCGGAATTTTTGAAGTTCCAACCGATAAAGTTGAGAAAAAACAAAAACTGGATGAACTTAAAAATATTGAGGTTCGCGGAAGTTTGCTGACTGAACTAAACGAAACCGGAGAAATAAATCGCTTTCTTTTGTCTTCACCCGCTGATTGTTTGCTTTTGCAAAAAAATGATGCACAAAAGTTTGATGATAAAGCTGACTTTATCAGATTGTTTCCGATGCAAATTCCCAACGTAGAAAGCAATTTGCAAAACCTGCTCTTAGTTGGAACGAATCAAACAAAACTAAAAGGCAAGCCTTATTCAGAATTGAAGTTTTGGTATTGGAAAAAGTTAGAAAATTGGCTTTTGCAAGGTAATGATTATCCTGATGTTCAACTTTCAGATTTTGGAATCAAGAATCTAAAAAAAGATTCACGGACGCACGTTGCGATAAATGAAAGTCTTGCTTCCGATGACGGTAATCTTTTTTCAACTCGCGGACTTGAATTTAATTACGGAAACGGTGATTTATCGAATCCTAAAAAGTTGGCACTTGTTGTTTTTGTTGATGGTGAAAACAGCAAAAAACTTGAAAATAAAGGAAATCTTGCTCCGCTCGGCGGTGAAAGACGACTTGTAACTTGGCGTAAAGATGCAAAACAACATTCTATTTTAAGTTGTTCCGATAAAATCAAAGCGCAAATTTTAGCTGATAAAACTTGCCGTTTGATGTTGCTGACACCTGCATATTTTAATGACGGTATGCCGAAAAGCAATGCAGATTATGAAGTTAAAGCTATCGCTTGCAATCGTTATCAAACCGTTTCGGGTTGGGATTTTGAAATTGACCGCCCGAAACCGACACGCCGACTCGTTCCATCAGGTTCGATTTTGTTTTTGGACTTACAGAAAAATAAAGATATTGAAAATTGGATTAATAAAACTTGGTTTAGCTGTATCGGCGATGATCCGCAAGCTGTCAAAGACGGTTTCGGCTTGAGCGTTTTGGGAACTTGGAACGGAGAAACAAAAAAAGTTTGGGAGTAAATTATGGCAAGAGAAGTGAAAATTAAAGTTAAACAACCAGATGGCAGTTTAGGTTTTAGAAATGTCGAATTGCCTGAAAATTATCAAGCTGAATTTAACGATAACCTAGACCTTTCAAAGAAAAACGGGGAAACTATTATCCGCGAAACCCGCGAATACGAACTCATTACACCACTTTTCGGCGGCGGTGCTGAAAACAAAAAAGCCGATGAAGTTTCGGTTATTCGAGCCACAGAAATTCGCGGACATCTTCGCTTTTGGTGGCGAGCTACACGAGGCGGACAATTCTCGACAATCGAAGAATTAAAAAAACACGAAGACGCAATCTTCGGAAGCACAGAGAAGCATTCAGCTTTGCAGATTGAGGTTGTGGTAGAAGAAAAATACGAAAACAGAAAAAAGATTAATGATGCTACCAAAGAAACTGTAATAAAGATAGAAGAATCAATTAATAATTCCGACAAAAAAGTCAAAAAAAATGCTTCTACACAAGAGTTTAAGCAATTTCAGTATTTCGCTTTTCCATTACAGCCAAATGATGATGAGAAACAACAAAAAGATTGGAAAGCCGAAGTTCGGGTTGGCGTAAAACCCAAAATCGCTTTTTCTTATCCAAAAGAGTTCAAAATTTATAAAAAAGACAAAAATGGAAAAACCATCATCGAAAAAACTTTTGATTCTTCAATAGAGATTCAAGCGACACTTTGGGCTTGGGAAACTTTTGGTGGAATCGGAGCAAGAACACGGCGAGGATTTGGGGCATTAAAACTGTCCAAGAAAAATGAAATCCAACAAACCAATGAAATGTTTACTTCAGTCGAAAGTTTAAGGGAAAAGGCAAGTATATATATTTATAGTGGGAAACCGCCAAAAAGTATTCCATATTTAGATAAAAATTTGCGATTTGCAGTTACTGATGAAAACCCAAATAAGACAGAGGTTTGGAAAACTCTAGTTGAAAAGTATAAAAGCTTTAGACAACAGAGAAAAGGAACAGGTAGGAGTAAATGGAATGAGCCGGAGGTTATTCGGAATTTAACGAACCAAAGATTAAAAACGGCGGATCCCAAAGATTCTCACGAATCTATAGAACCTGATTTTGAGAAATTTCCAAGAGCAGAATTTGGTTTACCGATAGTGTTTCAGTTTCATTATGAAGACACTTGGAAAACAAGAAGGACAAACTCTGACGACGAAAATGTAGATCCAAGAAAAACTATTTTGAAAGTTTCTGATTTACCTAATCAAAAACGAGAACGCTTTTCGAGTCCTTTAATTTTGCGTCCGATTGCCTGTCAAAATGGTGATTTTATTGGAATCGCCTTGCTTCTTGAAAATGAAACTACGCTTGACGAATTAGGCTTAACTTTGGAAGCACAAGAAAATCCTAAAGTAATTATCAAAACAGGTCTTAAATCAAAACTTGATGGAGCGACCAAAGAACACGAAAAAATCAAAGCTGTTGACGGCACAAATTTACTTTCAACTGCTGATGTTTTACAGGCATTCCTAGATTATTTGGAGAAATAAAACTATGAAATCGAAATTAACCTTTATCCACGCACTTTCGCCTTTACACGCGGGAACAGGGCAAGGCGTTGGCGTGATAGATTTGCCGATTGCCCGCGAAAAAGCGACGAATATTCCGTATCTGCCCGGCTCATCGGTCAAAGGCACGGTTCGTGATGAATTTAATGGTGATGCGAATCAAAATCAAATTTTTGGTCCCGAAGATGCGAGTTTTGCGGGTGCAATTCAATTTACCGACCAAACTTTGCTTTGTCTGCCTGTTCGCAGTTTGGCGGGAACTTTTGCGTATGTTACTTCGCCGTATATTTTGAAACGTCTCAAACGCGATGCGAATTTACTTTTTCCTATTCCGGTTATTCCGGGAGATAAAAAATGTGTAGTGGCAAGTGATATTTTGAAAGTTATTCCAACTGAGAGTGAGATTTGTCTAGAAGATTTAGACTTACAAGCTAACACTGACAAAGATACGGATTGGGCAAATGATTTAAAAAGTAAAATTTTCACAGATCCAACTTGGCAATCGCATTTTGCTGATAGATTTTGTATTGTTTCCGACAATGTTTTTTCGTTTTTGCTCAACACGGCAACCGAAGTTACGGCTCGAATCAAACTCCAAGACGATACTAAAACAACTCAACAAGGCGCATTGTGGTATGAAGAATCGCTACCTACCGAAAGTATTTTGTTTGGTTTGGTTTTGGCATTTCCGAATGAAAAAACAAAAAAGTCTGATGGAACTAAATTTACTCCAACTGAAATTCTTGATGAAGTTGAAAAAAAATTAAAGAAAAACGGCTCGCCTAAACCTTTGCAATTCGGCGGAAGCGCGACAGTCGGACGCGGACTTTGCCAAGTTAAATTGGTTGATATTCCAATCAGTCAAACCGGGACAAATTCAGGAGGAAAGTAATGATTAAAACTCGTGAACAAGAATATGCCGCGAAAATTTACGACCAAGTTAAGGATGAAGTAAAAGGCAAATCATTTCAGGATGATTACAAAACTTCCGCTAAAAATTTAGCATTTTTGATTCGTTCCGCAGGTTTGGTGCAAGCATTGTATTTTACCGAATCAAGAAATGACGGTTCAAAAAGATTAATTAAACATTTGAAAGATACATTAGGAAATCAAAGTCTTTTAGACGATGCCAGAAATAAGTCAATCAATGAATATATGTTTTTGACTGAAAAATGCTTATTGGCTTTGAAATGGTATAAACGCTTTGTTGATATACACATTAAAGATAAATACGAAAGAAATTCATCTAAAAGTGAGGTAGAAAAAGATGACAACGAGGCGTAAGGACATTCAAAATTTAATTGATAAAGGTTTCCAACCATCAACGCTAAATGCGAGCCTTTGGTTTGATAAATATACTTTTAACTCAAAGAAAGATGGAAAGAGTGAAGTCTCAATTTCTGACAATTTAAAAAAAGATGAGACGGCAAAAACAGAATTGGTTAGACGAGTTGTGTCAATTGCCGAATCTGCAATTTACAAAGATTATTTTGAAAAAACTTGGCAATCGCAATTGGATAACTTTGGTGCAAAATATCGAAAAGCAAAAGTCAAAAATCGTTTAGCGATAAATCTCGGTTCGGAAAGTGTTTTGGAAACAAATATTTCCCTTCATCGAGTTTTCGGAGTTCCGTTTATTGCGGGAAGTTCGTTGAAAGGACTGACTGCCGCATTTATCCGACAATATGGCAATTGGAAAAAAGACGGAGATTTCTATATTACTGTTTTCGGCAATGAAAATAATGCGGGATTTATTACTTTTTACGATGCTTTGTATGTTCCGAACTCAGGCTTTCCTGATAAAGATGGGGTAAAAAGACCGCTTTACGCTGATGTAATGACGACGCATCATCAAGATTATTATGGCGAAAAGAAAGATTCTAACAATAAAATACTTCCGCCAGCTGATTGGGATAGCCCAAATCCTGTGCCGTTTATTTCCGCAACAGGCGAATATTTAATTGCGTTATCTGCTCCCGAAGGCTGTGAAGATTGGTTGGAATTGACTTTTGATATTCTCGGCTTTGCCCTCACAACCGAAGGCATCGGAGCAAAGACTTCAAGCGGTTATGGACGTTTGAAACTTCAAGATGAGAACGGGAATTATGCGGACAAGTATGAAATTAAAGTTTCTGCTCAATCAAATATTGCTGAAAACAACTCAAAATCAGTTTCGACATCTCAACCTTCTTCGGAAAGCCAACGAATAGCGGATAGTTTGATTAATCGAATAAATGCTTTGCGAAACACTGATGTCGCCGGTCAAATTAAAACTTTGGCTGATGAATGTAAAGAAATGAAAGATTTAGAAACCGCCAAACTTGTTGCCGGAGTAATAATCGAAAAAGTAAAATATGCAAATAGAGAAAAAGCGTCAAAAGATAAAACTTGGTATCAAAAAATAGTCGCAATCAATGAAGGAGCGGAGTGGGTTGTTGAGGCAAAAGAATAAGTTCCAAAAGGAGAAATCATGTCAATAGTTTTAGTTAGTTTTATCGGTAACGGAAATTTGTCCGGTGGTGAGTATTTTTCTACTGATTATTATTTTGAAGGCGAAACAACCGCGAGAACGACTAAAATCTTTGGTTCTGTTTTATTACAACATTTAGTTGATAATGGCAAAAAAGTTGATTCTTGGCTGATTATGGGAACAAAAGAATCCATTTGGTTTGACTTGATTGATATAGTTCAAAATCCTAATTTAACTGCCGAAGAAACAGAATTACAAACCTTGCTTTTTGATAATGCTTATCACTCAAAAACTGATGAAAGCCAAATAAAACCTGAACAACTAACCGATTGGCAAGGTGTTTTGAATAGCAGATTAACCAATACTGAAATAATTTGTCGTTTGGTTGGTCATGCGTCAACTGCTAAATCGCAAGAACTAATTTTTAATTCACTAGACAAAGAAATCAATAAAGGGGACGAAATTGTTTTTGATGTAACGCACGGATTAAGAAGCCAGCCAATCATTACAACTTTTATATTGATGTATTTACGTTATTCAAAAGAAATCAAAATTGAAAATATTAGGTTTTATTATGCTTCTTTGGATTCAACTAAAAAAATTGGTACAGTCCATAATCTTGATTTTTGCAATGAATTGATGAAAGCTACGGAAGCCGTTGCAATTTATGAACAGACTGGAAATTATGAGCAGATTGGTGAGCAAGTAAATTTAGGCGTAGATTTCAACACTAAAATTAAAAAACTTACTTTTGCGGATGAGATGCACCGAGCCAGTTCCGAATTACCAAATGAATTAAAAAAACAATTAGAAAAAACAAATTTTGATAAACCTATTGAACATTCTCTTTCCACGAAACTTATCAAATCTTTGGACTGGTCTGATGATTTGTCTTTTGCAAAAAGACTTTGTAAAAAAGCTGTTTCCAATAAAAATAAAAGACAGTATTTCAAGGCAATAGCTTCTTTATATGAAGCAGTTGCAATTGCTAGTTGTCTAATTGTTATGAAAAGAGATGATGGCAAACAATTAGACATCAATGATTATAACGACCGAAATTATGCGATAAACAGCAACAATGGAATTAAATGGAAGCTAGACAAATCACAAGAAGAAAAGCTCAATAATTTGCAAAAATTGCGAAATACTGTTTTACACGGAACTGAAAAAACTATCCCGAATATTATGAATTCAATCAAAGATGAACAAGGTTTCTTACAAATTTTTGAAAAGGGTCTAGAAGTTTTTGAAGATATTGTCAATGGAAGAATCAAATCGTAAAATAAATATCTATGAGCGAAATCCGCATTAACATTATTAACCAAAATCAAGCAATTTCCGGTGATCTTCACGGGAGTTTCGGGGATGTTTTGGTAGCGTCTTTGACTGCCGAGCCGGAGACGGTTGAGGAATTGGAAACGGCGGTTGAGCGGTTTATTTCGAGAGATTCGGATTGGTCGGTTTTTCGCGGTTTTAGAATGGGTGAGAATTTCGAGCCATGGGATGCGGGGCTGCTGGTGATTGATCTGGTTGCTAGGTTGATTATGGCGGATTCGACTTATTCTTATTTCTCGACCGAAGGCAAAATTCTGGTTAAGACTGATGAGGAAAAGGATTTTTACGTGTCTTATCAGTTATCCGGTGATTGGAAACGGGTCGGTTCGATGCCGGAATTTGAATTTCAGAGGGCGAAAAGGCGCGAAGAAATTTTACAAAATCCGCCGTTTGATGCAAGGGAAGTTTTGTTCGGGAAACCACTTTCCGAGTTTATTTTGGCGGAATATTCGGCAAATAAAGATTCAACTGATGA
>JBBRVS010000146.1:0-13802 GCA_038246645.1 Pyrinomonadales bacterium
TCAGGATCGTTTCCTTCATAAAGAACTGCCTCTACACAAGAACATCTCACGGCATTAATCGCGTGTTCGAGTTCTTCGGGAGTTTCGGGCTGGCGTTTGAAATAACAATGCATATTTTCGTCATACGCCATTAATTCCGGTGCTTCGGAATAAGGCGCATCACAGGCTAAACATATATCGTATTCAACAAAGAAATCTCCGTCGGCATTTAATGGATGTCGTTTTCGTTTTTCCATAATTTTAATAATTCGCCAATTTCCGAGCCGCTTGCGTAATTTCATCCAGACTCGGCAGAAAATAATCTTCCATCTGCGGCGCGAACGGGACGGGCGAATCAATCGAAGCGACACGGATTACTGGTGCATCAAGCCATTCGAAGGCTTCTTCGGCGATGATCGCGGAAAGTTCGCCGCCGATTCCGCCTGTGAGTGATGATTCGTGCAAGATCATTACGCGATTTGTCTTTTTAACCGTAGCCAAAATTGCTTCTTTATCAAGCGGCGCAAGTGTTCTGAGATCAATGACTTCAACATGCAAACCGTCTTCGTTTTCCAGAAATTCCGCCGCGTCGAGCGCATTTAAAACCTGTGCGCCGAAAGTGATAATTGATAAATCTTTGCCTTCACGCGCCACACGCGCTTTGCCGATTTCGACAATGTAATCGTCTTCGGGCAATTCTTCTCTTAATCGCGGCAGGCGATAAAGTTTTTTATGCTCGAAAAACAAAACCGGATCAGGATCGCGAATCGCCGCTTTGATCAAACCTTTAGCGTCATAAGCGGTCGAAGGTTCGACCATTTTCAAGCCCGCCGTATTTAAGAAAAAAGATTCCGCATTGAGCGAATGAAACGGTCCGCCGCGCACGCCCGAACCGCACGGACCGCGAAAGACGGCTTGAATTGCCCCGCACCCGCGATACCGTGATTTCGCCGCGTAATTGGTCAGCATATCGAAACCGTTTGAAATAAAATCAATAAACTGAAATTCGGCAACCGGCTTCATTCCCATCAATGCCGCACCGCACGCCGCGCCGACAATCGCCGCTTCCGAGATCGGCGTGTCAATCATTCGCTCCGCGCCGAAGTCGTCAATAAAACCTTCGGTCAATTTAAACGCGCCGCCATACTCGCCGATGTCTTCGCCGATCACAAAAACCGACTCATCGCGCGTCATTTCTTCGTAAATCCCTTGCCGAATCGCTTCGATCAAGGTTACACCTTTTATTTCCTGTTTTGCTGCTGTTGCCATGGAAATTAAAAATCTACTTTCCAGATTTCATTAAATGAATATGTTTTAGGTTTATCAAAAATATTATTTTTTTCGATGTCATAATGTCTGACTCTAAGATTTAATAAATCATCTGGTAGTTTTTCATCAAATGAAGGATTTAAATATAAAATTGGATCTTCTGACCAACCCCAAAGTCCAACATTAAAAAAAGCTAAAATACCTGCATATGTAGGTTTCTTGGTTTTATCTATTCTAGTTGTAAATATTCCATCTGCGTCAAAGCCAATAGTGTTATAACTTATATTTTCCCAAGAATGTCCAAAAAGACTTACATCAAAATCCTCATATGAGCCTTTCATCCCATCTAAATTTATTGCCAAAATAACTGGAAAGTCGGAACTTTTTGCTTGCTTCCTTTTTCTCTTATCACTCATTGATTTAGCAATTCTATCGGTAAATGCGTAAGTTTCACTGTCCATAGCCCCTGTAAGCCTTTTTGCTTTGTATGTTTTGTAAAATAAATCAAGACTTATTATGCCATTGCTTAACTCTCTTTCTAGTTTAATGAAATCGCCTTCTTTTATTTTTGATTCTGATATGGAAGCCATTAGTTCGGAGATGGCAATTCTAAATTCCTTCTTAGAATCGTTATAACCAATTCTGGGCAAATCATTAACTATAAAACTCCAATTTTCAGGTGTTGCTTCTTCAATCCTTCTAATTAAATCCTCATTGCGCTTTGTGAACTCTCTAAAATCTGAATCTGTAACGGTAGAAGTAGCTTCAATCGTTAATTTATGGTTTTGAAAATCTGCGATGAAATCAGGATTCTTACCAGCCTGTTCTTTTTCTACCGTAACTGAAGCTCCAAGAACTTGAATAACTCTTGCTACTATCAATTCAAAAAAAGCACTTGACCATCTGTTTTCTAAATCTTTCAATAATTTATCTATCCATTCATCTGGGATTTTAGAAATATTTTTATTTAAAAGTGCGCGAGAATATTTCGCTTTAGGTGAGGTATTTCTTACTAACCAATTCATATAAGTTTCATCTCTCACGACAGATGTATCTTCAACTTTTGGTTCCTTGAAAATTTCAGCCATTAAATTTATTCATTTCTCCTTTTTCAATATATTCTCATCCAATTTCCGCACAATCCGACCGACCGGGTAAAGACCGATGCGTTTATCGAAATACGGCGAGCGTTCGTAGAAAAAGTTTAGCCGCGCTCGCGGATTTTTGGCAAAGGTTTCGTCCTTTAATTTTTCCTCGAATTCCTTTTTCAGATTCGCATCTTTTTCGAGCATTTCTCCAACAATTTTTTCGAGAATATAGCTTTCGGCGTATTCTTTCTGCTCGAAGATCGCGCTGAAAAATCCCCAGAACATAAATGAATCCGGCGATTCGGGTTCTAATAGATGAATCGCCACATTCGCCGCCGTCTGGTCGAGCGGAATAATGATCGAATTCGCCGGAAATGTCCGCGTCTCCTTTATCGGATTCGCTTTATACGACAGCGTAACGCGGCTTTCAAATGAAGCGGTCGCCCATTTTTGCTCGGTGAAACGATAGCTTTCGACCTCGATGGTCAGCGGTTTTTCGATTCTTTGAAATTCAATGCCGTGCGCTTTTATCACTTCGATCACATTTTGCCACTGCGGCGGAACGATGTAATAGAGCGGCGGCGCGACCGACGCGGAAATCCGCGCTTCGTCGTATTTTTTGATCTTTATATCGAGCGGTTTTGTGCCGTAAATAATGCGTTCCGCGCCGGAGATTTCGCTTTTTTCCTTTGTATATTCAACGCCTTTGAAATCGAATTCGATTGATTTGTCGGTAAGTTGTAAAGTTAAAGGAAATCGGCGATTTGCGTCAAAGGTTTTGCCGCGCTCGATCGTTTCTTCGTCCGCCTTTCGGTTGGCATCAAAAAGGCTTTTCCTAGACGCGTTTATTTCTTCGAGTGTGTAGCGCAAAATATCGTAAGTTCCGCGCACTCTTGATTTATAATTTTTTAAACTGTGCGTTTCGATCAATAATCCGGCGCGGTTTCTTAAAGGCGTGTAGCCGGTCGCAAAACGCGGCGTGGCGATGAAAGTATAAATTCCGCTCGTAACTTCGCGCCCGCCGAATGACAGATAATGTGTTAAAAGATTGCCTTCCGATTCAACTTTTGGCACAATGCGCCCGTCGAAATATTCGTCCATCCAATTTTTGATCGAGGGCGAAACTTCCGCGTGATGCGCGTATTCGTAAGTTATGTTATAACGAAAATCCGCGCCGTCCGTAACGTGGCAGTCTATGAAAAAATCCGGTTTCCAGGTGTTCCATAAATTTAACCAGGCGCGTGTTTCGGGCGCGTCGGCTTTCATATAATCGCGGTTTAAGTTTAAATTCGTCGAAGTTCCGCGAAAACCCATTTCGTCGGGACCGTTTTGATTGATGCGGTTAAAGGGCGACGCGAGTTCGTGTCCGTCCGCGTTATAGATCGGGACAAATATAATGATCGCGTCTTTTAATAAATCGGCGCGCGTCTTGAGAATCGCCATATCTCTGAGCAGCGCAAATCCGGCATCTTTGCCGTCAATCTCGCCCGAATGAATTCCGGCTTGGATAAACACGATTGCCTTGCCGCTTTTTTTTGCCTTTTCCGGCGTAAAATCATTGTTTTCCGCACCGATCAGAAGCGGCAAATCTCTGCCTTCGCCCGATTTACCGAAAGATTTGTATTCGATGAGCGGCGACGCGTTTGCCAGTTTTTTTGCGAACGCAATCGTGTCGGCATAGTTCCAACTCTTTCGATAATCGGTTTGTTCGGCTAAGGTTTGCCAATTTTTCGGGATGTTTAATGATTCGCTTTGAGCATTTGTGTTCATAATAAATATGTTGATAAAAATCAGGCAAGCGATAGAACCAAACATCGCTTGCCGCTTGTGCAAAACTGCTGATTTCATAAATTTATTTTTTCAAGCGCGGCTCTTAATTTATCGAGTTCGGCTTTCAGCTCTTCGGTCGTCAATAAAAATTCCTGGATTTCGGGATCAAAAAGCCTGAATCGTCCTTCCGTCCAGACAACTTCCAATTGAAGAAGCGGCGATAAAATGCGTTCGTTTTCCGTCATCACGAGCCGCAAACGCCCCGTTTCGTCGCGCCTGTAAGCCATTAAAGGAAGCGGCAGATAAAGATTTTCGGGATCGAGCAGATAGTATTCTTCCACGCCGAGTTTTTCGTAAGTTTCAACCTTATCGCTGATGTCTTTTTTCCACGTCACTTCGGACGAAACTTCAAAAACAACCTGCGGACAGAGTTTTTCTTCCCACAATTTATAAACTTTCCGGTCGCGGCTGGAAACGCCGAAAGCGACCATAATATCGGGAATATAGTATTTTTTTGAATCATCTTCGTCGTAGTAAAAATTAAGGTTTGCCGACTTAAAAACATCCGGTTGGTCTGCCAAGAAAACTTCAAGCGCATTGAATAAATATGAAATAAGTTTGTAGTGAATTGTAGATTCGCCCATATCGTCCTCGTGTGATTCGGGAAAAGGATTTTTTTCACGAAAAAATTCGGGTTCTCCGCTGGTTTCAGGATATTTGCTTTCTAAAACTTGGTTCATCTCTAAACTCCTTGTGTCCGTTGTTATTTTAACAGCAAGCGCGAATTTTTGAATGTTTCATACAATTCAGGCGGTTTGTTTATTCAAAGTTTATACTCTCGTAAATATCGAGCGGTTTGAATCTGTCGTTTAAATTATTCTTTTCGACATTTTCCTCTAAGCGGCGCAGCGGTTCGCCCGACGGTTCGTCCGACATATTAAATGTCGCGTAGTGCATCGGAACAAGTAATTTCGCCTTTGAATCGAGAAATGCCTGAAGCGCCTCGTCCGGGTCATTGTGATTGGCTTTCATAAACCAGCGCGGCGCATAGGAGCCGATGCCGACAATAAAATAATCAATTTCGGGAAAACTTTGCGCCATTTCCCTGTATTGCACGCCGTAACCCGCATCGCCGCCGTGATAGATCGTCTTGCCTCCGCCCTGAATGATAAAACCGCCCCAGAGTCGTTTGTTCGTATCGAACAAACCGCGCCGCGACCAATGGCGGACGGGAATAAATGTGATTTTTAAATCCGTGTTTTCAAGCGCAAATTGCTGATACCAGCCGGCGGTTCGGATTCTTTTTTCGTCGCCCGTCCACTCATTTAAAAGGTCTTCCGCGCCGAGACCGAGCAGAAATTCGGCATCGGGAAATTTTCCGGCAACGGCTTTGATCGTCGCCTCGTCCAGATGATCGCGGTGATCGTGAGTTATCAAAACGTAGTCAACACGCCGGATTTTTTCAAGCGGCGAAGGCAATTCAAAATACCTTTCAATTAATGAAGGATCGCCGAAAACCGGATCGAGCAAAACGGTTTTGCCTTCCAGACGAATCAAAATCGAAGCGTGTCCGAGCCATAAAATCCCGTCTTTTTCGCTGCTTAAAAATTCGTCCGGGTTTTGAACTTCAAGACGAAAACCGTCGTTTTTCTTTTCCTCTTCCTGCGGATTTGCGCTGAATCGCCATTTCAATAAATCTATCGTCGAAGGCAAAAAAGGAAATTCCGTATTTACAAATCTGCCCTTTTGATCAACCGGAGTTCCCTTCCAATCTTCTTTGACGGTTGGCAGATTTTCGTTTTTAACGTATTTTTCGACAACCGCCTTATCGGTTTCGCCAATGATGATAAAAACTGCGAGTCCGCCGAAAATTACGGCTAAAAGCCCGCTAAATCTAAAAAACCACTTTTTCATTTTTCAAAAATTACTAATTAAAATCTTAAAAGCGTTTGAAGCGCATGTCTTTAGGCGGAAATTTCAAATACTATTCCGGCTTTTCGAGTTTGTTCGTATCCAAATCTTCGCCATCGAAAAGACTTCGCACGGGAGTTTGCGGCGGCGGCAAAGCTGCGTCGTCAGCATTTAAGTTTTTCCATAAAAACTCGACCGCGTTCTTTGCTTCTTCGTGCTGGTCGCGCGGAATTCGCAAGATTATTTTCCCGTCCTGATTCGGAACTTCGCTGAGTTTTAAGAAAGACTGCATCCGAATTTCGATCTTCGTGCCGTATTTGAAAAAGCCTTTTTTAAACTGCACGCCCGAAATTTCTTCGAGCGGCAGATGCACTTCTTTGACACCCGTATTGAGAAGTCCGAGAATTTTCGTTTCAAATTCCAGAACGATTCCCGCAGAAGAAATCTTTGCCAGCCCGTCCGCCTGACTCAAGCCCTGGTGCAGCTCGATCTTAAAAGGAATGCTGATAAAATTTACTCGTTTCATTTATCTTTATTACGATCAATTGGCAAAACGGTTCGGCGGATTCAGTAAATCGAGTTTGGTGCGGCAGCGATCGATTCCGTCTTTGTATTTATCGAGCTTTGTGCTGTCCAAAGTTACAATTGCGGCTTTTTCGTAAAAGTCCGTCGCCGTCTGCGGATTACCCTGCATTTCATACATTATCGCATATTCATTCAAGATCGTATCTTTCGCAATTCCGGGAAGCTGGGAAAGTTTGTCGAGATGCGCTTTTAAGTCATCAAAACGTCCCAAATTCGACAAAAGATAGCTGTAATTTAAATACGAAGCGTTATAAAACGGCGCGTATTTCATCGCTGCTTTGTAATATTCTTCGGCGCGCGCGGTGTTTTTATATTTTGTTTCATAAACCCAACCGAGATGATTATATGCTTTACCGAAATGCGGATTGCGCTTTAAGATCTGCGTCAATTTATCAACTGCCAAAGCGATCGAGCCTTCATTCAAAAGCCGGTCGGCTTGGGCAAACCAATCTTCGCATTCCATTTCTGCCCGATCCGGGATCAGATTTTCTAAACTATCAAAATTATCGAACTCCATACAAAAAAATTCTCCTGTTTTAATTTCATTTGAAAACCATCTGCTAAACTTCGTTATCTACCTCATAATCCATCGTGTCTGCATCGGAATCTTCCCTCGTCGGCTGACCGAACAATTTAAGCCACGTAAACCCAAGAATTCCGGCAACTAAAGAAGCGAGCAAAATTGCCATTTTTGAACCGTTAATCTCTTTTAAGTTTCCGGTAAAAGCCAGGTTCGCAATAAAAATAGACATCGTAAACCCGATTCCGCCCAGAAATCCCGCACCGATGATATGCCGCCAACTTAAATCGAGCGGCAGCCGTGATACTCCTAAAGCGACGGCGATAAAACTCAAAAGAGTAATTCCGACAGGTTTGCCGATAATCAATCCGGCGATAACGCCGATTTCATTAAAATTTACTAATGCACCGATGGAATCGGCATTTATCATAACCCCCGTATTGGCAAGCGCAAAAACCGGTAAAATGATAAAGGAAACGGGTTTGTGAAGAATATGTTCGAGATAATGCGACGGCGAATTTTCGTCTTCCGCTTTGTCGGAAAAAGGAATCGTAAAGGCGAGCAAAACTCCGGCAATCGTCGCGTGTACGCCGGATTTGAGCATCAGATACCACATAATCGCGCCGCCGATCAAGTAAGGAATGAGCGACAAAACGCCGAGTTTGTTGAGAATCAGCAAAAGGACGAAAATACCGAGCGCACCCAGCAAAAACATCGCCGAAAATCCGGTCGTATAAAAAATGGCAATGACAATAATCGCCATCAAATCATCAATGACCGCGAGTGCCGCCAGAAAAACCTTAAGCGAAGCCGGCACGCGATTCCCTAAAATTGCCAGAATACCGAGCGCAAAAGCGATGTCGGTCGCCATCGGAATCCCGATTCCGGCTTGCGTCGGCGTTCCGATATTAAGCGATAAATGAATAAGTGCGGGAAGGGCGAATCCGCCGATCGCCGCGAATATCGGCAAAAGCGCATTTTTAAAGTTCGACAATTCACCGACATAGAGTTCGCGCTTGAGTTCCAGCCCGATCAGCAGAAAGAAAATCGCCATCAGCAGATCGTTGATCCAATGCTCGATGCTGAGATTTCCGAGATACATCTGCCAAAATTTCAGATAATTTTCGCCGAGCATCGAATTGGCGATAAGCAGCGAAACTGCCGTGCAGATAATCAGCAAAATCCCGCTTGATTTCCCCGAATCAAAAAATTCCTTAAATGACTTTGTTAATCTTCTCTGAACAACACCCATAATTTAACGTGAAAAAGTTTGAAAAGTGAAAATGTAAAAAAGTTTGGCGGATTTAACCGAAAAATAACTTTTTCACTTTTTCACTTTTTCACTTTTATTTCTCCAATATTTTTTTCTTAAATGCCGGTTTTACGACTTCGTTATCAAAAACGTCGTACGCCGCCGAAACGGGTTCGGGAAAACCGGCTTCTTCGGCAATTGCCAGTTCGCTTTCCAGATAATCTGAAACTTCCGCGACCGTTTTTTTTAATTCTTCTTCGGACAAGATTTTTTCTTCGCGCAAATATCTTTCAAAACGATCAATCGGATCATTATTTTTCGCCCAAAATTCAATTTCGCCCGCCGGAACATAGTTTTGATTATCGTGTTCGGCGTGTCCTTTGCGGCGATAGGTCAACGCTTCGATCAAAACCGAACCTTTTCCCGAGCGGGCGTGTCGGGCGGCGCGTTTCATCGTTTCATAGCACGCGACAATATCATTGCCGTCGCACTGCAAACCGAGAATGCCGTAACCGATGGCTTTGTCAACAAATGCGGCGCAGTTTGCCTGATTGCGCGTCGGCGTGGAATAGGCGTAACCGTTGTTTTCGATAATCGTAATGAGCGGCAATTTCTGCACGGCGGCGAAATTTACGCCTTCGTGAAACGCGCCCGTCGAAGACGCGCCTTCGCCCAGATACGCGACGGCTACGCGATTTTCCTTCTTCATTCTCGACGCGAGCAAAACTCCGGTCATCACCGGAATCATATCGCCGAGATGCGAGATCGGACCGACGAACCCTTTTTCCAGATCGGCGAAGTGAAACTGCACGTCCGTCGCGCGTGACGGCGCATTGGCTCTGCCCAAATACTGGGCGAAGATTACGCGGGGACTTATTCCTTTGACAAAAACCGCGCCGATGTCGCGAATCAAGGGCGCGATAAAATCCTGCGCCTCGAGCGCAAACGCCGTTCCGACGGCGGTCGCTTCCTGTCCGAGCGAAGTAAAAACGCCGCCCGTCAATTTTGATTGACGTTTGAGCCGCACGGTTATTTCGTCAAAATGGCGCGTCATTTTGATAAAGCGGTAGAGCTGCGAAAACTGCTCTTTCGTCAGAGAAGTTGTGCGCGTGCAGCTTAAAGGCTTTTTTGATTTTTTTAAACTCGATTTTGCAGTCATTTCTAATAATTTACCAGAAAAAATCACGCCGATAAATGCACGTTTTACGGAAATTTTTGAAACCGATTTTTCCAGTTGTAATAAATTGACTTTGTTAAGTCAAAGAATAAGATTTGTCCACAGATAAACTCAGATGCACCCAGATGTTTTTTGATTCATTTGAAGTTTGAAATTTGAAATTTACAAAATCTCTATTCACCTGTGCATAATTTAGAGTGATTATTTTCTGTTTTTCTTAAAAAAGTATTTCCCGATGCCGTATAAACTGATTAAAACCCACAACGATTCAACGATAAAAGCCGAAAAGTTAAAACTATAAATAAGCGAAAAAACGATCAAGCCCGCACCGATCGCATTTAAGACGGAATAGCTCAGACTCTCGCTTTTTATCCGCTCGGTTTGCAGCAGAATATACGTAAGAATTATTGTCGCGACTCCGATCGAGCCGATAAAATCAGACCAGGCGTATTGCATCGAATTTATTAAATCTGTCGTATTTGTGTTTCTTTCCCCAAAGTTATGATCAGCATTTTGCTCGGCTTCAGAACTTTTGCCGTGTGCCACGTTTGGCGCGGAATGACGACCAGACCTTTTTCGCGCAGTTCGATCGTCTCTCGATTTTCATTCTTTTCCAAAATTAAATCCATCGCGCCGGATAAAAGATAGACGATTTCTTCGCCGTTCGGGTGCATTTCCCAGCTTTTCCAGTCTTCATCAAAGGAAAATTCCGTAATCAGCCAATCTTCGCCGAGTTTGTCTAATTCTTCGCCCGATTTGCTCCAAAATTTGTCGCCGCCTTCGAGTTTTTCGATTTCTCCGCTTTTTTTGAGCGAAAGATAAGTTTGCATTAAATCTGTTAAAAATGTTTCTTTCATAAATTCATTTTTCGAAAAAATAAATGCTGTAAAATCTTTCGGGTTGAAAGATTTTACAGCATTTATCAGTTAAGAAAAAATCCGCGTTTCCTTATTCGCCGCCGACCGTCATTTCGCCGATTAAAAGCGTCGGCGAAGCCGTACTGCCGAGCCGGAAGCTCAGGTCGTTGCCGATTGCCTGCACGTTTTTCAAAACCTTCAGGACGTTTCCGGCAATCGTGATTTCCTGGACGGGATAGGTCAGTTCCCCGTTTTCGATCCAATAACCGCTCGCGCCCTGCGAAAAATCGCCGGTAACATTGTTCACGCCGGAACCGAACATTTCCGTCAAATACAGACCGTTTTTGACGGATTTGATAATATCCTTCGGATCAGTTTTACCGTTTTTCAGGAAAAGATTTGTCGCGCCGATGCCCGGCGCGCCTTGATAACTGCGTCCGGCATTTCCCGTAACTTTTGCATTAAGGCGTCTTGCCGAATACGAATCGCAAACGTAAGTTTTTAAAACGCCGTTTTCGATCACCGTCACAGAAGAAGATTTTACGCCTTCGGCATCAAACGGGCGCGAAGCCAAACCGTCTTCAAGCGTCGCGTCGTCAATGATCGTGATCGAAGGCGAAACGATTTCCTGTCCCAGCTTTTCAACCAGATACGACGAACGCCGGTAAACGCTTCCGCCGGAAGCCGCGCCGAAGATCATCCCGACAAAATCGCCCGCCACATCAGGATCAAGCACAACCGGAACCGCTTGCGATTTGACTTTTTTTCCGCCAAGCCGCCGCACGGTTCGCCGCGCCGCTTCTTCGCCGATTGATTTCGGCGAGGCGAGTTTATTGAAATAGCGGTTAAACGAATACCAGCCGTCGCGCTGTTTGACGCCGTTTTCTTCCGCCAGAAGCCCGACCGACAAGCTCGCCACGGTCGTCTGATACTGCCCGACAAAACCGTCGGAATTTGCCAACGTTACTTGCCCGATCGAATTCGACCAGCTCGCGCCGTTGGAATTGGTGATGCGTTTATCAAAACTTCTGCCCGCATCTTCCATTTCCTTAACCATCGCAATTTTCTTCTCCGGCGTAAGTTTCGAGATCGAATCGTCAAAGAGCATCAATTTGCCTTTGTATTCGCCCAAAAATTCCTTCGGCGCCAGCCCGTTGTGTTTATCGGCGTTGGAAATTTTGACGATTTCGAGCGTTTCTTTCACCAGATCCTGAACCGTTTTCCCTTGAAAATCGGTTGTAAAGGTGAGCGCGGTCGCGCCGTTTTTGAAAACTCTTAAGCCCAAACCTTTGGAAGTTGATTGCTGGAGTTTTTCGATTTCACCGAGCCGCACGGTCGTATTAAAACCGTCCGACGAAACAATATAAACATCTGCCGCATCCGCGCCTTGCTTTTTCAAAGCAGAAACGAGTTCGGACGCTAAATTTCTGTAATCATTCATAACGATTTCGGATTTCGGATTTTAGATTTCGGATTTTGGATTAGTGATTCATAGCCGGTTAGCATCAAAATATTGATTTTTTCGATTTGCATCTTTTATTTTCAAGAAATTCAAAGATGCAAAAGAAAATCTTGCCGGTGTTAATTTTCAAAACCGTATTATAACGGCGTAAGTAAGCTATATTCTTTCAATCCAAAATCTAAAATCCAAAATTCCTTGCCTCCTTTTTTATTCTGCTTTTCCTTTAACCTTTGTGCCGCCGACGGTGATTTCCGAAACTTTGACCGTTGGCGTTCCCATTCCGACCGGAACCATCTGACCGTTTTTACCGCACGTCCAACCGCCGTCCGTAAATTTCAGATCGTTGCCGACCATGGCGACTTTCGTCATTACGTCCGGACCGTTTCCGACCAGCGTCGCGCCTTTAACCGGCGCGGTAATTTTGCCGTCTTCGATCAAATACGCCTCCGAACAGCTAAAGGTGAAATCGCCTTTCGTGATGTCCACATTTCCGCCCGTAAAGCCTTTGGCGTAGATTCCTTTTTTAACCGATTTCAAGATTTCGTCTTCGGAATATTTGCCGTTGCGTAAGTAAGTGTTGGTCATTCGCGGCATCGGCGGATAATTGTAAGCCTGTCGGCGACCGTTTCCGCTCGATTTTACGCCGAGTTTTTTCGCCGAAATCCTATCGTTCATATAACCGCGCAAAATGCCGTTTTCGATCAAAACGGTGCTTTGCGGCGCGTTGCCTTCGTCGTCAACATTGATCGTGCCGCGCATATTTTCGAAAAGTCCTTCGTCAACGACCGTGCATTGTTCGCTGGCGACTTTTTCGCCGACTCTGCCCGAATAATTCGAGAGTTTTTTGTAATTAAAATCGGCTTCAAGTCCGTGCCCGACGGCTTCGTGCAGGAGAACCGCGCTTTCCGAATTTCCCAGAACAACCGTTTGCATTCCGGCTTCGATTTCGACCGCCGAAAGATTTAAAACCGCGAGTCGCGCAGCGTCTTTGGCGATGTCGGAGGCTTTGCGTTTCTGATCGAAATACTCCAGACCGATTCTTCCGCCGCCGCCCGTGTAGCCCGTTTCGCGCCGCCCGTTTTCTTCGGCGATGCAAACGGTTTGAAACATAAACATCGGCTGCGAATCTTCCCAGTACACGCCGTCGCTGTTAAAGTATGCAACGTGTTTTACTTCGTCGTTAAAGCCGATATTGACGCGGACGATCTTCGAATCGTATTTCTTTGCCGCTTCATTTGCCTCTTTGATAAATTCGAGTTTTTTCGTTAAATCGGCAGTGGTGGCGAGTTCGCCTATTTTGTAAAGATTTTTCGGTTTCAACGCGCTAACAGGGATAATTCGCGCTTTCGCCGTATTGTCCGCCGCAATCGCCGCCGCCGCATTTGCCGCTTCGAGCATTTTTTCGAGCGTCAATTCTTCGGAAAAGGCAAACCCGATCTGATCGCCTTTGACAGCGCGAATCCCAACGCCCTGCACAATTCCGCGCCGGGCGGATTTTACCGTATCTTCTTCAAATGAAAGATTTGAAGAAATCCGGTATTCAAAAAAAACATCGGCAAATTCAGCTCCTTTTGCCAAACTTGCCGCTAAAACTTTTTTAATATCGCCTTGCGAAACGTGAAAATATGTGTCGAGTAATGAATTAGCCATCGTAACTGTCTCTCCTGCTAATATCTTACCAATCCATAAATCACTTGTCGCTACCGCACCGAGCGCAAAAGCTCCTCTTGCAATAAAATCCCGTCTATTCATTAGCTTAACTCCTTACTTTTAATAAATTTATGATTCCGATTAAAAACGACTGATTGTTTCTCAAACGTAACTTACGCAGAAAATATAATTTTGGTTTCGTCTGAATTTAAGTGCCACAAAAGCCTTAAAAAGAAGACACCATCGAAATGTTTTTTGTGACAGGGATTTTATTTTTTTGGA
>JBBRVS010000147.1:0-13754 GCA_038246645.1 Pyrinomonadales bacterium
ATCAGCGCGAAAGATCGAGATTTCCGCTTTCGGCGATTTTTTCGATTTCCGAAAGTGTCGCCATCGAACCGTCGCCGAGAGTCGTTAAGGTCAGAGCGGAATTTGCCGCGCCGTAATTTAAAGCGGTTTGCAAATCCTTTTTCGCCAAAAGCCCGTAAATAAATCCGCCCGCAAAGGCATCGCCGCTGCCGACGCGGTCGAGAACTTCTAAATTATAAAGATCATTCGCTTTGAAAACCCGTTCACCCTCAAAACAAACCGCACCCAGATTGTGCGAACAAGAAGAATTAACATCGCGCAAGGTCGTGACGGCAATTTTTAAGTTAACTCCAGTCTTGATTAGAAATCTTTTCTATTTTGACAAAAACATTGCTGAAAGCCGCATTTCCGGTCAGCTCGTCAATCTGATTTTCGTCCGTTAAATCATTGATCGAAACGCCCGCGTGATTTTTGGCAATATCTAACCGAACGCCGTCGCGTCCGTGTCCGTAGCCGTGCGGAATCGAAACCACGCCGCGCATAATTTTTTCGGTTGTCTCAAGCGGAAGCTCAATCGCGCCGACGCTCGATGAAACTCTGACCGTTTGATTATTTTCAAATTCGAGATTTTCCGCGTCCGCGTCGTTCATCAAAATCGTACAGCGGTTTTTGCCCTTCGTTAAAATTTCCGAATTATGGAGCCACGAATTGTTGTCGCGCAAATGCCGTCTGCCGATCAAAGCAAAGGGAAATTCGCCTTTTTCGTTTGAATTGATTTTCAATCTTTCCAGATCCTTCACCAGCATTTCCGGCGCGAGATTGACGCGTTTGTCTGCAGTAAAAAGACGTTCAGGCAGACAAGTTTGCAGTTCGCCGAGATCAATCCCGTTTTCGCTTTCAATTAATTTTTCGAGCGACAATTTATATTTCCCGTATTGCAAACCGAGATTTAATTTCGTTTCCGGCGCAGCTAAATTCAAAGGTTCATCTTTTTCTTGAAGCCGATGCGCGAGAGTCTGGAAAATTTCCCAATCGTATTTCGCATTCTCATTCTTCGGAAACAGCGGCGCGGAATATTTTGCCGTGTTGCGAACCGCGAAAAGATTAAAGATCACATCGTAATGCGAAGTTTCAAGCCCGGTTGCCGGCGGCAAAATTATCGAAGCGTGGCGCGTCGTTTCGTTGATGTAAATATCAATCGAAACCATAAATTCGAGCTGCGCCAGAGCCTTTTCCAGCCGCGCACCGTTCGGCGTTGACAGAACGGGATTTCCGCAGCTTGTTATCAAACATTTTATTTGTCCTTCGCCGCTCGTTTCGATTTCCTCCGATAGCGCGGCAACGGGCAATTCGCCCATAAATTCGGGCAGATTTCGCACGCGGCTCTGCCAGCGGCTGAAAATCTTTCCGCCTTTTCCGGCAGCGACAATATCGAAAGCCGGCGAGGTGAACATCGCGCCGCCCGCGCTATCAAAATTTCCCGTCAAAATATTTATCGAATTGATCAGCCAATGACAAAGACCGCCGAATTTCTGCGTTGAAACGCCCATTCTGCCGTAACAAACCGCGCGTTCCGCGTTGGCAAAATCCTTCGCAATACGTTTTATCTCGCTCGCGGAAATGCCCGTCAAATTTTCAACTTTTTCCGGCGCGAAAGTCTTTGAAACGTCGCGCAAAATCTCAACACCGTCGGTAAAATCATTTAATCTGCCCAAATTTACGAGATTTTCAGCAAAAAGCGTGTGAACCAACGCAAGCAGAAAATACGCGTCCGATGCGGGTTTTATAAAATGGTGTTCGTCCGCCACGCGTGCGGTTTCGGTTTTGCGCGGATCAATTAAAATAATTTTGCCGCCGCGCTTTTTGATCGCTTCGAGCCGGTTGATAATGTCCGGCGCGGTCATCAAACTGCCGTTTGAAGCGAGCGGATTTGCCCCCAAAATCAAAAAATATCGCGTGCGGTCAATGTCCGGAATCGGCATCAAAAGCGGATGACCGAACATCGTCCAGGCGGCGAAATGATGCGGCAATTGATCAACCGAAGTCGCCGAAAAACTGTTCTGCGTTTTAAGAGCTTTCAGGATTGCGCCGCTGCTCAGAAGCGTTCCGAAATTGTGAACCGACGGATTTCCCTGAAAAACCGCGATAGAATTTCTGCCGTTTTTTGCTTGAATTTCTTTAATTCGCGCTGCGATCTCATCAAAAGCCGCTTCCCAGGAAATCTCTTGCCATTCATTTTTGACACGTTTGACGGGAAATTTCAGACGGTTTTTGTCTTCGTAGATTTCTTTCAGCGCGAGAGCTTTCGGGCAGATATGTCCGCGTGAAAACGGATCTTTTTTGTCGCCCGTGATCGAAAGAATTTCGCCGTTTTCGTGTTTGATCTCGATTCCGCAGATGGCTTCGCACAGGTTACAACTTCTGTAATGAATTTCCGACATTTTGTTTTTGCCTCAAAAATTTTATGTAGAAAGCAATAATACTATACAATGCCGGATGCGCAAGAAGATTGGAATGCGATTCTCGAAACGAATCTGACCGGAACTCTGTGCGCCTGTCAGGTTTTCGGGCGGCAGATGCTCGTTCAAAAATACGGACGAATCATCAATATCGCGTCGCTTTCAACATTCGTTTCGCTGTTTGAAGTAGCGGTATATTCGGCTTCAAAAGCGGCGGTCGCCAACCTGACAAAATCGCTCGCTATCGAAGGGGCGAAACACGGCGTAAATGTAAATGCCATCGCGCCGGGAGTTTTCAAAACCGATCTGAATCGCCAACTTCTCGAATCAACCGACAGAGCAAAAGAATTTCAAATGCGAATGCCGATGGGCAGATTCGGACAAGTCGAAGAATTCGCGGGTGCCGCAGTTTTTCTTGCTTCGGATGCGGCAAGTTATGTAACGGGCGAAGTTTTAATCGTTGACGGCGGATTTTTGGCAAGCGGTGTAAATCAATAGTTTTTTGGGAATTTCAAGTTCGTTTGCGAAAGTTAAGTTGCAAAAGAAAAAGCGTTTCTCCAGTCACTTTAGTAATTCTTTTGTCCTAAATTTCGCGAACAATTCAAAAAGTTTTGAATTATCACGCTTTTAATAATTCACCTGCTCGCGCCGCGTCTCGAACCGGCGAAATTACGCGAAGTTTAAGCGTTTCGTGTAAAATAAGCGACAATGGAAAAATCGCAGGTTTTAGAAATAATCAAGCGCAAAAAGCTCGTTCCGGTAAATCGCACGAGAAGTACGTAAGATGAGCGAAACGCCGTCGAAATTCTTTCAAAGTGCGGAATTAAAGTCTTTGAAATCACGATGACCGTGACGAATGCGCCGGATTTAATCAATGAATTGAGCGGAGAAAATTCGGTAGTTCTGATCGGCGCGGGAACTGTTTTGGATAAAAACCAAGCCGAAAAATGTATCAAAGCCGGAGCGTGATTTATCGTGAGTCCGGCTTTTGATGCGGAAACCGTCAAATTCTGCCGTGAAAACGAGATCGCCGTCATGCCCGGCTGTTTAACGCCGACCGAAGTTTTAGCCGCGCATAAAGCCGGCGCGGACTGCGTCAAAGTTTTCCCGTGCGACGTAATGGGCGGCGCGAAATACCTGAAAACCCTGAAAACTCTTTTCCCGCAGATCGAAATTATGCCGACCGGCGGCGTAAGTCTGGAAACAATCGCAGATTTTTTTCGCGCCGGAGCCGTCGGTGTCGGTACGGATCTGGTTGACGTTACCGCAATTCGGCAGGGAAACACGCAAGCGGTTGCCGAAAAAGCGAAAAAATACTTAAAATCTGTCAAACCATTTTGAGATAATTAACTGATGCCGACGCAGTTTGAGATTTTAGACTGTTTCACAAGTTTTAACCGATGCGGTGAATGCTGCAAAATAGTGATGTCCTTAAAAACTCGAGTCAAGCGGGCGCAGAGCCCAATGGCATTAAGTTAAGGATTACTTCAATGCCGTCAATAGGTTACAGAAACAATAGTTAATGGCGGAAGCAACTTCTTGCCCCATTCAACCTTTAAAATATAAGTAAACGCGACTTAGAGGCTTTTTGTGCGAGTTTTGTGACCTCGCCGGACAAGTCTAAGTGCAAGATAATAAGAAGTTATCGCTTAACTTAATGCCATTGTGCTCTGCGCCCGCCGAACTGGAAATCGGACTTCTTTTGTCATTTGTCTTCGACGGTTAAAATCATTTTGCGGCGGCATCAGTAACTAAATTTTTCTCCCGCAAATTACAACCTTTTCCGCCGGTTGCCGCATCATTCAAATCAAAACTTAAAAGGAAAAATTTATGTCAGAAAAATCTTATCTCGATTCGATCAAATCGCCCTTGCCCTGCTCGAAAGATTGGAATGAAATGAACGGCGATGAACTAGTGCGTTTTTGTCAAAGCTGCGAAAAAGACGTGTACAATCTGTCAGCGATGCCGCGCCGCGAAGCGAGAAAACTCGTCGCCCGAAACGCCGGAAAAATCTGCGTTCGTTATGTTCGTTTGCCGAACGGAAAAGTGCAAACCGCCGACACGAAACTTTATAAAATTACGAGAAACGCTTCGCGCCTTGCCGCCGGAGTTATCGGCGCAACCCTGACACTTTCGGCAATTACGCAGGCGCAAACAACCATTTCGCCGCAACCTGAAACAGATAAAACGGTTAACTCTCAAAGCAAAGATTATTCAAAGACGAGTCAGATTTCTTTTACGATTTGTGATCCGAACAATGACGTAATTCCGGATGCCGAGGTAAAACTTATAAATCCAAAAACAAAGCAGGAATTCGTTGCAATAACAAATCAGGAAGGTGTTGCACAATTTAGTTTAATTCCGCGAGCACAATATGATTTAAAAGTTTCTGCAGAATATTTTCAAGGCGAAAATCGTTCTATTCAAATTAGAGAAGTTATTGAGCCGAATATTAAATTCTATTTGGAAATTGAAGGACTTGAATCTGTTGGTGTAGTGGTTGACATATGGTCAGAAATTCCTTTATTTACAGCTATCGCAAGCGAAGAAAATGAAACAGTAAAACAATTAATTATTTCTGGATTTAATGTAAACACAAAAGATAAAAATAATCAGACGGCTCTTCATGTTGCTGTCGAACACGGAAATCTTGAAATCATAAAATTTTTGCTTGAACGCGGTGCAAAAGTGAATCTCAAATCAAAACATAATCGGACCCCGCTCTTGATGATAGATGAATTTTCTGAAGATGAAGAAATTTTAATTGAGATTGTTAATTTATTAATCGCTAAAGGCGCAGACGTAAATATTCGGGATAAAAGTAAAAAAACCGCTTTAATGCTGGTTTGTTATGAAGAAAATTTTGAAGCTGCAAAAATCTTATTGGAAGCGGGCGCAAATCCGCATTTGAAAGATGAAGACGGCGAAACGGCTTTGCAGAAAACTGATTCCGACGAGATCAAACAACTTCTAATCAGCTACGGCGCGAAAGAATGAAATTTATCCTTTACAAACAATATTTTTTAAATTCTTCCATCTCGATTTTTCCGCCGACGACGAGGGGCGTGCGCTGGTGAAGTTCGGTCGGATTTATTTCTAAAATCGGAGTTTCGCCGTCGCTTGCCATTCCGCCGGATTGGTGCGCGAGAAAGGCAATCGGATTGGCTTCGTATAAAAGGCGCAATCTGCCTTCGGGAAAATTCTTTGTTTCGGGATAGATAAAAATTCCGCCGCGAAGAAGTGTGCGGTGAAAATCGGCGACCAGCGAACCGATAAAACGCGACGAATAAAATTTCCCCAAACCGCCGTCCTTCAGATGCCTGACATATTTAACGAATTTCGGCGGAAAAAATTCATTATAGGCTTCGTTGCACGAATAATAATCGCCCTGCGCGGGCATTCGGATATTTTCGTGCGTCATCACATAAGTGCCGATCGAAGGATCGAGCGTAAAACCGTGAACGCCGTTGCCGAGGCTGTAAACAAGCACGGTCGAAGAACCGTAAACAATATATCCGGCGGCGATCTGTTTGTTTCCGGGCTGCAAAATCCAGCTTAAAGGATCATTGACATCAGCGTTTTCAGGGCGCGGGAAAATCGAAAAAGTCGTGCCGATGGTGACGGCAACATCAATGTTTGAAGAACCGTCAAGCGGATCGAAAACGATGGCATAATGCGCTTCGGGCGCGGTGCTCAGAAGAATCGGATGTTCGTTTTCTTCCGAGGCGAGAACGCCGACGCTTGCGCGGTCGCTCAGGCATTTGATCAAGGTTTCATCGGCATAAACGTCGAGTTTTTGCTGAATTTCGCCCTGAATATTAGTTTCGCCCGCCGAGCCGATAATATCCGTCAAACCGGCGCGTCGAACCTGCGCTGCGATCAATTTGCTCGCAAGAATAATTCCCGACAAAAGCCATTGCAATTCAACCGACGAATCTGATAAAGCCGCCGATTCCTGAACGATATGTTGTTGAAAGGTCGTTGCCATTTTATAGATGGTAGTTTATTAAAGTTTAAAAGTGAAAAGGTAAAAAAGTTTAAAAGTTCAGCTTTTTTCGCAAACAATTTTGCACAAAAATAAAAAATTTCTTAATTGATTAAGTCAAGGACTGGAGCGAGAGCGTTCCGCTTTTCAAGTGCGTTCAAGCGAAGCGAGAACAGGCGCATTGCTTGATTTATCCGAAACTTTTTTGTTACCGAAAGCTGTCAGCGCGTCTTGCTTGGCTCGCCGCGTGCAAGCGGGACGCTCGCGCTCCAGTCCTAATCAGTTACGAAATTTCTTAATTGAATTGGTCTTTGGTCTTTGAATTTTTGCTCTGCTATTCGGGCGTTTTTGTTTAATAAGGGCGCAACACTTAACCGATTTTTTCAAAGACCAAAGTCCAAAGACCGAAGACCTAAACTGACAAATACCGAAAACTTTTTCACTTTTTCACCTTTTCACTTTTTCACTTTTAAACTTATTTCTGTCCGCCCGGAGCATTTTTATAAACATCTTCGCGCTTGTGAAAATTGTCTTCGATGACGATGTCCACATTAGTTTTATCAATCGAAATCGGTTCGAGCAGGATTGACGGAACATCTATTTTGCCGTTATTAACCGTTTTGGTCGTTTCGAGTTTTTCGCCTTTGGCAAGCGCGACGGCGGCTTCGGCGCCTCGTTTACCGAGTTTTGAAACAGATTTATAAACCGTCATCGTCTGCGTTCCGGCAAGAACTCGCTGAAGCGCGGCAAGTTCGGCATCTTGCCCCGAAACCAGAACTTTGCCGTTTAATTTCTGGGCGTTCAGCGCCTGAATCGCACCGCCCGCCGTACCGTCATTTGAAGTTACAATTGCCGCAACATTATTATTATTGATCGTCAGCGCATTTTCCGTGTGTTTCAGAGCTTCGTCCGCCAGCCATTCACGCGCCCATTGATCGGCGACGATCTTGATGTCGTTGCGGTCAATAAAAGGCTGCAAAACTTCCATCTGACCTTCGCGCAGAAGTTTGGCATTGTTATCGGTCGGTGCGCCGCCGATCAGAATATAATTGCCCGTCGGAGCTTTTTCGACCAGGTATTTCGCTTGCAATTCGCCGACTCTTTTGTTGTCAAATGAAATATACAAATCGGGTTCGCTGTTGCGCACCAACCGGTCGTAGGAAATCACCGGAACATTCTGGCGTTTTGCCAATTCGACAATCGCTCCGGCAACTTCCGAATTTTGCGGAACCAGAACGATCACGTCAACGCCCTGCGTTAAAAGACTTTCGGCTTGTTTGATCTGCGTTTCGCTATTGCCGTCAGCGGCTTGAACGAGAACCTCCGCGCCTAATTCTTCGGCGCGCCTGACAAAAGCCTCACGGTCTTTCTGCCATCGTTCCTGCTTTAAGGAATCCATCAAAAAACCGATGCGAATCTTGCCCGATTTATTCTGCACCGCATTAGCCGAATTTTGCTCCGGTGCCTGAACACAAGCGATTGCAAAAATTAAACAAGCGAAAATTGTGAAAACCGAAATTATGTGTAAATTTTTTATTAGTTTCATATTTTTTTTGTAACTGAGTAAGTCTTAAATTTTATGAATTGCCGTCTGCTTTAGCTGACGGAAAAAGTAGTTCTTCCTAAAGCCTTTAGCCGAATTTATAAAAAATATCAATCATCCGCACAGCTTAAGCTAAAGCAATAAGGAATTTTTAATTTTCTACAGATTTGGCTAAAGCCTGAATTTACTTACTAAAATAGTCCGTCAGCTAAAGCAAACGGCAATTCATACAGCTCACAGCAATTTATAAAATCTGAAACCTTATCAATTACATTTTTCTACCGAAAATTTACTCGACACCAAACAAAATATCCATCGTCAATTGATCGAGCCGTTCGTATTTCAAACCTTTTGACGCTAATTTTGCGCGGTCGAATTCGGTTGAAAGAAGTTTTAATGAAGCTTCCGCGCTGAATTTTCCGATCAGATTTTCGCGGTTTGTCTCATTAATTTCCGCCAGAATTTCCTGAATTTTCTCCGAAGCATTCCACTTAGCGGCTTTGTCTTTCAAGATCAAATAGGTCCGCATACAGCCGCGCGCAAAATCCTTGACACCTTCGTAATCTTCCGTGCGGTAAGCGTGCGCGTCAAAATGGCGCGAACCGGAATAGCCGACATCTTCGAGGAATTTCACCAGCCAGAAAGATTGCTTCGGGCTGACCGAACCGAAGCGCAAATCCTGATCGTATCTGCCCGGATATTGATCGTTCAGATCAATATGAAAAAGTTTTCCGGCTTCCCAAGCCTGCGCGACGGCGTGCATCATATTCAAGCCCGGCATCTGTTCGTGCGCGACTTCCGGATTTACGCCGACCATTTCCTTATGTTCCAAAGTTTCGATAAACGCTAAATATGCGGCGGTCGTCGGAAAATAAATATCGGCGCGCGGTTCGTTCGGTTTGGCTTCGAGCGCGAATTTATAATCGTAATTTTGTGCGATGTTATATTCGCACAGATAATCCAAACATTCGCGAAAACGCTTGATCGCGTCCGTTGTCCGGCGGCAGCCGTCGGTTTCGACGCCTTCGCGCCCGCCCCACAAAACGAAAGTTTCCGCGCTGAACTGTGCGCCTAAATCCATCGCTCTCATCGTTTTTTGGACGGCTAGAGCGCGAACCTGTGCATCGTTGGCGGTGAACGCGCCGTCGCGAAAAACCGCTTCGTAAAAAAGATTAACGGTCGCCATCGGAACTTTGATATTGTGGTCTTCGCAAGCCTTGCGAAATTCGGAAACTATTGAATCTCTTTCGTTTGCGGGCGCATCAATCGGCACGAGATCGTTGTCGTGAAAATTTACGCCGTAGGCGCCGACATCCGCCAGAAGTTTGACGAGTTCGACGGGCGACATCGAAGGACGCACCGCATCGCCGAACGGATCGCGCCCGCGATTGCCGACCGTCCACAATCCGAAAGTGAATTTATCTTCAGGTTTTGGTAAATATTTATCGTTGCTCATATTTTATAACTCCATTTATTTCAACCGCGAAATACGCGGAATACACGAAAAAAGATTTTTTGTAGCTGATTGGATATATAAAAATGCCAGAAAGAATTCGACAAACGAACTATAAATTTTTACCTGTTAAGGGTAAATTATTTGCGGCTAAATAGTTAAAAGTTAACAGTTTATAGTTTTTCTTACTAACGTAATTCATTAAAGTCAGATTTTAAATTTTATAAATGACGCGCATCAACTACGATTTTTTGTATTTTATTTTAGCGTCTTTCGCGTGTTTCGCGGTTAAATCTTTTCTTAACTCGTCAGAATCCGCATCGCCGGACGAAGCGCGGAATACAGTAATTTATACGCTTCGTAATTGCGATTCAATTTTTCAAACGCTTCCTGATTCGGCTCGATTTTTTCCGCCACACGAATCGTTTTTTCGCACGCTTCGTCAACCGATTTCCAATGTCCGAAACCGACTCCGGCAAGAATCGCCGCGCCGAACGCCGCGCCTTCGTCCGCTTCGATAATTTCAACCGTTTTCCCATAAACATCCGATTGAATCTGCCGCCAGAGTTTCGATCTCGCGCCGCCGCCGCCGAGCCTGACCGACGAAATTTCCGCGCCCGATTCCTTAAAAATCTCTATTGAATCGCGCAAACTGAAAGCCACGCCTTCCAAAACGGCGCGTGTCAGATGCGCTCTTGTGTGGCTTGCCGTTAAACCGACAAATGCTGCGCGGGCAAACGGGTCGAGATGCGGCGTGCGCTCGCCCATCAAATACGGCAGCCAGATCGCGCCGTCTGCGCCTGCCGGAATTTTCGCGGCTTCATCTGTCAATTCATCAAAAGATTTCCCCTCGCCGAAATTTGCGCGAAACCATTTTAAGGAAAGTCCGGCGGAAAGCGTTACGCCCGTATTATGCCAGCGTTCGGGAATGGCGTGGCAAAGCGTGTGAATTCTGCCCTTTAAATCCAGTTTCGGCGCGTCCGTTACGGCAAAAATCACGCCTGACGTACCGATTGTCGCACTCGTTTTTCCGGCTTCCGTAATTCCCATACCGATCGCGCCCGCCGCATTGTCGCCCGCGCCGGCAACCAATAAAGTTCCGCTTTTTAAACCGGTTTCCGCCGCCGCACTTTTTGAAATTTTACCCGTAACTTCAATAGATTCATAAACTTTTGGAAGTAGATTTTTATTGATCTCAAACGCCTCGAGCATTTCATTCGACCATTTTCGATTCTTCACATCAAAAAGCAGCGTGCCGGAAGAATCGGCAACATCGCTCGCTTTATCTCCGGAAAGTTTCAGCCGAATATAATCTTTCGGCAACAAAACGGTTTTTACTTTTTTCCAATTTTCCGGTTCGTTTTCGCGCAACCAGAGCAGTTTCGGCAAAGTAAAACCCGTAACCGCCGGATTTGAAACTAAGTTTATTAAGTTTTCCGCGCCCGTTTTTTCGGTAATTTCCGCGCATTGTTTTCCGGTTCGCTGATCGCACCAGAGCAGCGCGGGGCGAATAACTTTGTCCGCTTCATCGAGAAAAACCGAGCCGTGCATCTGTCCCGAAAAACCGATTGCGCCGATTTCTCCGGCGTTTATCGTGTGCAAAACTTCACGAATCGCCGCCACGACAGCATGCCACCAATCGTCCGGCGATTGCTCCGCCCAACCGATTTCAGGCGAAGCAAAATCCGCGTGCGCGGCATTTGCCGAAGCGATAACTCTGCCGTTTTCATCAATTACGATCGCGCGTGAACCGCCTGTTCCGACATCAATTCCGAGAAAATTCATTCGTTAGATTTTACACTTAAATTTTGTTTTGCAAACCCTTTAAGTTCATTTATTTGTAAATTTTAAGTGATTATTTCCTTTGTAAAATTCGTAAAAAATCTTTCTATGAATTGCCGTGCGGCTTTAGCTGACGGAATGTTGTAGCAATTAAATCAAGGTTTTAGCCGAATTTATTAAAAAACATCAATCATCTGCACAGCTTAAGCTAAAGCAACAAGGAATTTTAAATTCTTTCTACAGTTTGGCTAAAGCCTTTTAGAAAATTAACCTTTTCCGTCAGCTAAAGCCGCATGGCAATTCATAAAGCTCGACGGCAATTTATATGATTTTTATATGTTCCGTTCCCGTTATCGGCAACCAAAACCTTTGAAGCAAAAGAGTTTTCAGAAGCGGTTTGCGCGAACGCGCTCGAAAAAAAACAGAAAACCAACAAAGGAAGCAAGATATTTTTTAAGTATTTCATAATTATTTTCGGCGGTTTATAAACGCACTTCGACCGCTCTCTTAACAAATTAAGCAGGTGAGCATATATAATCGGACATTTTGAAAATTTCTGAGTCCCGCCTTCAGGTGCCTTTCCGCCAGCGAAGCGCGGCGGAAAGGCACGCTAAAGCGTGGACTCAAAACATCGCAGAACTTTTGCTCACCTGCTTAAAAGAATTTAGCGAACGGTGTTTTTTCTAAAAAATTTAAGAAATCTTTTTTGTTTTACTTATCTTTCTATTATTTTCGGCGATAGCTTTCTTAAAAACAAATTGTGTTCAAATTCAAAGCTGAATTAGAACGTGAATCTTCCGCCGATCTGAATATCTCTCGGCGGTTGACGCTGCGTATTTGCCCGACCGAATGATCCGCTCGTCAGATCGAGATTGAGTCCCGAAAAATACGGACGATTCAGCAGATTGATGGCTTCGACTCTGATCTGGAATTTCATTCCTTCACGAACCTGGAAGTCTTTGGAAATGCCGACATCAAATTTCAAAAAGTGTTGATTGCGGAATTTTCCGGTCGTTAAAGGGAATGAACGCAAGGTGTTGGTCGAACTGCTCGTATAATTATTGGCAAAAGCCGGAGCCGAGCCGTTGATAAAAAAGCCGGAAGTATCAAACGCCGGAATATCAATTCCGTAGCGTCTTCCTTCCGAATCTTTTTTGCCGAGCCGGTTGACAAGTTCATTCGGATCGCCGTTGTAATAAACGTTTCCGAAGATCAGCGGTTCGCCCGATTGGCGCTCAAAGATACCTTGCAATTGCCAACCGCCGAGAATACCGTCAACAACCCGATTCCAGTTACTGCCGATTGCCCGATTACGTCCGAACGACAGTTGGTAAATACTTGAAAAAGTAATCCGATGCGGTCTTTCATTCGGCGAAACAATGTCAATAAGTTCCGTATCCTGCGGATTCAAATGGGTGTAATTAAAAGTGGGACACACTTTTCGCCAAATTCAACAGACTTTTAAAAATTGACAAAATTAGTGCTGTATATTGTGCTTTTAAAAATCTATCTACAATATATAGCAGTCAAAATCGTCATCAAAAATTATTGATATTTCTGTGTCCCACTTTTAATTACACCCTATTTTTCCTGATTCCAACCCAATAACTTTTATTGAATTTCTTCCTTTTTTTATGTAATAAGTTATATCCAGAATATAGTCTTGGTTTTTTTCTAAGAGAATAGTTTCAACAGAAAATTGAGGGTCAAATCTTGTGTCATCCGTTTGCAAAACTATACTGCTTCCGTCAGTTGATTTCGATACCGAAGCCTTTGACGAAATAATATTACCGCTTTGAATCAGTGAATCAGCTGAAATTTGCCACTTTATCTCTGCCGAGTCGAGGTTTGAAATTGAGTGGGTCACAGGGATTTCTCTTGAAATTTTTTGTGCTCTTTCTAATTTAAACATTGAGAAAGCTCTTTGGATAACGACTTTTGAAAACCAAAACGGATGTTCTTTAATAAATCGCAGTCCCTGAGCTACTCGCATCCGATCTCGTTTAATACCGTCTGCTCCGAAAAGGGTAATGGCATAATCAGGTCGATTATATATCCGGGCTTCCATCTGACAAATTCCAAAATCAGTATGAGGAATACCAAATTTTTGTTCCTTGTCATAATCGCCGATTCCTTCGAGGAGAATCTGTCCTGCACCGAGCGAAATCGGGACAAATTCGCGATAAACAATCGCATTCCGAATCGTAATTGGCGCAACGGTCAGAATAGCTGCCAAAATTAATATCGCCGCATAAATATATTTATTTTTTCCTTCAAATAAAAGAAAAACGGCAACACCGAAAAAAAGCGGCATTAAAAGCGAATTGCTTCTCATCCAACATGATAGTCCCAGACAGATGCCTGAAAGCAAAATTGGCAGAAAACCGGGCTTTTTATAAGCAGTAACAAGAAAATAAATAGCCAACAGTATCGGAAAAACTGCCAGCGTATCAGGAAGCAAAATCACCGAATTCAAAGCAAATGATGGAGACATTGCCGCTAACAAACCGGATATTACTTTGATAACGACAGTAAAAAGCAGTAGAGAGTTGA
>JBBRVS010000148.1:0-13743 GCA_038246645.1 Pyrinomonadales bacterium
ATGAACTCGATCGGTTTTCCGAATCTCGATATGGAAGACCTCGTCAAAGCGCGGATTTTCAAAATTGATGCCGATTTCGCCCGCCAGGTCGCCGCGATGGGATTTAAAGACGATTCGCTCGAAGCTCTGGTCAAATTCCGCATTTTCAAAATCACGCCGGAATACTTGCGCGAAATGCAGTCAGCCGGATTTGCCAGTCTTTCCGCCGAAGAAGCCGTAAAATTGAGAATTTTCAAAGTTACGCCCGAATTCGTCAGAGAAATGCAGGGCGAAGGATTGTCGGATCTTTCGGTCGAGCAGGCGACGAAACTTCGTATTTTCAAAATTGACCTTGAATTTATTCGTCAGGCGCGAGCTGACAATGTCCCGATCAATGTTGAATCGCTGGTTCAAAAGCGGATCGGTGTTTGGAGCAAAAACTGATTTTTGATTAGTTTTGGATTTTATAAAAAATTAAAACTAAACGATCTTTCAAAGTAAATTAAAAAATAATTTCTACGAAAAATCAGTCGCCGTGTTTTTCTCGTAAAATTGTTTGGAAAAATTTGAATTGATTTGAAAGTAATTGAGGAAACGGGTTTTAACACTTGTTTCCTTTTTTAGTTTAAACACGGTTAAAAATAGTTGTGGACGGATAAATCCGGCGAATGATAAAATGAAAAAGTAAAAGATTCTTAAAGCTACTTTTTTAACCTCCCGAAATCAAACAAAACTCGCTTTTGGAAATATGTGGTTGATATGAAAAAATTTTTATTCCTGTTCGGGCTGATTTTAGTTTTTGCCGCTATCGAAACAAACGCGGCGGTTTATGAAGTAAAACCGAATACGGCGTTGGACACGATTGCCGAAGTCCCGTGGGCGAGCTTGCAGCCCGGCGATCTGGTTTTAATTCATTGGAAGCAAACGCCTTACAAGGAAAAATGGGTAATTTGCCGGCAAGGAACTGCCGCCGCGCCGATCACCGTGCGCGGCGTTCCGAACGAAGCGGGCGATTTGCCCGTGATTGACGGAAACGGCGCGGTTACGCCGCTTAATCTCAATTTTCCGAGCGAACAACGCGGCGTGATAAAAATCGGGAGCGCGAACATTCCCGCCGATACGATGCCGAAATATATCGTCATCGAAAATCTCGAAATACGCAGTGCACATCCCGCCTATCAATTCACCGACGATAATGGAAATACGCAAACTTATTCGAGCGCGGCTTCTTCGATCTATATTGAAAAAGGCGAAAATATCACGATTCGCAACAACAAAATGCACGACAGCGCCAACGGTTTTTTTGTCGCATCAAGCGATGAAACCGTTTCGCGCAACATCTTGGTCGAAGGCAATTATATTTTCGGCAACGGCATTGTCGGAAGCTCATTTCAGCACAACAATTACACGGCGGCACTCGGAATCACGTTTCAATACAATCGCTTCGGCGCGATGCGTGCAGGCGCAAACGGCAACGCGCTGAAAGATCGTTCGGCGGGAACTGTCGTGCGCTATAACTGGATCGAAGCGGGAAATCGGCAGCTCGATCTGGTCGAAGGCGAAGACAGCATTCAGATTCGCAACGCGCCCGAATATCGCAAAACCTTTGTTTACGGGAATTTATTGATCGAACCGGACGGCGCGGGAAATTCGCAGATTTTGCATTACGGCGGCGATGGCGGCGACGAAACCACTTACCGCAAAGGCAAACTTTATTTCTACAACAACACGGTCGTTTCGACGCGAAGCGGAAACACGACACTTTTTCGTCTTTCGTCAAACGACGAAACCTGCGATGCGCGCAATAATATTTTTTACAACACGGCAAACGGCACGAATTTAGCTTTGATTGACGACACGGGAATCTTGACGATTTCGCATAATTGGATAAAACCGAACTGGCGCATCTCGCACGGAACAGCGACGGGAACAGTCAATAATGACGGAACTTTCGTTAGCGGAACTTTGCCCGGTTTTGTTGATTTTGCCGCGCAGAATTTCCGGCTTGCTTCCGGTTCCGCCGCAATCAATGCCGGAACAAATTTGCTCTTCGATGTTTTGCCGACAAATAATGTCGTTCGTCAATACGTCAAACATCAGCAGAGCGAAACGCGTCCGGTAAATGGCACGTTCAATCTCGGCGCTTATGAATTCGGCACTTCGGCAGTGCAGATCACGACACTGAATTTACTGAATGCGCGGCGCGGCAAAGTCTATCGTCAAAATCTGCAAGCGGCAGGCGGTTCGGGCAGTTTTGTCTGGACGGTTTCTTCGGGAAATCTGCCCTTTGGTTTAAGACTCAATTCCGAAACGGGAGAAATTGACGGAAAACCTGCGATCAAAGGTGTTTGGAATTTTACAATCACAGCGCAGGACAGTCAAAATCCGGCGAATGTCGCAACAAAGAATCTGACAATCGAAGTCAAACTATTTGCAGGTTTATGATCTTTAAATCAGCACGAGCGAACGGTAGTGAGCAGGTTTAAGGCAAAATCGAGTAACTTGCCCGTAAACGCGCTCACTACCGTTCGCTCCTGCTGATTAATCATTTACCACCTTTTTCTTGTTTTTCGGCATCGAAAAGTTTAGTCTTTCGCTATAAGGAGTTTTGGACAGAAGATGAAAATATTTTTGATATTGGCAATTTTATTGATGAGTTCTGCTTTTGCGTTCGCGCAAACCGAGCAAGCACCGATTCAGGAAAAGGAATTTAAATATAAAGATTGGACATATAAAAGCATTCAAGATGATAAAGAGATCAATCTGCGCGAGTTTGTGAATGGCAAAAAACTTGTTTTAGTCGTTTATTTTGCGCCGTGGTGTCCGAACTGGAAACACGAAGCACCTTTTGTGCAAAAACTTTACGAAAAATATAAAGCGAGCGGTTTTGAAATTATCGGAGTCGGCGAATATGATACGGTGGCGGCGATGAAAACAAGTATCGAGAATTTTAAGATTACTTTTCCGGTCGTTTATGAATCGGACAGCCAAGCCGCAAAACTAAAAACCCTGCATTACGAATATCGCAAGGAAACGGGCGACACGCGAAATTGGGGTTCGCCCTGGAATATTTTTCTCGAACCGGCAAATTTAAGTAAAAAAGGCGATACGCTGACCAAAAAAGCGCATATTGCCAACGGTGAATTAATTGAACCCGAAGCCGAAAAATTTGTCCGCGAAAAACTTGGCTTGCCCGCCGAACAAACAAAAGCCGAAACTGCCACTAAAACCGTCGAAGCCTGTGATGAAGGCAAAACGGCTGAATTTCAAAAACCTTAGCCCGGTTGGAATTATTAATTTTCAGAAATTGACAAATTAATTATTCGGTATTTTTGCAAGTTGACGGGTTAGACAAATACGAGAAAGATACTCAAAGGAATTTTGCTCATCAATCCAGACATTTTTGGAACCAGACAGCTTATTCTCAATGCGGAAGCTGCATCGAAGACTACCTTTCATAAATCTATCCTCGACAGCACGCTTGATAGTCTTCGTTTCCAAAAGGAAAAATGTTTGTATGATTCAACAAACTCATGAAGCACAATGATTTAGACATCGAAAACTGGAAAGATTCCGATATTAACACGGATTCTTTGTGGCTCATCAAAGAAAGAGATAAAAGCGGTAAGCACGCTAATATTTATCACGGAAATTTTATTCCGCAAATTCCGAATCAATTAATCAGACGCTACACCAAAAAAGACGAAACCGTTTTTGAACCGTTTATGGGAAGCGGCACAACGCTTTTTGAGTGCGAAAAACTGGGCAGAAAATATATCGGTTTCGATATAAATCCCGAAATTGTAAATTACGTTCGGCAAAAAGTTTCTGCCGAACAAGATTTTTTTATCAAAGAATGTAATTCGTTGGATGCCGAACCGGTAAATTCAAATTTCAGCGAGGCTTTTGAAAAATTATCCGTTAAAAGTCCGCAATTCGTTTTGATGCATCCGCCTTATTTGGATATTGTAAAATTTACTGAAAACGAAAATGATTTATCAAACATCGGAAATTTAAGGGAATTTATCGGCAAATTCAGAATTGTTTGCGAAAATTCTTTAAAGTTTCTCGATAAAAACAGATATTTTGCCATAAAATTAAAAGGTATAATTGTTAAAAACATCGAAGACAATCGTGAAAAAATCATTTATGTTTGAAAAGGATTTAACATATTCGGAAGCCATCGAACAAGTGATGCGTAACAATGGAAATTACGCGCCGCTAAAACTTCTTTACAAGGAAATTTGGAATTACAAAGATAAATCGAAAATTATCGGCAAGACTCCTGATTTTACGATTCAGGAAAGAGTTCAAAGAGACCCAAGATTTACAAGAATAGCAAAAGGAGTTTACGCGCTCACCAATTTTTTAGAACAAGTTGAAAATAAAGACTTGGGATTTTTTACGGTCGAAAAAAATGAAGTTGTTTTCAAAAAAACGAAAAAACTTGTAGAAACGAAAAAATTTGAAAAAACAGAAACAGTTGTCAATCAAAAAGTGAGAATTGGACAATTATATTTTCGGGCGAAACTTTTATCTGAAATGAAAAGTTGTCCGATTACAGGAATTGATGACAAGAGATTATTAATTGCAAGTCATATAAAACCTTGGATTCACAGTAATAATGAAGAAAGAGTAAATACAAAAAACGGCATATTGATTTCTCCGCTATTTGATAAATTATTTGACAAAGGCATTGGATTAATAACTTTCACAATTGAAAAAGACTCTTAATATCAAATAAACTTTCAAAAGAGAACATTGCAAGATTAAATATTTCTAACAACCAAGAAATTTTGGATTTAGATATAAATGGGCGAGAAGAATTTCTTGTATATCATCGAAAATTTATTTTTCAAGGATGAATTTATTTTCTAAAACATTCAACTTTTAGTTAAATTTTCAGGTCTTCAATGCAAACTGATTTAGTTTTCTCACTATTTATATTCTAAAAACTTTATTAAGTCCTTCCTTTGAGCGGATCCGTTCATTTAAGCGGTAAAAATTTCAAGTCGTACAAGTTCGTATTTTGGTATTGACCGATTGACGTAAACATGATAAATACATGACTTATAGTTTTATATGAGTGAAGAATGAAGTATGAAGATTACTAAAAAATTTGAAATTACAATTACGATTGATACTGAAAAAGCAAATACGAATGCTGATAAATGGGGCGAAACTTATGATTGGAATGGATACCCTAATTGGGAAATTAATTACGCTGGAGAAGAACATCGTTTCATAAAAGGTTGTATTAAGGAATTAAGGGACAACTTTAATTTTACAGGACTGAGCTGTAAAATTAAGGAGTTGAAATAATTAACATTGACCCCGAAGTTTTTAATGAAGATGCGAATTCCCTAATAAAAAAAATCGAAGGCGATGTTTTATATCTCGATCCGCCGTATAATGCGCGGCAATACGGCGCAAATTATCATCTTTTAAATACGATTGCCAGATATGATAATTTCACACCGAACGGCAAAACGGGTTTGAGAAATTACGAGCGTTCAAAGTATTGTCAAAAACGCGAAGTCGCGAATGTTTTTGAGAACTTAATCAAAAATGCCGAATTCAAATATATTTTTCTCAGCTATAACAACGAAGGCTTAATGTCGGAAGTAGAAGTAAGAAAAATAATGGAAAAATACGGCAGATACGATCTGGCAACTATCGAATATCAAAGATTCAAAGCCGATAAAACCGAGAACAGAAATCATAAGGCAACCGAAACGCTTGAATATCTTCATATTTTAGAAAAATAATATTAATCATTTAACTTAATTTATGAAAATATTTGCCGTATTGATTTTGTTTGTTTTTGCTCTGACGGGTTTTGCTCATAAGGCGGAAACGCGGAAAAAATCCGTAACCCGGAAAATTGATAATTTGAAAAAGATCGGCGGCAATGGCGAATTTATCAAGTAAACTTCGGCAAAGTATTTGTAATAAAAAATAATAAAATTAGGTTAAGCGAGCCGCTCTAAAGACCACTCGCTTAACCGATTATTTTGTGTTTTTGAGTAGTTTCTTATTTATTGTAACTTGTGAAACTCTAAACTTTTGTCTTGCGTAAAACTTCAAAAATCTTTTCTTTTGTATAATTTATGAAAATCTTTATTTCTTTTTTACTGGGATTATTTGTCTTCGGTTTGGCGGGAGCTGATGTTTTCGGTCAACAGAAGCACCGGAAATTGACGATCATTTTGATCCGCCACGCTGAAAAGGATAAGACGGAAGAGGAAGTTACGCCGGACCCGCGCCTTGCGCCGGAAGGCGAAGCACGGGCGGAGAAATTTGCTGAAATCGTTGAAAAATATAAGCCTGACGCGATTTTTTCTTCGCAGTTTAAGCGAACGATTTCGACCGCCAGACCGTTTGCGCGAAAAAAACGGATGATGATTCAGTTTTATAATCATCGCGATCTAAAGGAAATTGCGGAAATTGCGACCGCCGGACGTTTTAAGCGAATCGTCATCGTCGGGCATAATTCGACCACGCCCGCGCTTGCCAATATGCTGATCGGGCAGGAAAAATATAAAGCCCTCGCCGAGACGGAATATGATAAAATCTTTATCGTCAGAATAAAAAAGAATAAAGGCAAGCCGAATAAGATTAGAGAAGAAAAAGTTATCAACTATTGATTTTTTAATCTGCTTCGGGGCGGCGGCTGATTATAAAATCTATGAAAAAAACATCTTTAAGTTTATTGCTTTCGTGTTTATGTGTTTTGACGATTAATGTTTTTCCGCAAGCCAAAACAGTTGACCAAAGCGCGGTTTTCTGGACTGAGCTGCAAAAACTGTGCGGCAAATCCTTCGGCGGAATGCTCGTTTCCGCGCCGGAAAACGATACGGATTTTACGGGTAAAGACCTCGTTATGCACGTTCGCGTCTGCGAGAAAAACCGTATTCGCATTCCGTTTTTTGTCGGCGAAGACCGTTCGCGCACCTGGGTTTTGACGCGCAAAAATGACCGGATTCTGCTCAAACACGATCATCGCCACAAAGACGGAAAGCCCGATGAAATTACAATGTACGGCGGTTGGACGACCAATCGCGGTTCGGCAACCAGACAGGTCTTCCCCGCCGATCAGGAAACCGTTGATATTCTTCCGGCAGCAGCGACCAATGCGTGGTGGATAGATTTGGTTCCGGGCGAATCTTATACCTACAATCTGCGCCGAATGGGTTCGGATAGATTTTTCAGCATTAAATTCGATTTGACCAAAGAAATCGAAACACCGGAAGCGCCCTGGGGCTGGAAAAATTAATGTAATGCCGTCGTTACAATTTTTATTCTAAAATTCGGGAGCGTTCGAGTTTGGCGAAATAAACTGCGATGAACACGGCGATAATCATAATCGCCGCCGCTGTCCAAAAAGTGCGCTGAATCGTAAAACTATCCACTTTATCGAGCGAATTATTAAGCAAAACGCCGCCGAGCGCGGGACCGATGGCGCGGGCAAGACTCGCGCCCGATTGCAAAACTCCAAGCGATTTGCCTTGCTCGTGTTCCTTGGCGACCTTTGAGGCGAGGCTCGTAATCGCGGGCGAAGCCATCGAATTGCCGATTGCCAGAAGTGCCACGACAAATAGAACTCCGATTAATCCGCCGAAATCCGGGCTGATATAGGGAATCGCGAAAAAGCTGATCGCCATCATTATCGAACCGACGATCATCAGCGGATTTTCGCCGAAATTTTTAACCAGTTTGCCGAAAACTACGCCCTGAAAAATTACGGCTAAGATGCCGATAAAAGCGAAAATATAACCGTTTTGTTCCGCCGTGTAACCGAAGCGTTCGATGGTGAACAAGACGAAGGCGTAAGTCATTATCGAAAAAGACGTAACGAGAAAAAAGTAAACGGCGTTGAGCGTCGCGAAATGCCGGTCGCCGAGCGATTCGAATAATTCGACGAAGCGATTTTTGCGAATCTTTGACGGATCATAATTTCCCGGTTTGACCGTTTCCGGCAAAATAAAATAAATCAAAGCCGCATTAAGAAGCGATAAAGCGGCGGCGAAAAGAAACGGTGCGCCGATTCCGTAACGGCTCAGAATTCCGCCGATTGCCGGACCGAAGACGAATCCGAGTCCGAACATCGCGCCGAAAAGTCCCATTCCCTTGGCGCGATTTTCTTTGGAAGTTACGTCGGCAATATAGGCTTGCGCCGCCGAAAGATTTCCGCCCGTGATTCCGGCGATGATTCTCCCGGCGAAAACCATCCAGAGAGCAAAGGCAAAACCGATCAAAAGATAGCCGAATGCCGAACCCAAAACCGAGAAAAACAAGATCGGTCGCCGCCCGTAACGGTCGGAAAGACTGCCCAAAAGCGGCGCGAAGATAAACTGCATCAGACTGTAAGACGCGAATAAAAGCCCGATTTCAAAAGGCGTAGCGCGAAAGGCTTCGGTTTCGACATAATACGGCAGAGCCGGAATGACGATTCCGAAGCCGACCAGATCAATGAAAACCGTGAGATAAATAATTAAAAGCGGTTTGGTTAAAAATTTTTCGTTAGTTATTTCGGTTTGCATCTATGTTAAAACGAATGCGGCGGTAAATTTCTGTGATCGGCAAGGTTAATTCGACCGATTGAAATTCGATTTCTTCGTCGCTTGCATCGAAAAAATAAGTTATCCAATTTCCGTTCGGCTGTCGTCGGTGAAGTTCGATGTTGATTCTGTGTTGATCAATAACCGCATATTCCTGAACGCTCGGCATTTGCCGGTAAAAAAGAAGTTTTTCGCGGCGGTCAATATGTTCGGTCGAGTCGGAAGTTACTTCGACAATTAAAATAGGCGAATTGCGAAAAGGCGAATCTTCGGGATTTTCCTCACAGGAAACTAAAACATCAGGATAATAATAAACATTTTGTGGAACCCGAACTTTTATGTCGCCGATAAAAGGCTGGCATCGTGAATTTCGCAAATGAATAAGTAAAGCCGCGTATATATCACCGGCAATCAAATTATGCGTATCGCTCGTTCCCGCCATTGCATAAACTTCGCCTTCGACATATTCGTGCTTAACGGGACTGATTTTTTCGCCTTCCAGATAATCTTCGACGCTGATTTTTGTTTTTAATTTTAACACTCCCATAAGTGGTAAGTTTAGCAAATTATCGTTTCGTAGTAGAATAGCGGAGAAACGAAATAACACTTTGGAGGAATTTGCAAAAGGAATGCGGAAAGCACAAAATATTAAATTTTTAGGAATTTTAATTATCGCCATTATTTTTTCTATGAATCAGGAAACAAACGCCCAACGAAAAACGCCGACACCTAAACCAACGCCCGTCGCGCCGCAAGCGAAAACGCCGGAAATAAATTTTACGGTTTCGATGTCGAAACCCTGGACGCATTTATTGGAAGTCGAAATGCGGATGAACTGGGATCAGATGCCTGCCAAAACGGAACTCAAAATGCCGGTGTGGACTCCGGGTTCGTATCTGATCCGCGAATATGCGCGGCACGTACAGGATTTTACGGCGATGGACGGCGGCGGAAATATTCTCGAATGGCGCAAAACCAGCAAAAATACCTGGGAAATTGATACGAAGGGAGCGAAAACGCTCCGCGTCGGTTATCAGGTTTATTCCAACGAATTGACCGTTCGCACCAATGAATTAAATGATGAACACGCATTCTTTACTCCGGCGGCACTGTTGTTTTTCCCGAAAGGTCAGATTGCCGCGCCTTCCGTTATTACCGTCAAACCGTACGGAAACTGGAAGGTTGCAACCGGACTTCCCGAAATTCCGATGCCGAATCAGCCCGTTACGGGAACAAATAATAATCAGGTAAAAACCTTCCGCGCCGAGAACTTCGATATTTTGTATGATTCGCCGTTTGAAGTCAGCAATTTTGTTGAAAAAAAATTTACCGTTCAAGGCAAACCGCACCGCTATGTGATAACCGGCGAAGGCAATTACGATCTGGACAAAATGGCGGAAGATACGGCGAAAATCATCGAAGAGCATATCAAAATCTTTGGCGAATTGCCTTATAAAGATTATCTGCTGATCGTCAATCTGCGCGGCGGCGGCGGACTCGAACATCTGAACTCGACCGCTCTGCAATGGAACAAATACGGCTTTCAGCCCGAAGCGCGGTATAAGGCTTTTCTTGCTTTAGTGGCTCACGAATTTTTTCATGTTTGGAACGTCAAACGCATTCGTCCCGACACTTTAGGACCGTTCGATTATGAAAACGAAAATTACACGCGCCTGCTCTGGGTTGCCGAAGGCACGACTTCGTATTATTCGGCATATTTGCTCAGACGGGCGAATTTAATGACGGACAAAGAATTTCTGCAAGCCCGCGCCGGCGATATTCTGGCTTTGCAAACCCGTCCGGGTAGATTTGAAACAAGTCTGGAAGATTCGAGTTTTGATGCGTGGATCAAGTATTACCGGCAGGACGAAAATTCGGTCAATAATCAAATTTCCTATTATGATAAAGGCGAAATCGTCAGTCTGCTTCTCGATATAAAAATCCGTACCGATTCCGGCGGCGCGAAATCTCTGGACGACGTAATGCGTTATTTAAACGACGAATTTGCCAAAAAGAACAGAAATTTCACGCCCGAAGATTATCAGAAAGCGGCGGAAATGATGGCTGGCAAAAGTTTGGAAGATTTCTTTGACAGATACGTGCGCGGTACGGAAGAAATCGCTTACAACGAAATCTTAAATCCGATCGGCTTGCGGCTTTTGACCGGAGAAGACGGCGCGAAAAAAGCTTTTCTCGGCGGAATTATCGGCGAAACGAACGGCAGATTGATGGTTCGCGCTTTGCCTTCGGACACGCCCGCGTACATTTACGGTTTGAATACGGGCGACGAAATCGTGGCGATTGACGGCAGACGCGCCAGCAATCAATTTCTGAGCTACGTTTTGAGCGAAAAGAAACCGGGCGATAAGATGCGTCTAACCATTTTCCGCCGCGAAGAATTACGCGATATCGAAGTAACGCTCGACGGACGCGCCGATCCGAATTATCGAATCGTCGCCGTTGATAGTCCGTCCGAAGATCAGAAACGGCTTTATAAGGAATATTTAGGAGCGGATTTGAGATAAATATAAGGTTTTTGGTCTTTGGTTTTTGGTCTTCGGTCTTTGGTCTTTGGTTCTGAATTTAAAATCAGAGTCGTTTGTTTAAACGAAAAACCAAAGACCGCAAGCCAAAAGCCAAAGACCAAAGACCAAAGACCAAAGACCAATCTAAATATATGTTTCAGCGAATTTTTATAAATTTTCTCTTACTGGCAATTTTATTGCCCGCTTTAGCGTGTCAGCAGAGCGGCGTGCAAACATCGCCGACGGTTGCACCGAGTTCCTTGCGCGACGTTCCGGCTCTGCGGCTCAATTATCGGTTTGAATCGGACGTTCCGCCGCCCGAACAAGCAAATCAAATTGTTCAGCAAGAAGAAAGAAACGGTTTGGTGCAAGCCGATTTCGATCAGAATCGTCCGCAGGAAATTCTTGATATGACTTTGACTTCGCCCGACGGGCAGAGAGTTTTGGCGATTTATCATAATGTCGCGGATGAGCCTTTGCAATTTCGGCTCGATATTTACGGCGCGGACGGCAAGAGTTTGAAAACGATCACGCACGACGGAATGGCGGTTCATTTTCCCGACAGAATTCTCTGGTCGCCCGATTCGACTTCCATTGCCTTTGTCGCTATGGCGCGGCTCAGCAAACGCAGCGGTTTAATCAATAATCCGGAAGAAAATAATGCAACGCCTGTTCCGACGATTGAACCGACTCCCGTCCCGACGGACGCAAATACCAACACCGAAACGGCAAACACGGGCGCAAATGCCAATACCGAAACCGCGCCGCCTTCAACGCCGGCGGTCGGCGAGCCGCCGACTCCGGTTTTGACCTTCCGCACCGAGCAGATTTATCTGTGTGATGCGAGCGGTAATAATTTAAAACCGCTGACGCAGAATGAAGGTCTGATGTATTTTTATTTCGTCTGGTCGCCGGACAGTTCCGCGCTGGCGGCACTCGCGGCAAAATCAACCGAGTGGAAAATTTTTGAATATCAAGCCGATCAACGGGGCGAAAAATTCAAACCGGCGGGCAGACCGCGTATTGTTGAAAAAACCGGCAGACAACGTCTTCTCGATGATTACCCGACGCAGGTTCATCCCGTCTGGTCGCCTGATTCTTCAAAAGTTGCGTCCGCCTTCGATAAGCAGGTTCGAATTTACGATGCCATCGGCAACGCGCCGACGCAAGCCGCGATTATTCTTCGCAATCAATTGCTGCTTTCTTCAAAAACTTATGAAGAAACGAGGCAGTCGGAAATGGGCGAAACTGCGGAAACAAATACGGAAACAAACGCAAACGCGAATAAAGCGGCAAATAGTAATTCAAATACAAACATCAACGCCGCCGTCAATCTTCCCGAAGGCGTTTTGCCCGACGAAAGCACGCTTGTCTCATTTAGTCCGATTGTCAAACTTATCTGGACGGAAGATGCGATGCTTTATTTTGAAACCGCTTACGTCAGAGAATTCAGAGATTCGATCAATAATGTCCGCAGCTACGTGCGTTGGCATCGCTTGATATTAAGCCCGCAAGCGGTCGCGCTCGGCAATTAAAGTGAAAAAGTTTGTCATCCTTTTGCAAACCTAAATTGAAATAAAAAATATGAACTATCAAACAATTGATGAAATTTATGCCGCGAATGAAAAGAGTTATGAAAAATTAAAACAACTCGTTTCAAATTTGCCGGATGAACGGGCGAATTTTCTGCCTGAAGATGAAAAATGGACGGCTGCGAAAATCGTCGAACATATTTCGATAGTCGAAAACGGAATGGTGCGGATTTGCGCTAAATTGCTCAAAGAAGCGCAAGGGAAAGGCGAAACTTCGGACGGAAAAGCAAATATCACAACGGATTTTTTGCAGAAACTTTCCGGCGCACGCGAGCAAAAATTTGAAGCTCCCGAAATGGTTAATCCGACGGGAAATCAGACGATTGCCGAATCACTCGAGAAAATGGAAGAAACCCGAAAAATCCTCGAAGAAATGCGCCCGCTTTTTGAATCGGTCGGTTGCACGGAAGCTAAATTCCCGCATCCGGCGTTCGGGGCATTAAATGCTAATGAATGGCTGGCTCTGCTCGGCGGACACGAAATGCGGCACACCCAGCAAATTGCACGTCTGCTCGATAAAACTTAATAAAGTAATGAGATTCCAAACATAAAAAAGCCTTGACTGCGAGGAGGGCAAGCAGTCAAGGCTTTTACATCCAAACCCATTTTCAGGCTCGTCGCGCCTTACTTTTTTAAGAAGTGCGGTTCGGAATCACTATTCTTTCTTATTAATCTCAAAAATCATCGAATTTATTTCAAAGCGGCAGATTTATCTCATCTGCCGCTTTTTTCGAGTTTAGCGGGCGATTGTCGGAACATCTCCGCTTAAACCGAATTGTCTGAAATCAAAGGTGTTGTCAACACTTCGCCAGATATACCAGACTCCGGTTGACGGGCGAAAGACCGCGACATCCGTCTTATTGTCGCCGTCGTAATTTCCGGCGACCGGAATATCTTCGCTCAAACCGAATTGTCTAATGTCATAACCATTATCCGAACTGCGGAAGATATACCAAACTCCGGTCGAAGGACGATAAATACTCATATCCGCGATGCCGTCGCCGTCGAAATCGCCGCCGATCGGCACATCGCCCATTGCTCCGAAATGCGCCGCGTTAAATTGACCGTCGCTGCTTCTGAGCCAAT
>JBBRVS010000149.1:0-13702 GCA_038246645.1 Pyrinomonadales bacterium
AACTTCAAGCTCGCGGAGTTTCGCCTGAAAAAGTCAATCGTCTTTTAATCAAAACCTATCTCAAACAGCTGCTCGAAGACGGGTTTTTCCACGCCGATCCGCATCCGGGAAATCTTTTAGTGATGCCTGACGGACGACTCGCGTTTTTTGATTTCGGAATGGTCGGACGAATCACGCCGAAACTTCAGGCAAAAATGATTGACGCATTTTTCCACGTCGTCTCCAAAGATCCGGCGGGAATCGCGCAGGATTTGATTGATCTGGAATTCTTAAAACCCGGCGCAGACGAATCCAAGATCAAGGAAGTCGTGATAAAAATGTTCGCGCTTCATCTCGATCTGAAACTCAAAGACGTTAAATTCAAAGAACTTACATACGATTTAGCCGACGTAATGTACGATTATCCGTTTCGTCTGCCGTCGAATTTTACTTATATTATGCGGGCGTTGATGACGCTCGAAGGCATCGGAATTATCACCGATCCCGAATTTAATTTCTTTATGACGGCGAAACCTTACGCCAAAGAATTTATGCTCCGCCGCGAAGGAAAAGATTTGCGTAAAATGTTTGTTGACAAAATCTTAGGACGCGGCGAAGACGGCGAAAGCGAGGGAATAGATTGGGGCAGAACGTGGAAGCTGGCGAAAATGGCGGCAAAAACCGTTTTTAATTCGGGGAAATAATTTATGGATGAAGAAACAGTTTCATATCGAAAGAAAGATATTATCAAAGTTTTGAAATACTTGAATATGATAGTTGTTTCTTTGGACAGAACTGGTTCAAATTATGAGAACTGCGAAAATGATGAAGAATATCACAAATTGTCCTCGGATTTTCTCGATGATTGGAAAGTTTTGCCGAAACTTTCAAAAGCCCGCAGTCTTTTGAGCGAACATTTTTCTTATAAATTAGGCGAAGACGATATGGACGAATTGGAAAGGGAATTTAAAGATTTGGAATATTGGAGTTTGAACAATCTCCAGCCGTCGAAAAAGAAAAAATCGAAAAAATAATTTTCAAATCGAAAAAATAAGATTATAATTTGCGCTATGAGCTTAGATATCGAAACAACCAGAACAAAAGATAAAATTCTGATTTCTATTCCGACAAAAAATATGGAGGATGAAGAAATTGCCGATTTTCTGTCACTATTTAAAACCGAATTTGCCGTTCGCCGCAGCAAAATGACTGCCGAACAAGCCGAAGAAATTTCCGAAGAAATAAAATCGGATTGGTGGAATAAGCACGGTTCACGAATTAAAAAATTAGTAGCTGAAAATGAATAAAATAATTGTTGTTGATACAAATATTATTATTTCGGCTTTGATTTCGGATAGCAGAAAAATTCGGCGGAATTTAGCAGAGAAAGATTTGATATTTATTTCACCGAAATTCGTTGTGGTCGAACTTTTCAAACACGCCCCGAAAATTCAAAAAGCAACAAAACTCACCACAGATTATGTTCTCGAATTGCTCTCTTCAATTGTCAATCAGGTAAAATTTTACGAAGAAGATTTAATTTCCGTCGGCAATTGGATTGAAGCATTTCGTTTGTGTCGTGAAACTGACGAAAAAGACATTCCATATGTTGCTCTTGCTTTAGAATTTGAGGCAAAACTCTGGACAAATGATAAAGTTTTGAGATCGGGTTTAACTAAAAAAAGGATTCGATAAATTTTATTTGCCGGAATAAATCACTATGAAAAAGTTTATTTTGACTTTGCTATTGATTCAGATTTTCGCCTTTCTCTGTTTTTCGCAAACAAAAATGACGAATAAAACCAAAATCATTTATATAAAAGACGATTTTTCTGTTCAAGAACTCGACCATAAAAATTGGAAAAAAGCTGAAAAGGTAAAAGTTACGAAATACTGGTCGGGCGAAGATGCGCCGAACGGGCGGCATTTTGCGGCACAACTTCTGTGGTCTGATTCCGCCGTTTATGTATGCTTTGAAGCCAATCAAGATGAGCCGATTGTTATGAGCGAAAAGCCGAATTTAACAGGCAAAACGAAAGGGCTCTGGGACAGAGATGTGTGCGAGATTTTCTTCGCGCCGAAAAGAGAAGATTTTCGCAAATATTTCGAGTTTGAAATCGCGCCGAACGGAGAATGGATCGATCTCGGAATTTATCAAACGCCTGATAAACGCGAAACCGATTGGGATTATTCGTCGAATATGAAATCGGCGACGCGAATTGAAAAAGACAAAGTTATAATGGCAATAAAAGTTGAATGGAAAGCGTTTAATGGTGACGCGCCGAAAGCGGGCGATATCTGGCTCGGAAATATTCTTCGCGCCGTCGGCAAAGACCCGACGCGCGGTTATTTAACGTGGTCGCCGACCGGAATGACGGAAGCGAATTTTCACGTTCCCGAAAAATTCGGCGAGTTTGAGTTTATCAAGTGAAGACACAGATAAAAAAATCAGTATAGCGAACGATAGTGAGCAAGATGATTATCAATCAATATAAATTTATCGTAAATGATTAGGTCTTTGATTATTGGTGAAAAGGTTTAAAAGTGAAAAGGTGAAAAAGTTTTTGATATTTCCGGCATATATTTTTTCGGAATAATAAAAATAATTTACCGGAAAAGGTTTGGAAATCGGTGCCAAATAAACCTTTTTACTTTTTCACTTTTTCACTTTTTCACTATCTTAACCAATTCTTTTGCAATTAACTTTAATTTATCCTAAACGCGGCTCACTACCGTTCGCTCGTGCTGATTGCGAGCTGCGATTTAAAATCTTATGCAATTTGCCTTTTTAACAATTCTCGGTTTCGTCGGCTTGGAGATTTTTTCATATATTGTCCATCGCTGGCTTTTTCACGGCGTTTTGTGGCGCGTTCACGAATCGCATCACGTGGCGCGGAAAGGCAGGTTTGAACTTAATGATATTTTTTCCGTCTTTTTCGGCTCGATTTCTGTTTTGCTGCTCGTTTTTGCCCAAAAGCCTTTATTAAATTCAATCGCTTTTCCCATAGGTTTGGGAATTGCGATCTACGGCGTTTTGTATTTTATCGCGCACGATCTTTTTACGCATCGGAGATTTTTGCCGTTTGCGTCGAAGAATAAAATTCTTTTGACAATTCGCGCCGCGCATCAGAGGCATCATCAAACGGCAGAAAAACGCGGCATCGAGCCGTTCGGTCTGTTTGTGTTTAATTTCCGCAGATTTCGGGAAAAGATTTCAAATCAAAAAACAAAAAAAGCGGAAGCCGAGCCGGTTTCCGCTTTGCAATAAGTGCGAGCAAATAAATTAATTAGGCATCGAAGATTGTGTATCAACTTTGATTTTTTCGGGCGCGTCAACCTGCGGAATTTCAATCATCACCGGTTCTCTTTTCTTTGTTATCGAACTTAAGGCTTTTCCGGCAGAACCCATTTTAACTTCCGAAGAAAGTACGCGCGAAATGCGTTTCGGCAGAAGCATCGGCGCGAGATTAGCCGCCGAATTTGCCAACGAAACAATATCGCCGCCGCCCGTCCAGTGCTGGCGCACGACCGATTCATCCGTGCGATTAAGGAGTCTCAGCAAAGTCAGCGCGACGACATAGACATCATCAACCTGCCCGATAAACGGGAAAACGTCCGGAATAAAATCGAGCGGAGAAATCACATAAACGATTGCTGCGATAAACAGAGCTTTTTCAGCGGTCGGCACGCGTGCGTCTTTCAGCAGATTGCCGAGAAGTTTGACCATATTAGGCAAAAACATCAGCATATTCTGCATCCGGCTTTTTAGTTCGCTTTTCTCTTTGCGCGTCGGTTTTTTCGCTTTCACGGGTTCTAAATTCGTCATTGGTCGTTTCTCCTTATTTCTGCTATATTTTCAAGTTTAGAAAATGCCGCACATTAGAGCAAGTAAATCGCACAAAAGTTGCAAGGCATTTATCATTTATCATTTATCATTTATCATTGAACGGTTGATAAATGATAAATGATAAATGAAAATATGATTCTCGAAAAAATCCGGCAGAAAGCCGCTAATAATCTGCAACATATAATTTTGCCCGAAGGCGAAGACATTCGCACCGTGCAAGCCGCCGCCATTTGTGCGGGCGAAAAACTTGCCAAAATCACAATTCTCGGCAGAGATGAAATCGTTCGCCAACTGGCAAAAGATGCGGGCGTGAACTTAAACGGCGTTGAAATTCTCGATCACCGCAAAGCATCCGATTTCGGCAAAATGGCGATGCTGTATCACGAACTGCGTCGCGCCAAAGGCGTTACTTTGGAAGAATCCGAAGAGATCGTCAAAGATCCGCTTTTTTACGCGAATCTGCTCGTGCGCTTGGGGCGCGCCGACGGTTCGGTCGCCGGAGCGATCAATTCGACGGCGCACACGGTTCGCGCCGCGCTTCACTGCGTCGGCGTGCGCGCCGGACTTAAAACCGTTTCATCATTTATGCTGATGGTCGTGCCGGACAAAAATTTCGGACACGAAGGCGCATTAATTTTCGCCGATTGCGGAGTCGTCATTGATCCGACCGTCGCCGAACTCGCCGAAATTGCCATCGCTTCCGCCGATTCCTTCCGCGCCCTTGTCGGAGTCGAACCGCGCGTGGCGATGCTTTCATTTTCGACCAAGGGAAGCGCGAAACATCAATTGGTTGACAAGGTTGTCGAAGCGACAAAAACGGTCAAAGTACGCGCTCCCGAACTCGCCATTGACGGCGAACTCCAGGTTGATGCCGCAATTATTCCGGCAATCGCCGCCAAAAAAGCCGAAGGTTCACAGGTTGCGGGAAAAGCCAATGTGCTGATTTTTCCCGATTTAAATGCCGGAAATATTTCCTACAAATTAACCGAACGCTTAACCGGCGGAACTGCCGTCGGACCGATTCTGCAAGGCTTGGACAAACCCTGCAACGATCTTTCACGCGGCTGTAAAGCGCAGGATATTGTTGACGCGGTGGCAATTACGGCAGTTCAATCGCAGACGCGGAAGAAAAGTTAGATTTTAATGCGAATCAATGATAGAAAATGATAAAAACTTTGCGTTCTTTGCGTAAAACTTTGCGCTCTTTGCGGTTAAGGGATTTTTTTTTACCGCAAAGAGCGCAGAGGAGGCGCAAAGAACGCAAAGAAAAACCTTTTTTATTGCATTTATTTCTACTCTTGATTCGCATTTTTAGTCAAATGTATTGATTAAAAACTTATGTATGAAAGGATTCTCAATCGAATAAAAAAGAAATTCTCGCAAGGTTTGTATTATTTTTCGATTCACGCGATAGAAGAACTTCAAAAGGATAATCTAACGACCGACGATGCGGAAGAAGCAATTTTTAATGGTGAAATCATCAATAAACTCGACCACGATTTGCGAGGCACTCGCTACATAATTTCGGGGAAAACTGCCGCCGAACAAGATTTGGAAATTTGTTGCCGGATAGAAAACGGCTATGTTATTATCATTACTTGTTATGCAGAATTATTCTAAAAAACATTTTCATTGCGATTTTTGCGACGGAATTACGCAAACAAAAATCATTGATTATACACTCAAGCGATTTGGCAGAGAATTTTTGTTAAAAGATATTGAAGCGGAAGTCTGTCCGAACTGTGATAATGCTTATCTTCCGGGACAAGCCTTAAAAGAAGCCGAAGCAAAAATCAAAGAAGAAATGGCTTTAGAAATTGCGTAACTTTATTTAAAGGCAAAAGGCAGATTCTTACAAGAATCTGCCTTTTCGTCATTTCATCAGTAAATCTAAAAATTATTCGTCATAATACTCATTTCCAAGATGCGTAATTAAATCTTCGCCCATCATATAACGGAGCGTGTTTTTTAATTTTTTGAGCTGAATGAAAATATCGTGTTCGGGATAAAGTTCGGGCGCGGTTTGCGGCGCTTTGAAATAAAATGAAAGCCATTCCTGAATTCCCTTCATTCCGGCGCGTTGGGCTAAATCCATAAACAGAGCCAGATCAAGCACGAGCGGCGCGGCAAGAATCGAATCGCGGCACATAAAATCAATTTTGATCTGCATTTTATAGCCGAGCCAGCCGAAAATATCAATCGCGTCCCAGCCTTCCTTGTTATCGCCGCGCGGCGGATAATAATTGATGCGGACGACGTGCGAAAAATTCCCGTAAAGATCGGGATTTTGATCGGGTTGGAGAATCGTTTCGAGAACGGAAAGTTTCGATTCTTCCTTTGTTTTGAAGTTTTCGGGATCGTCCAGAACTTCGCCGTCGCGGTTTCCCAAAATGTTTGTCGAATACCAACCGTCAAGACCGAGCGAACGCGCCTTGAGTCCGGGCGCGATGATCGTTTTCATCAAAGTTTGTCCGGTTTTGAAATCCTTTCCGCAAATCGGAACGCCTTCTTGTTCGGCAAGTTGCGTCAAAGCCGGAATGTCAACCGTCAGATTCGGTGCGCCGTTGGCAAACGGAACGCCTGATTTTATCGCCGCGTAAGCGTAGATCATCGAAGGCGCGATCAGTTCGTCATTGTCATACATCGCTTTTTCAAACGCTTCGATTGAATTGTGAATTTCCGAAGTTTCCAGATAAATTTCCGTCGAAGCCGCCCAGACGATGACCAATCTTTCGCAGCCTTTTTCTTCCTTAAATTTCGCAATATCCGCCATCAATTGTTCGGCAAGTTCCATTTTGTTCTTGCCGGATTTGACGTTCGTGCCGTTCAGACGCTTGACGTAATTATGCGAAAAAACCGCCGGAATCGGCTTTAGAGAATCGAGCTGTTCGCGCAAATCTTCGACCAGAGCCTTTTCCAAAACTCCGGCGTGCAGCGCGGCTTCATAAGCCGAATCTTCAAAAATATCCCACGCGCCGAAAACAATGTCATCGAGATTAGCCAGCGGCACAAAATCTTTAATCAACGGCGAACGATTATCAGTTCGTTTTCCGAGACGAATCGTTCCCATCTGCGTCGTCGAACCGAACGGTTTCGCCGTTCCTTTACGAATCGCTTCCACACCGGCGACGAACGTCGTACTGACCGCGCCCAAACCGACCAACAAAATTCCAAGCTTCCCGTTTGCGGGAGTAATTTCAACACCTGTTTTGCTCATTTAATTATTATTTCTCCGATAAAGTTAAGAACGAGAATAATAACTTTCCAAAGATGTTAAGGCAAACGATGAAAGAAATAATTTAGAGTTGCCGAAGTTGTGGGAAAAGAAAAAGTAAAATCCTTTTACTTTTTCATTTTGCTTTGGACTTTATTAATTCCCGTTTCGATTTGGGTAAATAATTGATTATCATATTCGGCAAGTTTACCTTCGCTTTTCATTTGGGTGAAACCTTTTAATGCGCTTTGATAATTTTCGATGGACTTCCTGTATAAATCCGTATCATTTCGTTTTTCGGCAAGGGCGGCGTATGCGTCGGCGATGCTTATCGTACTTAAATAAATCGTGCGGATCGCGTATCTGTATTTAGGATCGAGATCAATGACAGTCTGAAATTCCTGCTTCGACTTTTCAAAAGTTTTCAAAGCCGATTCGTAGTCTTTCATTTCATAATAAGCCTCACCCATTTTGAATCGAATGTTGGCGATTTCGTATAAATTTTTAGGATTATTTCGGTCTCCTTTTGAGATTTCTTCGGCTTTTCCAATCGTTTTTGTGAGAATATTTATTGATTCCTGCGCTTTTCCAGAGTATGCAGTTGCGTCGGCAAGGTGTTTTTCCATTTTGATGACATCCCACATTGCACGGAAATTTTGCGGATCAGCCTTTAAAATATTTTCGGATATTTCAACTCCTTTGATATATTCTTTAATGGCTTTTTCGTAATTTTCGGTATCTATCGTGCTTGCCCCTTTTTTCATATAGGCAAGCATTAGCGAACGCTGCAAATTCTGATTGTTCGGATTTTTTTCGGCAAGCGGCGTGAGCAAATCCACACCTTTTTTCAGACTGATTTCCGCCGCTTTTAAATCATCGTCCCAACCTTGCGCTTCGCCGATGTCAATAAACATATAAGCAAAATTTTCGTGAACTTCGGAGTTTTCAGGTTGTTCCAGCAAAAGTTTTTCATAAATATCGCCCGCGCGTCTGTAATATTCGACAGCTTCTTTATATTTTGCGTCCGAGTAAAGCATAAGACCTTTTGCCCGAACAGCAATCGCCAGATTTTTGCGAGACTCAAAATCGTTCGGATTTCTTTCGGCAATTTCCTCGCGCAAATCTAAAGATTTTTGAAAATATTCTGTAACTCGCTCGCTCGTGCCGACTTGCCTTTGAATCTCGGCGTATTTTCCGTAACTGCTTGCCAGATCGCTCATTACCGTTAAATCATTCGGGTTTTTTTCGTATAATTTCTGCCGTATTTGTAACGCTTTTTCATAACTTTCCGCCGCTCCTTGCGTATCGCCGAGATTTGAAGTCATCTGATTTCCCTGCACATCGCCGACCTTTTCATACGCCGCCGCAAGTTCCCGCTGAAGTTCCAAATCATCGTCCGCTTCGTTTGATAAACTATTGAGATATTCGAGCGCGAGCGAAACCAGTTCTTCACGCGCCGCAGTCGCGCCGGGAAGTTTTTCTATTTTCGGAGCTAACTTAAAAAGAAACGAATTTGCCAAATTCCGCACATCGTTAAAACGCTTTTCCGCCTTCACTCGTTCGGCTTGGGCGACTCTCGCCTGCCAGAGCGTGGCGCCGATTCCGCCGATGATTGCCAGTAAAATTAGGGTTCCGGCAATCGCGCTCGCTTTATTTCGTTTGAAAAACTTCTCCGCACGATATGAAAATGTGTTCGGACGCGCCGTGATCGGCAAACCTTTTTGATAGCGTTCGATGTCTTCCGATAAATTTTCGGCTGAGGAATATCGTCTTTCCGGTTCTTTTCTGAGAGCTTTCAGAACAATATTGTCTAAATCTCCGCGCAGACTGTTTGAGTTGAAATTAACTTTTGACGGAATTGTGTGGCGGGAATTGTGCGGTGCGGTTTTGGGTTCGAAATTATGAATAATTGTTGATAATTCGGAAATATCTTGTTTTATTTCGGTTTTGGCTTGAACTTTTTTATCAAATGATTTTGAAATTGTATTAACTACCGAAGACGGCAAGGGCGGGTCGGTTTCAATGACGGCTTTGTATATTTCTTTCAGATCCTTTTCTTTTGTTTCAAACGGGCGATGTCCGCTCAAGAGTTCAAACAAAATCACGCCAAGTGAATAAATATCGGTTGCCGTCGTTACGCTTTTGTTCTGCAATTGTTCGGGAGACGCGTAACTCGGTGTCATCACGCCGAGTTTCGTCACTGTCGCCGAACTGAGTTGCTCAAATTCGCTTGAGAGAATTTTCGATATTCCGAAATCTAGAAGTTTCGGGTTGCCGTCTTCGTTGACGAGAATATTCGACGGTTTCAAATCTCTGTGAACGATCAAATTGCGATGTGCAAAATCAACCGCCGCACAAACTTTTCTAAACAGTTCCAGTCTTTGGCTTAAATCCAAATTTTGTTTATTGCAGAAATCATCAATCGGCAAACCTTCGATGTATTCCATCGCAATGTATGGAATTTTATCTTCGGTCGTTCCGGCATCAAGCAATCTGGCAATGTTGGGATGTTCGAGCGAAGCTAAAATCTCTCTTTCCTGCTGAAATCTGCGACGAAGTGCGGCGGTGTTCATTTCGCGTTTTAAGAGTTTCAAAGCGACGCGTTGTGAGAATTTTCCGTCAGTTCGCTCCGCCAGATAAACCGCGCCCATGCCGCCATAACCGAGTTCTTGAACAACCCGATAAACTCCAAAACTCTGTCCGATGGCGGAACTTTCCGAAAGTTCATCGTCGAAAAATCCTTGTGAAAATTCGACTGCCGAAAAATTCAGAGAGCCTTCGACATTTTCTTCAAAAGCCAGATATTTTTCGACTTCTTCGCGGATTTTGGGACTGAGATTTAAATTATCCAAATATGTCTGTCGTTCGGAAGTTTCGACCTCCAGACAATCGAGCAGAATTTCGCTGACTTTACTCCAATTTTCCGTTTTCATATGCAACAACTCCGTCTTTAACTGAAAAAAACGGCGTTTATGGAATTCGCCTATTCTTTCAGTTAAAACTTTTTAACCGTTATTTCCTATATGTGTAATTCAGCCGAAAAAAATGACAAATTATTTTTTGAGAATTATTCCTGATTCAATTCACGATAGAGCCAAAATCTCGCCGCTTGCCAGGTTCTGACAACTGTTCTGACGGAAATTTCCAGAGCCTCGGCGATTTCTTCATTGCTGAAACCTCCGAAAAAGCGCATTTCGACGACTTTTGCCTGACGTTCGTCAATTTTGGCGAGTTTTTCCAGCGCGTCGTCCAGAACGATGATCGAACCGGCGCGTTCTTCGGTAGAAATCTGCAAATCGTCAATCGAAAAATGAAGCGGATTATTGCCGCGTTTATCGGCGGCGTGCATTCGGGCGTGCTGAATCAAAATCTGCCGCATTAAATGTGAAGCAATGCCGTAAAAATGGCGGCGGTCTTGCCATTCGATTCCCGCGCCGTCGCTTAATTTGATAAATGCTTCGTGAACCAGAGCGGTCGGCTGCAACGTGTGATTCGAGCGTTCTTTGGACATCAGAAAACGCGCCTGTCTTTTCAGTTCATTGTAAACAAAGGGCAGAAGCTTTTCTTTCGCTTCCTCATTTCCATTGTTCCAATCGTGCAGAATCTGCGTGATTTCCGAAGTTTGCGGTTTATCCATAAATATTTGAGCAGGGGTTTTATTTGTATTCTAGCCTATTTTCCGGCAAATAAGAAATTTTTTAATTATTTTGGCGTTCTTCAAAAAATTTTCGCACATATACGGCTAGAGAGGAAAAATTCAACTTTTTAGTTGATGGAGAAAAAAATGAAGATATTTATAGATAAAAATTTAGGAAAAACGGCTATTACGGCATTCTTTATGCTAATAGTTTCGGCGATCAGTATTTCAGCGGCGACATTTACGGTGACAAACGCCAACGACAGCGGCGCGGGCAGTTTGCGCGATGCGATCACGCAGGCGAACACCAACGCACAGGCGGACACGATCAATTTCGATCCGGCGTTTTTTAATGTCGCACGGACGATCACTTTGACAAGCGGTGAAATTGCAATCGGACCGGACGGCACGAATCCGGGCAGACTTGTTGTAATCAACGGACCGGGAGCGAATCTTTTGACGATCAGCGGAAATAACGCCAGTCGGATATTTCTTTTGGGTCCGCAATTCAATGCCAATGTAACGATGAACAAAATGACTCTGCGGAACGGCAACGGTATCAGCGATGTTAGTAACGGAAATGGCGGAGCGATCTTTGCTAATATCTCGGCAAACCTGACATTGAATTCGATGGTTATCAGAAATAATGTCGTAACCGCTGTCGCTACCGGAGGCGGAATGTATTTTAACGGAGGTAAAAGTGTTATCATCAACGATTCACTGATTACTGAAAACTCGGCGTATCATGCCGGAGGATTTGCCACATACCTCGAAGTTGATAATCTCATAATGCGAAACACAACAGTTTCAAACAATCGGTCAATACCGGGCGATGTCGGCGGCATTTCTATTTATCGCGGAATCGTTGACATCAAAAATTGTCAGATCACCGGCAATATAGCGGATAGAAGTATCGGCGGAATGAATGTTTTTCAGGCAAGAATGGATATAACCGACACGGTGATTTCGGGCAACGACTCGACCGGATATGCTCCCGGCGGTCTCAGTATGGAAACTACTTCCACCGGTGCCGTAAATTTGCGAAGAGTAACGATTTCAGGCAATATGGGCAGCGGAATAGGCGTTCGCAATATCGGCGAGGCGTTGAACATCATTGATTCTACAATTTCAAACAATACCGTTAGAGATTATAACGGATTCGGCGGCGAAGCCGGAGGCGGAATTTCTATCAGCGGCGAATCAAACTCACCGACCAGAATAATTAATACGACTATTTCCGGTAATTCCGCACCGGACACTGGCGGCGGAATACAAAATTTCAGCCATGGTTTGCAACTCATCAATTCAACGGTTGTCAATAACTCCGTAATCAATTCAGGTGGACTGGGCGGCGGCGGAATATTTGATGGTGAGTTAGCCAGAAGCGGCGGAAATAGTTTCGGATTCCGTTTTAAAATTCAAAATTCGATTGTTGCAAACAACACCTCCGGTTCAGTCGGACCCGACATTCGCAGCGGATTCGATTCCGGCGGCTACAACATCATCGGCAACACTTCTGGTGTTAATGCCAGCACCGCCAATACGGGCGATCTGTTTAATGTCAATCCGCAAGTCGCGGCTTTGTCAAATAACGGCGGCGCGACGTTCACACACGCCCTGCTCGCCGGAAGTCCCGCCATCAATATGGGCAGCAATGCTCTCGCCGTTGACCAAAATGGTAATTCTCTTCGATTCGATCAGCGCGGCGCGTGTTTTAATCGTTACATCGGCGGCACGACCGACATCGGCGCATTCGAATTCGGCGCGGTTCAACTTTCAGGTAAAAATGCTCCGTTCGATTTCGACGGTGATTGTAAAACAGACATTTCCATCTTCCGTCCGGCAGCGGGTGAATGGTGGTATTTGCGAAGTTCCGATGGCGATAATCGTGTCTTCCAGTTCGGACTATCAACCGACAAGATCGCCCCCGCCGATTATACCGGCGACGGAAAAACCGATTTAGCTTTCTTCAGACCTTCTTCGGGAGAATGGTTTTTCTTGAGATCGGAAGATTTCTCATTTTATTGCTTCCCGTTCGGCAATTCAACGGATATTCCGGTTCCGGCTGACTATGATGGCGACGGTAAAGATGATCCGGCAGTTTTCAGACCATCGGATGCAACCTGGTATATTATTCGATCAAGCGACGGCGGAGTAACGATTCAGACGTTCGGAGCAACCGGAGATCGCCCCGTTCCGGGAGATTATGACGGCGACGGATTTGCCGATCTTGCCATTTTCCGACCATCTGACGGAACGTGGTGGATGAATCGTTCAAGTGCGGGATTGATAGTTGTCAATTTCGGTGTTTCAACTGACAAAACGGTTCAGGGAGATTATACGGGAGACGGCAAAACGGATGTGGCATTCTTCAGACCATCTTCAGGCGAATGGTTCGTCTTGAGATCGGAAGATTCCTCATTTTATTCGTTCCCGTTCGGAAACTCGACGGATACACCGTCGCCGGGAGATTACGACGGCGATGGAAAAACGGATGCCGCCATTTTTAGAAATTCTACCACAACCTGGTATCTCAATCAGTCAACCTCAGGATCACATATTGTAGGATACGGAGCATCAGGCGACCAACCTGTTCCGAGTGCTTTTGTCAGATAATTTATAATTCATCTGATAAACGGATTTCCGACATAATTTGTGTCGCTTTCCGGTAAATTTATTTCGATAAGCCCTGCTCTCCGCCTTGTCGAAACTGAAAAGCCCTTATTTTTTTAAGGGCTTTTTTTTATTCAGATTCTTGTCTGAAATTGGTGCAAATTAACTGAAAATTTATAATTCTTAGCTTCGATAAATCCGGTAATCAATTTCCTGAAAAATCGTGTCGCGGTTTTCTATTTCCTTGAGCATCGCTTCGTTAAAATCATTTGTTTCGATCATTTTCGCCAGCAAATTAAAGCGGTGAATATGTGATTTGAAGCGTCTGGAAGAATATTGGACGGTCGTGCCTTGATAGATCTGAAACGCCCAGTCGCTCGATTGAGCGAGCAGCAGTTCACGCGCCATTTGA
>JBBRVS010000150.1:0-13628 GCA_038246645.1 Pyrinomonadales bacterium
ATTCAAAGAATCGGGATGAAATACTTCACTCTGCGAAACCGCATCACCTGGGAACGCGAAAAAGGGCGCGGAGCAAATGCTAATTGGAAAAATTCTTCGGAAGACATCTGGTTTTTCACCGTTTCCGACAAATTTACATTTAATATCGAAGACGTAAAAATAAAGCGAAAAGTCATCGCGCCTTATACTGAAAACGGCAAACCGAAAGACTGGGAAAAAAGCGAAAAAGGCAATTTTCGTCTGACGCATCCTTCAAATTTGTGGAACGATCTGACCGTTCCATTCTGGTCAATGCCCGAAAATACGACGCATCCGACGCAAAAACCGGAAAAACTTCTGGCAAAAATAATCCTCGCTTCGACCAACGAAAATGACTTGATTCTCGATCCTTTTTCCGGTTCGGGAACGACCGCCGTTGTTGCAAAAAAATTAAAAAGGAATTTTGTCGGAATCGAAATGGATGAAAATTATTGTCTTTTAACCGAAAAACGGCTCGAATTAGCCGAAAAAGATCAGACAATTCAAGGTTTTGCCGACGGCGTTTTTTATGAAAGAAACGTGCAAATAAAATAATTCCGATAATTGAAACTCCTCGCCGAATAACGCACAATTAAACTTCAAAATAAATTTTATGGACATTAGAACCGACAATCCGTTCTGGCTGATGAAAAGCGGATTTCTGGAAACTTATCCTTCACTCAAAGAAGATTTTTCAACCGATTATGCGATCATCGGCGGCGGAATTACGGGCGCGTTGATCGGTTGGTATTTAGCGAAAGCCGGAATCGAAACCGCCGTTTTCGACCGCCGGCATATCGGAATGGGAAGCACTTGCGCCAGCACCGCGCTTTTGCAGTATGAAATTGACACGCCGCTTTTTGAACTTGCGGAAATGGTCGGCGAAAAAGACGCGGCGCGAAGTTATAAATTATGTATCGAATCAATTGACGCGCTCGAAGAAATCTCGAAAAAACTAAAGCTCGATGATTTTGAGCGAAAACCGAGTTTTTGCTACGCGTCGCGCCAAAAAGACGTTCCCGATCAGATCGAAAAGGAATACAAAATTCGCTGCCAACACGGTATTAACGTTGAGATTTGGAGCGAAAAAGATATTAAAGACAAATTCCCTTTTTCTGCGCCCGCCGCGCTTTTCTCGCCGAAAGATGCCGCGCAGACCGATGCTTATAAATTAACCCACGCGCTGCACCAAGACGCGATAAATCTCGGCGCAAATGTTTTCGACAAAACCGAGATCGCCGAGATCGAACATAAAAAACGCGGCGTTGTTGTGAAAACAAAAAACGGTTATTCGATCAAAGCGAAAAAATTGATAATTGCCTGCGGTTATGAATCGGTCAATTATTTGCCTATTTCTCTCGTTCGCCTTCATTCGACTTTTGCCTTGGTCAGCGAGCCTTTTGAAAATGATGATTTTTGGTATAAAAATTCTTTGATTTGGGAAACGGCGCGACCTTATTTGTATATGCGCTCGACTTCGGATAAAAGAATAATTGTCGGCGGAAAAGACGAACCTTTTCAAAATCCGGAAAAACGCGATAAATTATTAAATCGCAAAACGCGCGAAATCGTCGATTCTTTCAAACGAAAATTTCCCGAAATAAACTTAATTCCCGATTATGCCTGGGCGGGAACTTTCGGCGAAACACAAGACGGTTTGCCCTATATCGGTTCGATCCGGCAACTTCCGCACACGATCTTCGCGCTCGGTTTCGGCGGAAACGGCATCACTTTCAGCCAGATCGCCGCTGAAATTATCCGCGACGAAGCGACCGGAAAAAAGAACAAAGACGCACAGCTATTTGCTTTTGAACGTGCGCGTTGACGATTAAAAACAGAGAACGATTCGGGATAGAAAAAATATAAAATATTACGGAGAAAATTTATGCTTTCCGACTTACAAATTGCCCAAAAAGCAGATCTGAAAAATCTTTCTGAAATCGCCGAACAGATGGAATTATCGCCCGACGATTTCGATCTTTACGGCAGTCAGCACATCGGCAAAATCCGGTTGAGCGTGCTTGAAAAAGTAAAAAATCGCCCGAACGGAAAATATATTGACGTTTCCGCGATCACGCCCACACCGCTCGGCGAAGGAAAATCAACAACGCTCATCGGACTCGGCGAAGCGATGAAGCTCATCGGCAAACGCGCCGTCATTACTCTGCGCCAGCCTTCGCAAGGTCCGACATTCGGCATCAAAGGCGGCGCGGCGGGCGGCGGTTACGCCCAAGTCGTTCCGATGGAAACTTTTAATCTGCATCTGACGGGCGACATTCACGCCGTCAGCGCGGCAAATAATCTGCTCGCGGCAATGATTGACAACGATCTGATGCGCGGAAATCATTTGGATATTGATCCTTACAGCATTACCTGGAAACGCGTTTTGGATGTCAATGATCGCGCTTTGCGTCATATTGTCATCGGCTTAGGCGGAAAAAATGAAGGCGGCGTTCCGCGTGAAACGGGTTTTGATATTACGGTCGCGTCGGAAGTGATGGCGATTCTTGCTTTGACGACTTCGCTCAAAGATATGCGCGAACGTTTCGGCAGAATCGTCGTTGGGCAGAAAAACGATAAAACGCCCGTAACGGCAGAAGAGATCGGCGCGGCGGGTGCGATGACGGTTTTGATGCGCGATGCGATTCGCCCGAATCTGATGCAGACTCTGGAAAATACGCCCGCGCTTGTTCACGCCGGACCTTTTGCCAATGTCGCGCACGGTAACAGCAGCATTTTAGCTGACTTAATTGGAATAAAATGCGCGGATTATCTTTTCACAGAATCGGGTTTCGGCGCAGACATCGGCGCGGAAAAATTCTTCAATATCAAATGCCGTTACAGCGGTTTGAAGCCAGACGCTTGCGTTTTGGTAGCAACGGTTCGCGCTCTGAAAGCGCACAGCGGAAAATATAAAATTGTCGCCGGAAAACCTTTACCGCCGGCAATGTTGGAGAAAAACGTTGCCGACGTTGAAGCCGGCGCGTCTAATCTTCGCAAACAGATTGAAAACATCAAAATTCACGGCGTTACGCCCGTTGTCGCCATCAACGCATTTGAAACCGATCACCCCGAAGAACTCGAAGCGATAAGGCGAATCGCCGTCGAATCAGGCGCGATCGGTGCGGCAGTTTCAAGGCATTGGGCGGACGGCGGACGCGGTGCGATTGAATTAGCTGAAATGACCGTCGCGGCGGCAAACGAACCGGGCGAATTCAAATTTTTATACGAACTCAATCAGCCGATCAAAGCAAAGATCGAAACTATTGCAACAAAAATCTACGGCGCGGACGGCGTTAGCTTTACGCCGCAAGCCGCGAAACAGATTAAAGATTACGAAACGAACGGTTTCGGAAATCTGCCGATCTGTATGGCGAAAACTCACCTTAGTTTGAGCCACGACGCAACTTTGAAAGGTGCGCCGACAGGTTTTATTTTGCCGATTCGCGAAGTCCGCGCTTCGGTCGGTGCAGGTTTTATTTATCCGATCTGCGGCGATATGCGGACGATGCCCGCTTTGCCCGAACATCCGGCGGCGGAACGAATTGACATTGACGAAAATGGGAATGTGGTTGGGCTTTTTTAGAAGATTTTAATAGCCCGCGGACAAACGCGGATTTAGCAGATTGACGCAGATTTTTATTGTCTCTATTAAGCTATTTAGAGTTTAAGTTTTTGACACCCTTGCTGACGCGCGGGTGTCTGCCTTTGAATTTCAAATCAGTGAAGATCAGCCAAAACTAAGTTTGTCCGCGTCCTATTTCTTCTTACAGCCTTTTGAGGTTAAAATACTTCTTTTTATGAAAATCGCAACTTGGAATGTAAACTCGATCGCTATCAGGCTTGAAGCCGTTTTGAAGTGGATTTCCGATACCCATACGGACGTTGTTTGTTTGCAGGAAACGAAATGCGTTGACGAAAAATTTCCGCTTGAAGCAATTACGGATTTCGGTTACCACGCCGCATTTATGGGACAAAAATCCTACAACGGCGTAGCGATTCTGTCGAAATACGAAATTAAAGACGTGCAAAAAAACTTTCTTGATGACGAACTCGATTCGCCGAAGAGATTGATCGCCGGAACGATCAACGGCGTTCGCATCGTCAACACATATATTCCGAACGGCACCGAACTCTGGACGGATAAATTTACCTTCAAACTCGATTGGCTTCAGCGTCTTCGCAAAATGTTTGACGAAACTTGCGATCAAAACGGCGACGTTTTGCTCTGCGGCGATTTCAACGTCGCGCCCGAAGAATCAGACGTTTGGAGCGTCAAAGCGTGGCAGGGAAAACTGCATTTTTCCAAACCCGAACGCGCCGCCATTCACCACGTCAAACAATGGGGTTTTATTGATGTTTTCCGCCAAGAAAACGGCGACCTGCAAGAATTTTCGTGGTGGAATTACCGCGAAGGCGCGTTTGTGCGAAATCACGGTTTAAGAATTGATCACATCTGGACATCAAAATCTTTAGCGGAAAAATGCGTCGGCTGCTGGATTGATAAAGAGCCGCGCGGCTGGGAACGCCCGAGTGATCACACGCCGGTTGTTGCGGAATTCGAGATATAAATTAAGAAATTTTGTCCGCGAAAGACGCGAAAAAACGCGAAAAAAGACAGATATTTTAACCTTAGTTCGACATAAAAAATGAATAATATTTAATATTAGATAATAATTTATTCACTTTTCGTTATTTATTATTCGCTGAATTTCGGTGAATATTTCGTCAAAACAACGAATAGCTGAAAGCGAACAGCGAATAGTTTGGCAAATCGAATTTGTTCCTGTCTTATATAGAATTGAGTTTAGTTTATTTTTTAGCGTCTTTTAGCGTCTTTCGCGGACATAGAAAAAAAACCCTTTAAATCTTGTGATTTGATATGAAAAAAGATTTTCCAAAACCGAAACTCGTTCCGCTGAAATTTCGATTTATTGAAAGCGAAGAAGAACAAAAAGCGCGCGCCGAAGAATTTTATGAAAACTTAAACAAACGCCGAACTGTCCGCGATTTTTCCGATGAAAAATTTCCTTTTGAATTGATCGAAAAAGCGATTCTGACCGCCGGAACCGCGCCTTCGGGAGCGCATCTTCAGCCGTGGCGGTTTGTCGTCGTGCGCGATGCGGAAGTTAAACGCAAAATCCGCGAAGCCGCCGAACGTGAAGAATATGAAAGCTATCACGGGCGAATGTCGGAAAAATGGCTGAGAAGGCTTGCGCCGCTCGGAACCGATGAAAATAAACCTTTTCTCGAAATCGCACCTGTTTTAATCGTCGTTTTCCGCATCAATACAATTATTGAAAACGGCGAACCAGAACCGACTTATTATTCGCAGGAATCGGTCGGAATCGCGGTCGGTTTGCTGCTCGCGGCTCTGCATAATGCGGGACTTGCGACCTTGACGCATACGCCTTCGCCGATGAAGTTTTTGCAGGAAATTCTCGGCAGACCGAAAAACGAAATTCCGTTTGTTTTGATTCCGGTCGGTTTTCCGGCAAAGGACGCGAAAGTTCCCGACCTCAAACGCAAACCGCTTGAAGAAATAATGGAAATCATTTAATAATCTACAGTTAGTGAGCGAAACTCTTCTGCAAAAATCGAAAAGTGAATTTCCGGCGCGAAGTTTGGAAAAATCGGATGCCGAACTCGTAAAATCGTGTCGGCGCGGCGATGAATCGGCGTGGAACGCGCTCGTTGATCGCTACCAACGCCTGATTTTTGCCATTCCGCGCCGCGCCGGATTGTCCGAATCACAATCGGCAGACGTTTTGCAGGAAGTTTTTCTGACGCTTTTTGAAAAGCTGGACGAGATCGAGCAACCGGAAAGAATCCGTTCGTGGCTCGTAACGACGGCAAAGTTTAAAACCTGGGGTTTGGTTCGCAGCGAAAAAGGTTTTTATTCATCCGAATCGGAAGAAGAAATGGAACTTGAAATGGCAAATTTGCCGGATAATTTACCGCTTGCCGACGATAAATTGATCGAACTCGAAGAGCAGCATTTAATTAGAACCGCTTTGAAGGAATTGGAAGAAAAGTGCCGAAAAATTCTGGCAATGATTTATCTGACCGAACCTTCGGCAAGCTATGCGGAAGTTGCAAAGGCAATCGGGGTCGGCGCAACGAGCATTTCTCCTCTGCGAGCGCGTTGTCTGAAAAAACTTGAGAAAATTTTGACGAAATAATGTAAATTTTACAAAAATACGAATTTTTTTATAAAAGTGTCTTATCTCAAATAAATTTCGCACTGTTATATCGAGAGGCACTTTTGAAGATGAAATTGATGGCAAATAACAATTCAGACAAAACGGTAGAAAAAATAATCTACTTGATGCAAACGGATAAATCTTTTGACGCGCCGCAAGATGCGATAAATTGGTCGAAAAACATCTTTCGCACACGCGCCGCCGAGCCGAAAAAATCTTTCGCCCGAAAAGTTTTGGCAAGTTTGCAGCTGGATTTATCGCCGAATAAAGCGGTTTTCGGCGAACGCTCGGCTTCTTCGCTTCAATCACGGCAGATGCTTTTTGAAGCCGGCGAAAACTCGATTGATTTAAGAATTAAAGACACCGGAAAAAATCTGGAAATTCACGGACAGATTTTAGGCGAAGGCTTTGAAGGCGCAATAGTTAAACTCGGTGATTTTGAAACGAAAGCCAACAATTTGAGCGAGTTTAAATTTACCGAAATTCCAAGCGGAAAATATAATTTGAGTTTGCAAACCGATGAAAAAGAAATCGTGATCGAAGATTTAGATGTAAGTTAAAAAAAAGTTCCTTCTAGAACGGGAGAGCAAGGGGGAAAGAAAAGCGGAGAGTTTTTATAAACTTTCCGCTTTTCTTATTCGTAAGCAAAAGGGCGAAAACAGAATTAAAACCACGGATAAACGCCGATAAAAATAAGATATTTTCTGATTGAGCAATGTTTTTTAGGTTTTTTCTGATAATCCGAGCAAATCCGTGTTTATCCGTGGTTGATGGTTTTTGTATAAATTGAGTTTATCATTTAACGTATCTCAAAATGCTTCGACAAAACCTTGCAAAAAAATTAGTTTCGGCAAAAAGCGAAAAGGAAAGAAAAACGCTTTTAGAGAAAAACCGTGAACAATCGGATGAACTTCTGGCGCTTGCCTTAAAGGAAATCTGCTACGCGGCGTGGACGGTTGAGCCGACAAAAGCGCAAAAAACCGCGACGGCAATAAAATCCTTGTTCAAATTTAATCCGAACAAGAAAATCGAAGCCTACTTTTTCTGGATTTCGGGAATTGCCGATTTAACAAGCGGAAAATTGGAATCAACCATCGAAAATCTCGATAAATCCGCCGAAGTTTTCAAAAAAACCGGAAAAGAACACGATGCGGCAAACACGCAGGTTGCCAAACTTTACGCGCTTGCGCTTTTGGGAAAATACGACGAAGCCGTACGCTGCGGCGAAAATGCGCTGAAAATTTTTGAAAAATACGGCGATCAGCTGGCGGCGGGAAAAATCGAGATGAATTTGAGCAATATCGTTTCGCGCCGCGAGCTTCATAAAAAAGCCGAAAAATACTGTCTTTCGGCGCGTGATCGGTTTTCCGAACTCGGTGAAAAAAACTGGCTGACAATGGCGGAAAACAGTCTTGCCAATACTTACGCCGAAATCAATGATTTTCCGAATGCCGAAAAGTTTTATGATACTGCTTTGAAACGCGCTAAAGCCGAAAAAATGACGGTTACGGAAGCGGAGATCGAAGCGAGTTTGGGAAATCTGGCGATGTTTCGCGGAAAATTTGCCGCTGCGCTGCGCTTTCTGGAATCGTCGCGCCAAAAATACGAGCAATTAAAAATGCCGCATCAAACCGCGATTGCCGAACTCGAAATTGCCGACATTTATCTCGAACTGAATTTATCGGCGGAAGCCTTTGCCATCTATGAAAATGTTTCCGGCAAGCTCCGCAAATTAAAACTTCAGGGCGAAGAAGCGCGAGCGCGGGCAAATTTCGGCAAAACCGCCGTTTTGCTCAAAAAAACGAGAACGGCGCGAAACGAACTGAAAAAAAGCGCAAATCTCTACATCGCCGAAAAAAATAAAGTCGGTGCCGCTGCCGTGAAATTAAATGAAGCAATGCTCGAATTGAATCTCGGAAATTTTCAAAAAACGCTGAGTTTAGTCAAAGAAGCCGAAAGACTTTTGAAAAAAAACGAAAATCTGCGCCATAAATTAACGGCAAAATGGTTGAAAGGCGAGACTCTGCAAAAGCTCGGAAAATTCGAAGCGGCGGAAAAAACGCTGTTACAAACTTTTCAGGATGCGGTCGAACAAGAACAACCGAATATCGCCCGAATCGCACTTAATTCGCTGGGAAATCTTGCCGTTCAAACGGGCGAAACAACAAAGGCGAAAAAGTATTTTGAAAAGGCAATCGAACTCGTCGAAACCTTGCGCGCACCGCTTCCGGCGGAAGAATTTCGGATGGCTTTTCTGGCAAATAAACTCGCGCCGTTTGAAAATCTGGCGAAAATTTATTTAACCGAAAATGATTTTAAAAGTGCATTTTTTTATGTCGAAAAAGGGCGATCTCGCGCTCTTTCGGAAAATCTGGATAATGATTTTCAGTTGGACAATCAAACAAGAACTTCGGCAAAATTACCGGAAAAACTCCGGAGGTTACGCGAAGAATTAAACTGGTTTTACAGCCGCTTGAATCGCGCGGAAGATGCGGAAATCAAAGGGTTGGAGCAAAAAATAAAGTTGCGCGAAAAGCAGATTGCGAATGTGATGCGGCAGATCGAAAGTACGAAAGACGCTAAGTTCAGCAAATCTGAACTTAGCGTAAATTCTGCCGATTTTTCAGACTTGCAAAAACACCTCGGCAAACAAAAAGTCTTAATCGAATTCGTTAATTTCAACGATCATTTATCGGCATTTATCATCTCCGACACGAAAATCAATTACGTTGAAAATCTGGCAAAGGAAAGCGAGATAATCGAATTTTTAGAAGGTTTGCACTTTCAATTCGGTGCGCTCAGATTCGGCACGAAACATCTGGAAAAATTTATGCCCGAACTCAAAACGCGCGCCGATTTTTATTTGCGGAAATTATTTAAAAAACTGCTCGAACCGCTTGAAAAATTTTTGGAACTGCGCGATTTGGTCATCGTTCCGGTCGGGGCGCTGCATTATGTTCCTTTTAACGCACTTTTTGACGGGGAAAATTATCTGATCGAATCGCGCGAAATTGTCTATGCGCCGGGCGCAACCGTCTGGCAAAAATTGAACCTTAAACCGCTGAAAAAGTTGGAAAACGCCTTGCTTTTCGGTTTTGCCGACGAGCGCATTCCGCTCGTTAATGATGAAATAAAGGCTTTGGAAAAGACTTTTGAAAGCTCAAAAAGTTTTACGGGAAAACGGGCGAATTTTAAAAATTATACGGAAAACGCCCCCGATTTCGATATTTTGCATCTGGCGTGTCACGGACAATTTCGCCCCGAAAATCCGCTTTTTTCAAGCCTTCATCTGGCGGACGGCTTTATTACGGTGCGCGATATTTGTTCGCAGAAACTGAGCGCACAACTCGTTACGTTGAGCGCGTGCGAAACGGGTTTGAACAAAATTTTCGCGGGCGACGAGATTTTAGGACTCGCGCGCGGGTTTTTAACCGCCGGCGCAAGTTCGCTGGTTTTAAGTCTCTGGACGGTTAATGATGCGGCGACGAGCAAATTAATGACAGATTTTTACGCGCATCTGCAACGCGGGAACTCGGTTTCGGCATCTTTAAGAAAAGCTCAAAAAGATTTTGTCAAAAAAGACAAACATCCGTATTTCTGGTCATCTTTTGGTATAATCGGAAAATAATTTTTGCCGCAAGTGTCTTTTTCAGTAAATTTTCCGCACAGTGTGATTGGAAAAGTGTTTTAAGCTGAGGGCAATAGAGATGAAGCAGTTTATGAATTTCAGAAATTTGGTGATTTTAATCCTTACGTTTGTTTTCTGCACGGCTTCCTTCGGACAAAAAATCGAAGGAACGGTTTGCGATGCCGTGCCGAATCAGGTTTTGATTGACATTGTAAACCAAACGGATTTGCCGGCAATTGCTGTGCAATACGGCTTGAATCCGACACCGATCGATCAGGTCGGAACGCCGCCGACATATCGAATGCAGATTACGAACGGGCAGACGCCGTGTCAGATTGTCGCGGCAATGCAGGGCGATGCGCGGATTTCGCAGAGAGAAGTCAACCGCAATTTAAAGGTCGTTGAAAAACACGGCGAAAGTTGGACAAACGGACGCTCCTGGGCAATCGGACGTTCGTGGGCAATCGGCGGAAGCGTCAAAGGCTTTAACAAACAATGGTTTCCGAACACGATCAAACTTAATGAAGCACACGCCATTTCAAAAGGCGAAGGGGTCACGATTGCCGTTTTGGATACCGGAATTGATCTGAATCATCCGGCTTTTGCCGGAAGACTCGTTCCCGGTTACGATTTTGTTGATAATGACAATGATCCGGGCGAGGTCGGCGCGTTATGGACGAATCCGGTTTACGGACACGGAACGCACGTTGCCGGAATTATCGCGCTGACCGCGCCGAATGCGAAAATTATGCCGATCCGTGTCTTAGATGCCGACGGAGTCGGTAATCTCTGGCGCGTAAAAGACGCGATGATTTTTGCCGCGCAAAACGGCGCGGATATTATTAATATGAGTTTCGGCTATCCCGAAGATTTCGCGCCGGAAAGCAATACATTTTTGAATGATCTATTTAAGGGTTGCGATGATCTTGCCATTGCGGGCGAGCAGGTTTTTTCCGAATTTGACGATGAACGGCTTTTAATCGTTGCCGGAGCCGGCAACGGCGGACAAATCAAAAACGGCGCGGACAGAATCTTTCCGGCAGCGGAACGCGGCGTAACTATTGCCGATCCGAACGGGATTGATGACAATCTTTTGAGCGTCGGCGCCAGCACCCGTTATGATAAATTAGCCTCTTTTTCAACGATGGCGAATGTCGAAAACAGAAGCCGCGACCGTTGGGTGCGATTGGTTGCGCCGGGCGAAGACATTATCAGCGCGATTCCGGGCGGACGTTACGGAATGTGGTCGGGAACTTCGATGTCGGCGCCGATTGTTTCGGGCGTTGCGGCATTGGTTTTAGCCGTCCGACCGAGAAATCCGCCGCAGAGAATTTTGGGCGATATTGTCGAAGAAATCGAAGAAAGCGGTTATGAATGGAAGTGCCCTCTCTCATCGAGAAATATCAATATGGAAACTTCCAGAGTCAATGCTTTTTGCGCGGTAACAAATAATCAAGCCTGCTATCCCGCGGACCGTGAAATCTGCGACGAATAAATTTTTTATTACTGCAATAAACTTAAGAGTCAATCATTTACGGGTTGGCTTTTTTCTTTTTAAAAGTTTTTTCAAAAGATGTCTTTTTCCCGTCTTGCCCGGCACTGTAAGAGTGAAAAGCCGTGATTTGAAAAGAAAATATCAGAGAAACGGGCAAAGTAAAAATGAATAAAAAACAAGGCAGGGAAAAAATGATGTTGAAAGAAAATAAAAAATTTAAGAGAAGTTATTTAGTAAATTTGGCAGTTGTATTATTTGCCATCGGGATTTTATCAATTCTTCCGGTTTCGATGGTCATTCAAGCTAACGAAAATTTGGGAGACGTGCCGATCTTAACGAGAACGGCAAATTTGGTTTCACCGAGCGGTTCGGTAAATCCTCACGGCTTGGGAACTTATGAAGTTTATCAGAGCGGTCAGCGCGAACTCGAGATCGAAGTTGAAGATTACAACGCGGCAAACGGAACAATTATTACATATTTTGTTGCCGGAAATATGGTCGGACAGCAAAGTCTGCTCGATCAAAGAGCAAAATTGCGATTAAGAACTCAAGACGGACAAACCGTTCCGACGCTTGACGGCGGCGAGCTTGTCGAGGTTAAAAACGGCGAAACACTGCTGGTTTCCGGCAATTTCAGCGGCGGCGGTTCAACACCGACACCGAGCGTTTCGCCGACCGTTTCACCGACTGGTTCACCTTCGCCGACGGTTTCACCAACCGTCAGCCCGAGCCCGACGGGTTCACCTTCACCTTCGCCTTCGCCGGGCGGCGGAGATATTTTTGCCGGATTGAGCGGTCCGACAATCAACGGCGTTTTGCCGCGCGGTTATGCTCAATATGAGCTGCACAGCAGCCGCACCGAGATCGAAGCCCGTGTCTATCAGGTAAATCTTCCGGGCGGAACGGTTTTGACGGCGTTTATCAACGGTACGCAGATCGGACAATTCAGCCTTGAAGGCGACCGCGAAGGCAGATTGCGGCTTCGCAGTGATCGCGGCGATAATGTTCCGGTCGTCAGAGGCGGCGAAACATTTGAAATCAAAAACGGCACCGCGACGATACTTTCGGGCGTATTTGCCGGCGCAAGTCCGAGTCCCAGCCCGAGTCCGACGGGCAGCCCGAGTCCTTCGCCGAGCCAGAACAGATATTTTGAAGCGCATTTGGGCGGAGCAACTTCAGCCCGCGGCGAAGTCAAGGTTTTCTTAAATGAAACCGAAACCGAAGCGACATTTACCGCCGAATTCCACGATCTGTCGGGTTCGCAAACGGCGGCACGAATCGAAGCCGATCTCGGAGATTTAGTTTTGGTTCACAATTTCGGAGCAATCGGCGGATCAAACGGAAATTTACCGGGTTCGACTGTTGCAATCAGTGCAGCGCAGGTTCAGCAGCTTCGCACGGGACTCTGGACGGCAACGATCGGCAGTGCAAATAATCCGGGCGAACTTACCGGAAGATTGACGCAGCATTCGAATCGTGCCGATTTCGACGGCGACGGCAGTAATGATCTGGCGGTTTTCCGACCTTCGACCGGTGCCTGGTACACGCAAAACAGTGAAGGTTTCGGCGCACAAGTATTCGGCGGCGCGAATGACAAGGTCGTTTCAGCCGATTACGACGGCGACGGGAAAACCGATACGGCGGTCTTTAAGAACGTCGGCGGCGCAGGAGTTTGGGAAATCAGACACAGCTCGGACGGCGGCATTACCGCAACGCAATTCGGTTTCGCAGCGGATGACGCGGTGCGCGGCGATTTCGACGGCGACGGTCTGAATGACATCGCGGTTTTCCGACCTTCAACCGGAGTTTGGTATATCAAAAGAAGTGATAATTCCGGCTTTATTATCGTCCAGTTCGGTTTGAACGGCGACAAAGCGATTCCGGCGGATTTTGACGGCGACGGCAAAGACGACATCGCGGTATTTCGTCCGAGCGACGGCAACTGGTATTGGCTCAGAAGCAGCGACGGTCAATTTAACGCGGCGCATTTCGGAGCAATGGGCGATGTGCCGATCGGCGGCGATTTCGACGGCGACGGCATCGCGGATACGAGTATTTATCGTCCTTCGACCGGAGTTTGGTATATCTTCCGCAGTTCGGATAATGGTTATGACATTAGACAATTCGGTTTGAGCGAAGATATTCCGGTCGCCGGAAATTACGATGGCGACAATAAGACGGATGTCGCGGTCTTTCGCCCGTCAACCGGAGTCTGGTATATCTGGCGAAGTGTTGACAACACCTTTGATTTCAGACAATTCGGTTTAAGCGGAGATGTTCCGAC
>JBBRVS010000151.1:0-13616 GCA_038246645.1 Pyrinomonadales bacterium
AATCCAAGCCGACATAAAATGATTCTTGCATCGTAAAAACCTCCTCTTAAATTAGAAGGTCATTCAATGCACCTGATTGTCAAACAGCAAGTCGGATGAAACCGGACAAAAAGCCCGACTTTCATCCTACCATTGGACGTGAGGCAAAAACAGCGACTTTGTTATCGCGTCGTCCGTTAAACTTCGGAGGGCTTGATGGCGGTTTCGCCCCGCGTCATCTCAAGCGTTATGCTTCTGCCTGTTAACTCAAACAGATGTAAATTGAATATGAAGAAATTACTGTTGCCAATTATTTTTCTAATCTCACTTGCTAACTTTAGTTTGGCTCAAGATTGCAAAACCTGTCTGACTAAAAAAGACGTTTTGCAGGACAAAACCAAAGCAACGGTTTATATCGCTCTTGAGCGTATTGAAAAGGGCGAGGTGCTGGTTCGTGTTCATAACAACACGCCTTGGGCAATAACTTTTGTAACGTATCTTGACCAAAACGTCGTAACCAAATATCGAAGTCGTTTGTGTGACGGTCAAGATATTGTCGCGCCGCCTGATAAATTTGAAGTTGATGCTAAGTATCAAATCGAAATACTTCCGCCGCCTTCTACAATTTACGAAATTGAAAAGTTGCCGTCATCAGGCAACTCTAAGGTCGAAGATAAAAAACCGAAAAAAGAAGAGTTGCCTTTGCCGAGCGTTATGTATCCTGATGTCGGCGGTTCTGACACCGCGCTTTTATCTGGACGTTCGTTGTTGTTCAGAATCAAACGCAACCATTTAGTCGGAAGGGTTAGAGTTTATTTACCATACAGCTACGAGTGGGAAACCGAAGAACGCGGCGGCTATCCTTGGGAGCCGCAACATCGAGTTTATTTCTATGCTTATGAATATGGATTGGACAAAAAAGGCTGATGGCAACGGAAAGCATAACAATTCAATGGACGTGAGGGCAAAACAGCGACTTTTTATGAACGTCGCTCGTTTCCCTGACGTTGCGTGAATTCGGTTTCGCGCCGCGTCAACGCCGCCGTTCAACAGATTCTCGTTGATCTTCGACAGTTCGATAATTTAGCAAAGCAAATGTTACAATCGCTTTGGAGATAATTTTATGATAACGATTACTTTTCCAGACCACGAAACAGAAAAACGCGCACTTGGCTTTTTGCTTGGACGTTTCTCCGGGCGCATCTTGAAATCTGGCGAACATCTTGTTCCCGAAGCTGCTTTGGAGGCACTTGCAGACCAAAATATTCCTTTTTCCGTTCAAGGCAAATCAACATATGAGCAACAAACTGCGGCGATTCGAGATACTGCTCCCTCTACAATTTAACGACGGGCGCGAAGTGCCGCCTGATTGGTTAGCCGAAGCTGTTTTGGAGATTGTCAAAAAGTTTGATGCGGCGAGTTACGAAACGCAAAAAGTTGAAGGACATTGGCGGCATCTTGTATCGGGACAACTTGGTGAAAATTGTCATTGACGCGGCAGACGACGAGGCAAACCGCGAATGGATGCGTGAGTATAAACTGCGTTGGAAAGAGAAACTTGAACAACTTGACTTATGGCTTGTGAGCTACACGATTGATGTAGATTAGAGCATCGCTTCTAATCCCACATCTGCCGAACCGCTAAACTTTTGACTCAAACCGAAAAATTTGGCATAAATGAATTGGAAAAGATTTTATGAAGTTTAGATTTAATATAGACGGCATTATTACCAACAGGGATTTGAGCTTTTTGAAAAGCTTTTGAGCCGAAGGTAAAACTTTGCTTGAAAAAGAGTCCCAAGTCTGATGTGAAAAGGCTTGGGACTCTTTCAATTTTGGATTTTAGATTTTGGATTGCGGATTTTTTTGGCGATAAATGTTAAGATTTGAGTTTTGAAATCTGCAAAAAAATCAGTATGGCGAGCGGTGGTGCACAGGTTTGATTAAATTCAAGTTCAATTATTATCGAAGCACTCACTACCGCTCGCTATACTGATTAAGAAATAACTACGAATAATAAGTTTATGAGCGAAGACCTGAAAAAAACAGTTAATTTACCGAAAACCAATTTCGCGCAAAAAGCGAATTTGGGGCAGAGCGAACCGGCGCGCCTGAAGAAATGGGACGAGATGGATCTTTATAAAATGATTCTCGAAACCCGCAAGACGGCGGAAAAATTTATTCTGCACGACGGTCCGCCGTATGCCAATGCCGATATTCACATCGGCACGGCACTCAATAAAATTCTAAAGGATTTTATCGTCAAATCACGTTCGATGATGGGTTTTAACGCGCCCTACGTTCCGGGCTACGATTGCCACGGTTTGCCGATTGAAACGCACGTCGAGAAAAAACTGGCGGAAAAGGGCAAGAATAAAGCCGATCTTCCGGTCGGAACTTTCCGGAGAATCTGCCGCGAACACGCTTCGAAAGCGATGGACGGGCAGACGCGCGATTTCAGAAGATTGGGCGTTTTGGGCGAATGGGAAAATCCGTATCTGACAATGTCAAATGAATACGAAGCGGAAACGGCGCGGCTGTTCGGAAAATATCTCGAACGCGGCTATGTTTATAAGGGTTCGCGCCCCGTCTATTGGTGCGTTCACGATCAGACCGCGCTGGCAGAAGCCGAGGTCGAATACCGCGAACATACTTCGCCTTCGATCTATGTCAAATTTCCGCTTGTGACCGATCCGGCGGAAATTGACGAAAATCTGGCGGGAAAACGCGTTTCGCTCGTCATCTGGACGACAACGCCGTGGACGATTCCGGCAAATTTGGGAATCGCGGTTCATCCCGATTTCGAATATGTTGCCGTCGAAATCGAAGGCGAAGTTCTGATCGTCGCGGCGGAACTGATCGGAGTCGTCGTCGTCAAATGCTGTCTCGGCGAGGAAGACGAAAACGGCGAACGGCATATTCCGCCCGTTTTGGCTCGATTTAAGGGTTCGCGCCTTGACCGAATGCGGGCAAAACATCCCTGGATCGAACGCGAATCGCTCGTTATGAACGGCGATCACGTAACCTTGGGCGGCGAATCCGACGCGGAAACTTCGCTCGATGTCGCGGATTCGCGGGAGAAAAAAGAAACGGCGAAAGCCGGAACGGGACTTGTTCACACCGCGCCCGGACACGGACACGACGATTTTGTGATCGGTAATAAATACGGGTTGGAAGTTTATTGTCCGGTTGACAGCGGCGGCAGATTTCAGGAAGACGTCGAATATTTTCACGGGCGGCAGGTTTTTGAAGCAAACCCGCTGATCGTCGAACATTTGCGCGAGGTTGGCGCATTGCTTTTTACCGAAAATTATCAGCATCGCTATCCGCATTGCTGGCGGTGCAAAAATCCGGTAATTTTCCGCGCCACGCCGCAGTGGTTTATCTCGATGGATGCCGAAGCCGTAACGCCGCCGTCCCGGCGGCTGTCCGGACAGCGTCTCGCTGACGAGTCTGAAACCGGCGAAGACGCGAGTGCGGGACGCACTCACGACAGCCGGCGGGACGCCGGCGGTACTTCGTTGCGCGAAAATTCCCTGCGCGAGATCGAAAATGTCAAATGGCATCCGGGCTGGGGAATGGGCAGAATGGCGAATATGCTAAAGGGTCGTCCCGATTGGTGCGTTTCGCGCCAGCGTTCGTGGGGCGTTCCGATTCCGGTTTTCTACTGCGCGGGCTGTGATGAAGCGGTCGCCGACGCGGAAATCGTCAACGCGGTCGCCGATATTTTTTTACAGGAAACCGCCGACGCGTGGTATAACCGCGAAGCCAAGGATTTACTGCCCGAAGGCTATAAATGCGCGAAATGCGGCGGCACGGAATTTACGAAAGAAACCGATATTCTCGACGTTTGGTTCGATTCGGGTTCGTCTTGCGTTGCCGTTCTGGAAACTCGCGAAAACCTGCATTTTCCGGCGGACGTTTATTTCGAGGGCGGCGATCAATATCGCGGATGGTTTAACTCAAGCTTAATGTGCGGGCTTGCCGCGCACGACCGCGCGCCGTATAAAACGGTTTTGACGCACGGCTGGGTTGTTGACGGCGAAGGCAAGCAGATGCACAAATCTGCCGGAAACGCGATTTCGCCGCAGACAATTATTGACAAATCCGGCGCGGAAATTCTGCGGATGTGGGCGGCGGCGGTTGATTTTACGCAAGACGTGCGATGCTCGGACGAAATCCTGAACCGCGTTATTGATGCGTATCGAAAATTCAGAAATACCTTGCGTTACGCGCTCGGCAATTTAGATGGTTTTAATCCCGAAACCGAAAAGTCAGCACTTTCGGAAATGCTCGAAATTGACCGCTGGGCGCTCGCAAGTTTAGATGAAGTTACGGAAAAAGTTCTGAAAGGCTACGAAACTTATAATTTTCAAAGCGTTTATCAGACGGTTTATAATTTTGTAACGGTTACGCTTTCGGCGCGGTATTTCGACATTATCAAAGATCGTCTTTATATTTTCGCGCCGAATTCAAAAGAAAGACGTTCGGCGCAAACCGCGCTTTATGAAATTACGGACAATCTCTGTCGTCTGCTCGCGCCGGTTCTGGCGTTTACGGCGGATGAAGCTTGGGAAAACCTGCCTCATCAGAAACTCGCGTCGGTTCATCTGGCGGGGTTTCCGAAGGTTCAAAATGTAACGCTGTCGTCCCGGCGGCTGTCCCGGCAGCGTCTCGCTGACGAGCCGGAAAGCATCGAAGACGCGAGTTCGGGACGCAATGCCTTCGGCGACAGCCAGCGGGACGCTGGCGGTACTTTGTTGGCGAACTGGGAACGCCTTTTTTCGATCCGCGACGTTGTGTTGAAAGAACTCGAAACGGCTCGCAATGAAAAGCAGATCGGTTCATCTTTGCAAGCAAAAGTCATCTTGACGGTTGATAAGGAAACGATGATGTTTTTGTTGCCGTATTACGAAGATTTGCGGTATATTTTCATCGTTTCGCAAGTTGAAGTTCATCAGGGCGAAGCGTTAAGCGTCAAGATCGAAAATGCGGCGGGCGAAAAATGCGAACGCTGCTGGAATTTTTCGGTTCGTGTCGGCGAATCGGAAAAATTCCCGACAGTTTGCGAAAGATGCGTCGCGGCTTTGAACGAAATCGAAAAATCGGCAATTGCTTAAACCATCCGAAAAGCTCGGTTAATGATTGGCAAAAGCTGAAAATTAACCGAGCTTTTTGTTTCATCTGCGGATATAATAATTCCTGTTATGATTAAATTAGTCGCTAAAGAAAGAAAACCGAAAAAGATTTATAAAACGGGGAGAAATGAAATGGGATTGGTTTATGCGGATATTGAATTAACGAGTATTGATGATATTGTTTTGCATCGTCGCGGATTTATTAAAGAAGATAAAATCAAACAAATCAAAGTTCGTTCATTGGTTGACACGGGCGCGTATATGCTGACGATCAACGATGATGTTAAAAACCAGCTCGATCTGCCTTTGATCGAAAAACAACTCGTTACTCTGGCGGATGAAACACAGTTGGAAGTCGAAATCGTCGGTCCGGTCGAAATTCGTTTCGAGAATCGGCGGACAACCTGCGACGCGGTCGTTTTGCCGACGGCAAGAGATGTTCTGCTCGGCTCGATTCCGATGGAAGATATGGATGTTTTGATTCATCCGAAGGAAGAAAAACTCGTCGTCAATCCGAAACATCCGTATATTGCCAATAAATATCTGAAATAAAATGCCAACTTACGAATCACTTTTAGAGAGAATACGGCAATTTCCATACGAACATTTAGGGCGAAAGTCGGTTTCGGAAATTTACCCGTATATTATCGGATATGATACGGCGAGAAATTTTTGGGGATTGCCGAAATAACTGTCAAAGAAGGCTTTGAGAATTTTGAAGATAAAAAATTAAAAAACAGTTTGAGGAATATATAAAATGTTAAGAAAAACAATTGTTATGTTATTAATCGGGTTATTAACAAATTTGGCAGTTTTTGCTAATGAAAGCAAAAAAGAAAAAGAATTTGCCGAAAAGGTAAAAACTGAAATAGCAAAACTCGGAACCGGAACTGATGCAAAGGTCAACGTAAAACTCAAAAGCGGAAAAAATCTAAAAGGCTATATTACGGAGATAAATGCTGACAGTTTTGTAGTAATGGATAAGAAAAGTGGAACAAATGTCGAAGTTGCATATTCCAAAGCCAAACAAGTTAAAGGAAATAATTTGTCGAAAGGTACAATTATTGGTATCAGTCTCGGAATAGCCGTTGGTATAATCATTTTGATTTTTGCGGCACGAAACTAAGCTATAACCACGAATATTTTAAAAAACTTAAAAATAATAATCAGAGGAGGTTTTTATGATTATTCCCGTAGCTAAAAAAGTTAACACAAAACCTTATAAAACAGGAGTTAATGAAATGGGATTAGTGTATGCGGATGTAGATTTGGCAAATGGCGGCGATATGTATTTGTTTCGACAAGGCTTGCTCGAAGAAGAAAAGATCAAGCAAGTTCGCGTTTCGGCATTGGTTGACAGCGGCGCGTATATGCTTTGCATCAACGAAAATGTGAAGGCGCAGCTCGATCTGCCGCTGATCGAAAAACAATTCAGCCGCATGGCAGATGAAACCTTGCTCGAACTCGAAGTTGTCGGTCCGGTCGAGATTCGGTTTGAAAATCGTTCGACGACGCTTCGGGCGATCGTTTTGCCGGGAAATTCGGAAGTTTTGCTCGGCGCGATTCCGCTCGAAGATATGGACGTTTTGATTGATCCGAAAAGGCAAAAATTAGTCGTTAATCCCGAACATCCGTATATGGCGACAAAACATTTGAAATAAAATTATGTTGAAAAAATCAGTAATCAGTTTATCAATCGTTTTAATGTTTGCGTTTGCGGCTTTCGGGCAAAAAGTTTACACGCCGGAGAAAGGTTCGGCTGAAAGAAAGGCGATTCTCGACGCTTTGCGCGCGCCCGTAGAAAAGGAATTAAAGCAAAAAATCCAATTTGCGATCAATGATTTCAATGTTTCGGGAACGTGGGCGTTTTTGAGCGGCGAACCGCAGGACGCTTCGGGAAACCGACCGAATTACGAAGGCACGGAATATCGGGAACAGGTCGAAGCCGATATGTTCGACAATAATTTTTTCGCGCTTTTGAAGAAAACGGGCGGAAAATGGAAGGTTGTCACGCACGCCATCGGCTGCACGGACGTTTGCTACGCGATGTGGTGGAAAGATCATAAAGCACCGAAAGCAGTGTTTCCCTATACGGAATAAAGGGATTTTGGATTTTAGATTTTGGATTTTGGATTTGTTAGAATGCGCTTAACGGCTTTGTGAGACTTACGAAGTTGGTCTGATAGTTTATAATGAATTGAACGGGGAAAATGAAAAACCGGTAAAAGGTTTTGCGGAGAGTTAAAAGACAGTGAATAAAAAAGATTTTTTCTGGAAATTAGGTTATCTGATCGCGGCGGGCGCGGTTTTTATGATTGACCAGACGACGAAAGCCTGGGCGATCCGGCGGCTTCGATTCGGCGGCGATATCGAGGTTATTCCGGGTTTTCTGAATTTCGCCTACGCGCAAAATACGGGCGTGGCGTTTTCGATGCTTGACGATCACGGCGACACGGGACGCTGGGGACTTTCGATCGTTGCGTTTGTCGCGGCGGCACTCGTGCTGTATTTTTTCTGGAAAACTCCGCGTTCGGACGACCGGATTTTAGGTGCGCTGGCGTTATTGCTGGCGGGAATCGTCGGCAATGTCATTGACCGCGCACGGCTCGGTTTTGTTGTTGATTTTATTGACGTTCAATTCGGCAGCTGGCATTATCCGACCTTTAACGTCGCCGACGCTTCGATCTGCATCGGCGCGGGAATTCTGATTTTGGATATGTTTCTGCGAAAAGATCCGCCGAAAGAAGAAAAGGAAAACGCGGAAGCGGAAAAATCAAAATAAAATGGAAATCACTTTACGCGAAATCACGACGGAAAATTTTAAGGAATGCGTAAATCTTACAGTTACCGAAAGTCAGAAAAATTTTGTCGCGCCGAATGTTTATTCGATCGCGCAGTCGAAAATTTATCCGACAAATAATACGTTTGCCGTTTATTCCGGCGATGAAATGGTCGGTTTCGTGATGTTCGGGTTTGACATAAACGAGAAAAGATTTTTTCTCGTGCGGCTGATGATAGACGAAAAACATCAAGGCAGAGGCTTCGGCAGAGCCGCAACGCTGGAAGTTATCGAACGCTTAAAACAAACGGAAGATTGCACAGAGATTTATTTGAGCTTTGTGCCGGAAAACGAAAATGCGGAAAAACTTTACAAAAGCGTCGGTTTCGAGCGCACAGGCGAAATAAGCGACGGCGAAATCGTCATGCGCTTTGTCATCAAAAACAACTGACAACCGACCACTGACCACTGACAACTAACAAAAACGATGTATCCAGAACTTTTTAAAATTGGTAATTTCCCGATAAATACTTACGGCGTGCTGCTCGCGGTCGGTTTGCTGCTCGCGCTTTTTACCGCCTCGCAGCTGGCGCAGCGCGATGGTTTACCGAAAGAGAGAATTTACGATCTCGGACTCTGGACGATTATCGGCGGACTTCTCGGTTCTAAAATTCTGATGATCTTTACCGAACCGAATGTCAATTTTTTCTCGCTCGATTTTCTGCGCTCCGGCGGCGTTTATTACGGCGGTTTTCTCGGCGGACTGCTTGCGGTGGCGATTCTTATTCCGCTTTATAAATTATCATTTTGGAAGGTAGCGGATGCTTTCGCGCCGGGCGTTGCATTGGGGCAGTTTTTCGGTCGGCAAGGCTGTTTTTCCGCCGGATGCTGTTGGGGCGACGTTTGTCATCAGCCGTGGGGCGTTCAATTTACCGAAATGGCGCACGAACACACGGGCGTGCCGATCTACGGTCCTTCGGGCGAAAATCTTTTTCTGCATCCGACACAGCTCTACGAGTCTTTTGCGATGCTCATCGTTTTCGGATTTCTGGTTTTTCTGCACCGCAAGAAAAAATTCGACGGTCAGGTTTTGATCGCTTATATGATTCTTTACGCGATCATTCGTTTTACAATCGAATTTTTCCGCGACGATCCGCGCGGCAATCTTTTGGGTTTGACGGACGCACTCGGCATTTCGACCTCGCAGATCATCAGCCTTTTAGTCGCCGCCGGCGCGGTCGTCTTTATGATCTGGCGTTTGAAAAAGAAACAGACAAATGAGTAAAGAGCTCGTTCCGGTAAAAATAATTCACGATTTTGCCGAACGCGTCGAGCCGCTCGGCATTGAATATATGCTTACGGGTTCGATGGCAATGATGCTTTACAATTATTATCGAATGACGGCTGATATAGATGTTGTGATCGAACTTCAATACGACGACGCAACTAAAATCATAAATGCTTTTGAGCCTGATTATTATGTTCCGCACGGCAGAGTGCGTGATGCTATTGCCCGAAAGTTTATGTTTAACGTAATTCATCAGGAAACGGCTTTTAAGATAGATCTTGTTATTAAAAAATCGGACGAATTCCAGCAAAATGTTTTCGAACGGCGACAAAAAAGAGATTTTTACGGAAAGGAAATCTATGTTATCCGTTTGGAAGATTTAATTATTTCCAAACTTTTATGGGCAAAAGACAGCCGCTCGGAAAAGCAGTTAACTGACGTGGAGAATTTACTCCAAAATGATTTTGATGCCGGATATACAGAGTTTTGGATAAACAAACTCGGACTTGACGATTTATTCGATCAATGTCAAAACGCCGACAAACAATGAGAGATACAACTGCCGAAATGAGCCGAATTCAATTTGAAATGATGAAAAAACTTTCATCAAATCGGCGAATCGAACTCGCTTGCGAAATGTTTCAAACAGCGCGGGAAATGATTATCGCCTCATTGCCGAAAGACCTTTCCGAAAAGGAATTCAAGCGTCAGCTTTATTTCAGAACTTACGGCGAACACCTGCCCGAAGACTTTTTTAAGGACGAAAAACCCGAAAATGATTGAACAAAAAGATGAAAACGAATCTTTGAATTTTTATTCCTCTGCCGAAGATGCCGGAAAACGTCTCGATGTTTTTTTGTCTGAAAAAATCGAAGGTTGGAGCCGTTCGCGCCTGCAAAAATTGATTGATGACGAAGACGTTACGGTCAACGGCAAAAAGTCGAAATCTTCTTATAAATTAACCGAATCGGACGAAATCGAAGTTGAACTCGTCGAATTGCCGCCCGATAATTTCGAGCCGGAAAACATTCCGCTTGAAATTATTTACGAGGACGAATATCTTGCCGTTATCAATAAACCCGCCGGAATGGTCGTTCATCCCGGCGCGGGAATCAACAGCGGAACGCTTGCCAACGCAATCGCTTATCATTTCAATTTTCAAATTCCGGAAGAAATCCAAGATCCGAAATCCAAGATCCAAAATCGAGTAGGTATCGTTCACCGTCTCGATAAAGACACTTCCGGTTTAATTGTCGTCGCCAAAAACGAACGCACGCACGAAACGCTCGGTAAACAATTTCGTGATCGCGAAGTTTATAAATCTTACGTCGCCCTGGTTCACGGCGCGGTGCGCGGCAATAAAGGAAAAATTGACCAACCCATCGGGCGCGACCGTTATAACCGCGTCAAAATGTCCATAATAAAAACGGGCAGAAACGCGCTCTCGCTCTGGAAGGTGCGGCGCAATTTTGAAAAATTCACGCTTCTTGACGTCGAGATCAAAACCGGCAGAACGCATCAGATCCGCGTTCACTTAGCATTTTTGAATCATCCGGTCGTCGGCGACGAGATCTACAACGAAGGGCGCGATAAAACCGTGAATGACGCGGAAATCCGCCGCGCAATTTCTGAACTGAACCGCTTTTTTCTACACGCCGAACGGCTCAGTTTTGCGCATCCCGTAACGAAAGAAAAAATGGATTTCACCGCGCCGCTGCCGCAGGAATTGACGCAGCTGCTCAAATTGCTTTAACTTATATAGCAATATGAAACAACAGATTCGCTCCGGTAAACACGGATTATTCCTGATTTTTTCTCTATTTTTACTGCTGACCGCTTACGGCTTACCGCTGACCGCTTTCGCCTCCACCGATTATACGAAATACGTCAATCCGTTTATCGGCACAGGCGGACATGGACACACCTTTCCGGGCGCGACAATGCCGTTCGGCGCTGTGCAATTATCGCCCGACACGCGCATTGACAACTGGGACGGAAGCTCGGGCTATCATTATTCCGATTCTATAATTTACGGCTTTTCGCACACACATCTGAGCGGCACGGGAATTCCCGATTACTGCGATATTTTGTTTATGCCGACGATCGGCGAACCTCAGTTTGAAGCAAAAGAAGGCGAAAAAGAGGTGAACGGCTACGCTTCAAAATTTTCTCACGCCAACGAAACCGCAACGCCCGGATATTATTCGGTCAAACTCGACGACGACGGAATTTTCGCCGAAATGACGACAACAAAACGCGTCGGATTTCACCGCTACACTTTTCCGAAAACGGACGAAGCGAATATTATTCTCGATTTGAAATGGCGCGATAAGGTTTTGGATTCAGGCATTGAGATTATCAATGATCGTACAATTGTGGGTTATCGCGCGTCGGAAAGTTGGGCGAAAAAACAACTTGTTTATTTTTACGCCGAATTTTCAAAACCTTTTAAGGAAGTAAAAATTGCATCGGACAATAAAACTGTTGAAGCAAAGGAAATCAAAGGAAAGAATCTAAAAAGTGTTTTTATTTTTGACGCGGAAAAAGACGAGCAAATTCTTGTTAAAGTCGCGATTTCCGCTGTAAGTCCACAAGGCGCGGAAAAAAATCTAAAGACAGAAATTCCCGATTGGAATTTTGAAAAAGTACGTAGTGATGCGAAAGCAGAATGGAATAAAGAGCTTTCAAAAATCGAAGTTTCGGGTGGCTCGGTAGCGCAGATGACGAATTTTTACAGTGCGCTCTATCACACGATGATCGCGCCGAATATTTTTCAGGATGTTGACGGAAATTATGTCGGACTTGATAAAGATGTGCATAATGCACCGAAGGACACGAATTATACGGTTTTCTCGCTCTGGGACACATTTCGCGCCGCGCATCCGCTTTATACGATCATTGATGAAAAGCGCACGGTAGATTTTATCAACACGTTTTTGCGGCATTATGAGCAAGGCGGACGGCTTCCGGTTTGGGAACTCGCCGGAAATGAAACCGACACGATGATCGGTTATCACGCGGTTTCGGTGATCGCCGACGCAATGGCGAAAGGGATCAAAGGTTTCGATTATAAAAAAGCCTTTGAAGCCGCGAAACATTCGGCACAGCTCGACCATTTTGGACTCGAAGCCTACAAAAAACGCGGTTATATTTCGATGGAAGACGAGCAGGAATCGGTTTCAAAAACGCTCGAATATGCTTACAATGATTTCTGCATCGCGCAGATGGCTATGATTTTGTTTAGAATTAACTCTTCTGGATATGTGAGTTTAATCGGAAATCCTTATATTCAAGATCACAGTAAATATATTCAACGATCACAATATTACAAAAATCTTTTCGACAAACAAACCGGATTTATGCGTCCGAAAAAAAACGGAAATTGGATTTCGCCGTTTTTGCCGAATGAAGTTACGTTTAATTTTACCGAAGGAAATTCGTGGGTTTATTCGTTTTTCGTGCCGCACGACGTGTCAGGTTTGATCGATCTATACGGCGGAAATGCTAATTTCACGAAAAAACTCGACGAACTTTTTACGACCGACCAAAAACTCACCGGGCGCGAACAGCCCGATATTACAGGACTTATCGGACAATACGCGCACGGCAACGAGCCTTCGCATCACATCGCGTACCTTTATAATTACGCGGGCGAGCCCTGGAAAACGCAGAAACTCGTGCGGCAGATTTTAGACGAATTTTATAAACCCGAGCCGGACGGTTTGATCGGAAATGAAGATTGCGGACAAATGTCCGCGTGGTATATTTTGAGCGCGTTGGGATTTTACGAAGTAAATCCGTCGCAACCGGTTTACTCATTCGGAACGCCGATTTTCCCTGAAGCTAAGATCAATTTAGAAAATGGAAAGACCTTTACAATCAAAGCCAAAAATGTTTCGGAGAAAAATATTTATATAAAAAGTGCGAAATTAAACGGCAAAGATCACAAAAAATCATTTTTCGCGCACGAAAATTTGATGAACGGCGGAGTTTTGGAATTTGAAATGACGGGCGCGCCCGTTAAAGATTGGTTCACGGAATTTCCGGTTTCAAGTATTCAAGGAAAATTAGTTGCCGTTCCGACGATTGATGCAAATCGAAATTTTACAAACGAAACCATTGTAAAAATTTCGAATCCAGACAATTGGGCGAAGATTTTTTATACTTTAGACGGAAGCGAACCGAGCGAAAAATCAATCGAATATACGAAACCTTTTACAATTTCAGAAACGACGATCGTGAAAGCGATTTCCTATAATAAAGTTAGCGGAAAAAGTTTTCCGGTCGAAGCGAAATTGATAAAAATGCCGCATGATTGGAGCGTGAAATTATTTTCAAAATACAATCGCCAATACACGGGCGGCGGCGATGAGGGTTTGTTTGACGGAGTTCGCGGCAGTTTGAATTTCGCTTCCGGCGAATGGCAAGGCTA
>JBBRVS010000152.1:0-13615 GCA_038246645.1 Pyrinomonadales bacterium
ATTTCCGCCTTGATATGCGCATACACAAATTCGCTTTTCGCCGCCGCTTTTTCTAACAGATTGACTAGTGTTCCTTCTGACATCGGCAGTTTGAAGACCTCTCCAAACAAGTTTTTCAACCGTCGAAACGGCACATATTGATACACCGATAAATACGCCGCCAATGCTTGGACGCTGCTTCCATATTGAATCGGGGCTTTCACCGTCAACGGAAATTCGGCGATTTGGTCGTGTTCACAATTCCGGCAAGTGCAGGCAAACACTCGATATTCTTCGATAATCGGGTTGATTGGCGGAATTTCAATCACTTGGCGGCGAGCTTGCAAAATGAAGTTTTCATCTGCCAGTGAGTTTCCGCACCGACCACAATAATTACTTTTCAAATCTATTATTTTGTCCGGCGTGGCGGTCATTTTCAAAGTATTCCCGCGATGTCCGGGTTGCCCGCCAATCGAACGCTCGCTTTTCTCACGCAAACTGCGAGTTTTCTTCCCAATATCGCTTGAAGGCGGCAGACTTGAATTACCCGAATCTTTTCTGACGCTCTGCTTTTGGCGTAACTCAAGCAACAACGCCACTTTCTCCTCCAACGATTTAATCTGTTGGCGAAGTTCGGCATTTTCAGCTTCCAAGATTGCAATGTTTTCTGATTGAGTCAATAATTTAAGATACCAAGTTGCGCTGCTTTCGACAATTTAGATTGTCTTTTTTAGAACTTGAATAGTTACCACTTTTGTAATTGCCGAGTCTTGAAGTAAGCGAGGATTAAAACAATGAAAGCCAATGTATTTAGAAGCGTAAATAATTTCGGTATCGAAGATGTCCCGCGTCCGACACCGGGTTTCGGGGAAGCGGTGATTCGGATCACCCTTACGACGATTTGCGGCACCGATCTGCATATCGTCCGCGGCGAATATCCCGTCAATCCGGGGCTTGTCATCGGGCATGAGGCGGTCGGTGTTATCGAAGAACTCGGCGGCGGCGTGTCGGGCTATAAAATCGGCGACCGCGTTCTGGTCGGCGCGATTACCCCCTGCGGCACCTGCCGCGGCTGTCTTTCGGGAAATCAGGCGCAGTGCGGCGGAAGCGGCGACGGAATTTCCGGCTACGAGGCGCTCGGCGGGTGGCAGTTCGGGAATACGATTAACGGCGCGCAAGCCGAATTCCTATTAGTTCCGCACGCGCAGGCGAATCTGGCGAAAATTCCCGATGAATTATCCGACGAGCAGGTAGTCCTTCTGGCGGACATCGCTTCGACCGGGTTCAGCGGCGCCGAATCGGGCAACGTGAAGATCGGCGACAGCGTTGTCGTTTTCGCCCTCGGACCGATCGGCATCTGCGCGGCAATCGGCGCAAAGTTGATGGGCGCGGCGCTGGTCATCGGCGTTGACGGCGACGCTGAACGGATCGAAACGGCAAAAAAGATGGGCGTTGACATAGTACTGAATTACAAAGACGCTGACACCCTCGCTGAAATCAAAAGGCTCACCGGCGGAGGTGCCGACGTGGCGATCGAAGCACTCGGTATTCAGGAAACTTTTGAAAACTGCCTGCGGTCTTTGCGCCCGGGCGGAACGCTTTCGAGTCTAGGAGTTTATGCCGGGAAACTGCAGATTCCCTACGATGCTTTCGCTGCCGGAATCGGTGATTACAAAATCGTGACAACGCTCTGCCCGGGCGGTAAGGAACGGATGCGGAGACTGTTGGAAATGGTAAAAAATAATCGCGTTGATTTGACACCGCTGATTACGCACCGCTATTCGCTCGATGAAATTACCGAAGCCTATCGGATTTTCGGCGACCGGCTCGACGGAGTTATGAAAGTGGTCGTCAAGCCTTAATCGGTAATTAATGAAAAGATTTCCAAATGATCCGGTTTTGTCAGTTTACAAAAAAAGACTATCTATCATCCGTTACCGCCTGCGAGTCCTGACGGCTGAGGACACATACGATTTTTTAAACAATTGTCGAGAAACGAGGAGGAAGGTTAATGAAAGTTCAGGGATTATCAAGTGCCGAGGCGCAAGCGCGGCTGGAAAAATTCGGTCGCAACACGCTTCCCGAAAAGAGCCGGATTCCGCTCTGGCGGCGGTTTTTGCGGCAGTTTCAAAGTCCTCTGATCTATATTTTGCTGTTCGCGCTGGTTGTGGATTTCGTGATCTGGATCATCGAAGGCGCGAGCGGCGTTCCGGTCGAATCAATTGCCATCGGTTTGATTTTGCTGATCAATTCCGGTTTAGGCGTTTATCAGGAAGGCAAGGCGGAAGCTGCGCTTGCCCGTTTAAGCGCGCTCGCCGCACCGCTCGTCTGGGTGATGCGCGACGGTCATATCGTTCATCTGCCGGGCGCGGAACTCGTTCCCGGCGATGTTATCCGCATCGAAGCCGGCGACCGCGTTCCGGCGGACGGCGAACTCACCGGGGCGCAGGGCGTGATGATTGACGAATCAATTCTGACGGGCGAATCTGTGCCGGTTGATAAAGGCGACACGGGCGAAATTTTCAGCGGAACTCTGCTCGTGCGCGGCAAATCTTACGCGCTCATTACGCGGACGGGCGAAAAAAGCGCGATGGGCAAATTAGCCGTAATGATCGGCGGCATCGAAGCCGGAAAAACGCCGCTCGAACGCCGACTTGACGTTTTCGGGCGGCAGATCGCTTACGCGATTTTGGTTCTGGCAGTTTTTATGGTCGCCGGCGGACTTTACATCGAAGGCATCGAACGCATCGGACACGTTTTGCTGTTTGCTGTCGCGCTCGCCGTAGCGGCTGTTCCCGAAGGTTTGCCGGCAGTTCTGACATTGACGCTTTCGCTCGGCGTTGAACGAATGGCAAAACGAAAAGCGGTCGTCCGCCGCCTGAGCGCGGTCGAGGCGCTCGGTTCGGTCACGGTGATTGCGACCGATAAAACCGGAACCTTGACCGAAAATAAAATGTTTGTCAAAGACGTTGACAGCCCTGAAATAAATCAGGCTTTGCGGGCGATGGTTTTAGTGAATGATGCAGAAATCGGCGCGGGAGTCGGCGACCCGCTGGAAATCGCGCTGCTCGAATACGCGCAAAAACGAGGCATTGACATTGCGGCGGAAAATGAAAATTTTCCCCGAAAATCAGTTCTGCCCTTCGATAGCCGTCATAAATTTATGCGCGTTACGGTCGAAGAAAACGGTGAGCAGAAGAGTTTTCTAAAGGGCGCGCCGGAAGTAATTATTAAGCAAAGTATTCTTTCTGAAAATGAAAAGCGAAACTGGGAAGAAAAAGCGGAAGGTTATGCGGCGGAAGGTTTCCGCATTCTCGCGCTCGGCTGGCGAGAAGGGGAAGGCGATACGGAAATTCATTTCGGCGGTTTGATCCTGCTCTGGGATCCGCCGCGCAGCGAAGTTCCCGAAGCGATTCGTTTGGCGCAGGAAGCCGGAATCCGCGTCATGATGATTACGGGTGATCATCCGGCAACGGCGCTTGCCGTCGCGGATGAAGTCGGCATTCCGCCGAGCCGCGTTTTAACGGGATTCGATGTGGAAAATTACAGCGACGAGGCGCTCAGGGAAGCCGTTAAAAACACGAATGTTTTTGCCCGAGTCGCGCCGGAACACAAACTTCGTCTGGTCGAAGCCCTGCAGGCGAATAAAGAAGTCGTGGCGGTAACGGGCGACGGAGTGAACGACGCGCCCGCGCTGAAGCGTTCGGATGTCGGAGTGGCGATGGGGATGCGCGGCAGCGACGTGTCGCGTGAAGTCGCTGATCTGGTTCTTTTAGACGACAATTTCGCGACCATCGTCGCGGCAATCGAAGAAGGACGCAGCATTTACGAAAATATTCAAAAGTTCATACGCTTTTTATTTTCGACCAATCTGGCGTTGGTTCTTTTAGTTGTTGGCGGTTCGATCGGTTCGTTTATGCTCGGTTTAGAGGATGCGGGTGGCGGACTTCTGCTTCCTTTGACGGCGGTTCAGCTTTTGTGGATCAACATCGTCGCCGACGGTCCGCCCGCGCTCGCGCTCGGTCTGGACAAAAACGACGGCGTGATGCGGCAATCGCCGCGCAATCCGAATTCGCCTCTGCTTGATCGCGTTTCACTTTCTTTTATTATTTTTACGGGCGTTATCAAAGCCGCGGCAGGCGGCGCACTGCTCGTTATTCTGCCGCTTTTCGGTTACGGCGTTGCCGTTATTCGCACGGCTGTTTTTCTGTTTGAATCGATCGCGCAACTTTTCTTTGCCTATCCGGCGCGGCATCTCACCGTGATTCCGCGTTTTAATCTCGCGCTTCATCTGGCAGTCGGATTAGGCGTTGCGCTGCAAATTTTGACGATTTTTGTGCCGTTTTTGCGCGATTTGCTCGGATTGACAATGCTCGACGGGCAGGGTTTATTGATCGTCACGGCGGTCGTGCTGGTTACTTTGGGCGCAGCGGAAATTTACAGTCGCGTCGCATTGATGCGACAAAAAGTAAATCCTTAAAATAATTCGCGATGAATTGGTTATCTTTAATATCCGAAAACCCGTTTTACGAGTTTGCCATTATACTATTTTTGGCGGCTCTGCTGGGCGCGTTCGGGCAATTTTTAAGACAGCCGCTGATCGTGATGTTCATCGCGCTCGGCATTCTGGTCGGACCGTCCGTTTTAGATATTGTCAAATCAAAAGACAATATTCATCTGCTGGCGGGTGTAATTAAAAGTGGGACACAGAAATATCAATAATTTTTGATGACGATTTTGACTGCTATATATTGTAGATAGATTTTTAAAAGCACAATATACAGCCCTACTTTTGTCAATTTTTAAAGGTCTGTTGAATTTGGCGAAAAGTGTGTCCCACTTTTAATTACACCCGCGGTTGGCGGCTATTCTTTAGGATTAACCGGCAAAATTTTCGGGCAAATGTCTATCCCGGACGATTCATTTATCATTCCTTCCGACATTCTCGGTGATCCGATTCTGACTTTTTCAAGCGAACATTTTGAATCATTTATCAACACGTCTTTTCAGATTCAAAATCCGCAAATACGGAGAATTACGGAATTGCGGCTTATTCAGGTAAAAAAATGGCAAAGCAAATTTAATTCGGCGAAAGGATTGCGGGGCGAATCGTATTCTTTGCTTTTTGAAGCCGAACGCGCCGCACCAATCAAGTAATCTATTTATGAATTTTCTCACGGCGGACTCGGCAAATTTTCCCTGTTTATCACGCCCGTTTCACCCGAACCGAATCTTTATGAAACCGTTATAAATCATTTGAGCCGTTAAAACGCCGATTTATTATTCGATCAGCAATCAATTAAAAACCGCTTCAAATTTCGTGCCTTTTTCATCTTGCTTAAAAGGAGAAATCGCTATTTCGAGTGAGCCGAGGTTTTCGTGTTCCATTTTTCTGATTCCGGTCAGCGTCGGCGCGTCCGGCGGTGCGAGAAAAACGAGCGAATAAGATTCCTGAATCCGGTTTTGGCGAAGTTCTGTAACTTCAAATAACTCCGCCTCGACCGGATTTTCTCCATCAAAAAAGATTTTAAATTTCGTGCCTTGATGCTCGGCAAATTCATCTCTGCTTAATTCCGACATTTTATACTTTCTCCTGTTATAATTTAACTCTAATTCTTTTGATTTTTGTTATTTTTGTCAATTTGATAAGTAACAAAGGGAAAATAAACTTACCTGCTTGAGAAGAAATAGCTAAAATCTGAATTGAGGGTTATTAAAAAACAAATGAAATCTTCTCAAACTTCAGTTTTAAGCAAAAACTAAATGGGTAAAGTTATAAAACCTCTGTTACTAAGGTAAAAATTTCGTTAAATTTATTATGATTCCGGTCTTGAAACTTCCCTTTAAATTCGATACGCACTTGATGCAACACGATTTGCTCCGATTTACGCCCGAAGAATGGACACCGCATTACAACATCCATTATTACGAAGGCGATTGGAGCGGCATCGCCCTGCGTGCGCCGAAAGATGCAACGGACAAACTTTTTCCCGACCCGCTGGCGAAAAGCGGTTATGAAAATACCGGTTTTTTGCAGAGATGTACGTATCTTCCCGAGGTTTTAAGCGAGTTTAAATGCGAACTCGAATCCGCCCGATTATTAAAACTTGCCGCCGGTTCGGCGATCCGCGAACACCGCGATTATTTTCTCGGCTACGAAGACGGCGTTGTCCGCGTTCATATCCCGGTCGAGACAAATCCGAACGTCGAGTTTTTTCACAACGGGCAAAGAGTCGAAATGCAGAAAGGCGAGGCGTGGTATCTGAATTTTAATCTGATGCACAGCGTCGTCAATAAAAGCACGGAAGACCGCGTGCATCTGGTTGTTGACTGCGTTTTAAATGATTGGCTCGATTCGTTTTTTCCCGGCGAAAGTCAAAATTAACCGTTGTTGTTTTGTTTTGGGAGAGTTTATTGTAAAATTACCGTTTTGATTTTAGACTCTTTAAAGATTTTTTTATGTCAGAAGAAATGAATTTACCGGCAGTTAATCAACAAAACCTCGATCTTCGCTCGACACCGCGCGAAGAGATGGATCTTATTGCACTCGATACCTTTAAATACGAATACGCGGGGCGCGAGATTTGGATTGAATTTGAAATGCCCGAATTTACGGCGATTTGTCCGTTTTCGGATTTTCCCGATTTTGCCACGATAAAGCTGAAGTATGTACCGAATGAACGCTGTATCGAACTCAAAAGTTTAAAGCTCTACATCAATGCGTTCCGCGAAATCAAGATTTTTCACGAACACGTGATCAATGTAATTTTGGAAGATTTCGTCAAGGCGTGCGACCCTCTGCGCGTCGAACTCGAAGGCGATTTCAATGTCCGCGGAAACATCAAAACCGTCGTTCGGGCAAGTTATACGAGAAAGTGAGAATTTTTAGGTAAAAGGTAAAAAGTAAAACTTTGAATCATTCTTACTTTTTACCTTTTAAGTTATTGTTGAACTAAGGTTTGCGGATTTCAAACGAATCAAACATTGCAAATCTAAAATCGCAAATCGCCTTAATGGTTTGTTGCTGACATTACGCTCGGCTGCGTATGGATATGTTTGTCGCAGGCGTGTTCGATGAGTTTATCAATCCGGGCGGAAATTTTGCCTTCATTGGCTAATCCGGCGTTTGTAACTTCGGAAACAATCAGAAATTTAGCTTTTTCGAGGAGAGTTTGTTCGCGGAAGGAAAGTTTTTTCTCGTTGCTTAAAAATGTCAGTTTTTTCAAAACGTCCGCCGCTTCAAAAACGTCGCCCGATTGCAATTTATCGTTAAATTCGCGGGAACGAACCTTCCAATCGCTCGAAACATCTTCAAAATCCTTCTCCAGATCATTTATCAGGGAGTTGAATTCCTGTTCGGTGATAATCGGTCTCAGTCCGACCGCTTCGACATTTGCCGTCGGAACCCAAATCGTCGAATTATCGCTCAACACCCGAAGGGCATAAAAACTTATCGAGTTTCCACCGATCTTTTTGTTTTCAATATGTTCGACCAGACAAACGCCTTGATTCGGATAAGCAACTTTCTGTCCTATGCTAAGTTCCATATTCTTTTTGTCTCCTTTCTAATCAAAATTCAAAAATCAATAATCAACGCATATCGGTTTAGTCCCGATTCGTTGATTTACCAAAAAATGAGGTGTTGCCATTATATCATATATGTCGAATGATTAGAAGAAAAAGGTTGGAACACCGCTGTTTATTAAGATTTTTTAGGCAGTTCAATCGAAAAAACGGTGCCTTGTCCGATGTCGGATTTGACGGAAACTTCGCCGCCGTGAAGTCTGGCGAGATGTTTGACGATGGCTAAACCCAAACCGGTTCCGCCGATCTCGCGGCTGCGGGCGCGATCTGTGCGGTAAAATCTTTCAAAAATTCTTTGCAGATGTTCGCCCGAAATTCCTTCGCCGCTGTCTTTGACCGAAATTAAATCTTTTGTGCCGTTCGTAATATGGCTGACAATCACCGTTCCGCCCGAACGATTAAATTTGATCGCATTGTCAATTAAATTCGTCAGCATTTGTTCGAGCCGCATCACATCGGCAAAAACCTGCACGTCGGGCGTAACTTCATTTATCAATCTGATGCCGCGCTCTTCGGCTTTTGAAGAAAGATTTGTAAACGCTTCATCAATATGCGGGGCGAGTCTGATGTGATTGATTTCGATTCTGATCGTTCCCGATTCGATTGATGAAAGCTCCAGAATATCGTCAATCAAATGGTGCATTCGCTCGGCATTTTTGCGGATAACCTTTAAGAACCGCTTGTTGTTTTTTTTATCGTCAATCGCGCCGTCTTCCAGCGTTTCGACAAAAGCGAGAATCGAAGTCAGAGGCGTGCGAAGCTCGTGCGAGATGTTCGAGAGAAATTCCTGCCGGACTTTTTCGAGATGCTCGATCTTCGTGATGTCATAAAAAACGCCGACCGCGCATTTCATTTTATCAATTTCGATCGGCGCGATGTGAACATTATATTTGTGTCTTTCGATGCCCGGAATTTCGAGTGTAATTTCAGAGGAAACCTCCTCTTCCAACGTCCTGCGAAAGGCTTCGTGCAGGTTTAGATCACGAATTATTTCGCTTAGACGCTTGGCTTCGAGCGCACCGTTTTTTCGCGCAAAGGCATTGTAAGCCGCAGAATTTGAAGTTAAAACCCGCGTATTTGCGCCGACGACGATCACGCCTTCGCGCATCGTTTCGAGAATTTTGCTCAAAATCGGGAGAGAAAGTTCTTTTTCGTCTTCTTTATTGGTAAAAATGGAATTTAAAAAGCTCATTTACTTTCGATAAAACGATAACCGACACCGACCACCGTTTCGATGCAGTTGCCGCAATCGCCCAATTTCTGCCGCAGACGGCGAATGTGTACATCCAAAGTGCGTGTGTCGCCGAAATAGCTGTAACCCCAGACATTATCGAGAAGCTGCTGGCGCGTGGCGACTCGTCCGACATTTTTTACCAAGTGCGTCAAAAGCGCAAATTCCTTGCGCGTCAGTTTGACGTTTTCGTCGCCGCAAGTTACGCGCATATCGGCAAAATCAATTGCCAGCCGTTCGTCTTCGTATTCCTGAACCGTATCTTTATCAACACGCCGCAAAACCGCCCGAACCCGCGCGACGACTTCTTTGACCGAAAAAGGTTTGACGATGTAATCATCCGCGCCGATGTCCAAACCGGCGATTCTGTCCATTTCGGCGGCTTTTGCCGTCAGCATTATGATCGGCGTTTTTTCCGTCAGAGGTTCGCGCCGAAGTCTTCTGCACAATTCCATTCCGCTCATTCCCGGCAGCATTAAATCTAAGATGATCAGCGTCGGCGGATGTTTTTCGTCCAGCGCAAAGCGCAAACCTTTTTCGCCCGATTCGGCAATGACGGGACGAAAACCTTCACGCTTAAAATTGTAATGCAGACTTTCGGCAATATCCGCGTCGTCTTCGATGATTAAAATTTGTTGAAGCATATTTTTTTTTCAGACTTAACTGTCAGATTAGGCGGAGTGTTTAAATTAGGTATTAACAAAATGTTAAATAAATGTTAAATCGCAAAAAATATAACAATTTTGTTTTTAGAATTTAAGATATTTCGTCAAACTCAATATGAAATAAATTACCGATTTTGTACATTAAGATTTTCGATTCTAATCAAACAAGCGTTTGGAGTACCAGCGTTCACGCTGCTTTTTCTGCCGCGCTTCGAAGCGCGGAAAGCACGGCTTGTGCGTTGACTCCAAACTTTTAATCCAGTTCCTTCGGGCGCAGAAATTCGCGCAAAGAGCCGCAATCGGGCGAAACTTCGCGCCAGCTTTCGATTTCCAAATCAATCACGGCTAAAGCGGCGGTCGGCATTGTTTCAAATTTTCCGGTCAAAACTCTGACCAGATTTTCAAAACCCGGATTATGCCCGACGAGCATTGCGCCGGTGTTTTCATCACTTAACCCCGAAACGACTTGCAGAAGATTTGAAGTACTCGCTTCGTAAATTCTTTCGTCAAACTCGATTTCGCCTTCGATGTCCGCCGAATCTTTGACTAATCCGGCAGTCTGACGCGCTCTTTTCGCGGGCGAAGAAACGATTACTTCGGGTAAAAAATTCTTTTCGCGCATCGTTTCGCCCATCAACGGCGCGGCGGTTAAACCTCTCTCATTCAAAGGGCGTTCAAAATCGGCTAAACTCGAATTGTCCCAACTCGATTTGGCGTGGCGCAGTAGATAAAGTGTTTTCATAAAATTTTAAATGGTCTTTGGTTTTTGTATTTTTATCCGCGCTAAAGTTTCTATTTATCTGCAAAAGCCGAAGACCGAAGACCAAAGACCAAAAACCATTTAGACTTCAATTTCCCTCAAAACAATCGGTTTCGGCTTGCCGACGGCTTTCAGCGTCGAATAAACTTTTTTCCGAATAGATTTGTCTTTTTTGAGCGAAACCAGAAAATCCGTAATTGATAAAATTCCGACGATCTCCCTGTTTTTACCGACGACGGGCAATCTTTTGACCTTGATCCTTTTCATCTTCTTTAATGCCGTTTTAAGGTCATCATCCGCCGAACAACTGATAATCCTCTTTTTAATCACTTCGCCGACTTTTATTTCAGACGGTTTTTTATCAAAATCAGTAACCGCCAGACAAATATCGCGGTCGGTAACGATTCCGATTATTTTTTTTTCATCGTCAACAACCGGAACTGCGCCGCAGTCTTTGACGCGCATAATTTCGACCGCTTTCGTTAAATCATCGCCGGTATTGCACCAGCCGACATCCGTTTTCATCAATTTCTTTACTTTCATAGAACGAGTCTTATTATATGTTTCCAACTTAGAAAATATGCAATAGATTTTGTGTAAATTTTTGAAATTACACTTCAATCTCCAATTTGAAATTTGAAATTTGAAATTTGAAATCGTATTAGATATTTCAAGGCGTTTTGTTTTATTATCACTTAAAAGATGAAAACACAAAAACTCGCTGCCATAGATATTGGTTCAAATTCCTTAAAACTCGTCATTGTCGAAGCGGCGGCAAGCGATTCATTCACCGTAATTCTGCAAGACCGCGAACGTGTCCGGCTCGGACACGAAACTCTTAAAACACATTTTTTATCGGAAGAAGCGATTGAACTTTCAGCCGGAGCGATCAATAAATTTTGCTCGATTGCCGAAAGCCGCGAAGCGGACGCGATTCTGGCGGTCGCCACCGCTTCGGTTCGGGAAGCAAAAAATGCGGCGGATTTTGTCAGCGAAATAAAACGGCGGACGGGTGTTACGGTCGAAGTTCTGTCTTCGATTGAAGAAGCGCGGCTGATCGGCGTAGCGGTCGCGCAAAATCTCGGGTTTGAAAAGACGGGTTCGCTTCTGAATATAGACATCGGCGGCGGTTCGACCGAACTTTCGCTGATGAAGGACGGCGAACCGCACAAACTTTTTTCCTTAAAACTCGGCGCGGTCGGTCTGACCGAAAAATTTCTGATGAGCGATCCGCCGGAAAAAAAGGAACTGAAAAAACTTCGCCGCGAAATCGAATTTGCGCTCGAAAGACCGCTTCGGAAAATGGGTAATGAAACGTGGCAGGTTTCGACCGGAACTTCCGGTACGATCTTAAGTCTCGGCAAACTCTTAAATTTTCAAACAGGTGAAAACATCTCGGAAAATCTTGAGATCAAACTAAATCGTCTGAGCGGTCTAAACAAATTGCTGGCAAAAATTCCGCTTGAAAATCGCGCTCAGATGGATTTAATCAGTCCGCAACGCGCCGAAGTCATCGTCGCCGGCGGACAAATTCTCGAAGGCGTGATGCGCGCGCTTAATATCAAAAAACTCCAGCCGTGCGCTTACGCTCTGCGCGAAGGCGTGATTATTGATTATCTGCGCGAGATCGAAGCCGAATCGCTGCCGCCCGTGCCGGATGTCGAAGACATCAAGCTGCGCGATATTTTCGCCATCGGCAGACGTTACGGTTACGAAGAAAAACACGCGCTGCAAGTGGCAAGTTTAGCCGAAAAAATCTTCGATTCGCTCGCGCCGATCTATAATCTGAAACGCCACGGGCGAACTCTGCTCGCCGCCGCCGCGCTCTTGCACGATGTCGGCTATCACATCTCGCACGAAGCGCATCACAAACACTCGTTTTATCTGATCAAACATTCGGAAATAACGGGTTTTACCGAACACGAAAAACTGCTCATCGCCAATATCGCCCGCTATCACCGAGGAGGATTGCCGAAGGACAAACATCTCGATTTCATCGCTTTAAGCGACCGCGACAGCGATCTCGTCTATAAACTCGGCGCGATTCTGCGAATTGCCGACGCGCTCGACCGCGGTTATGAAAACCGCGTTAAAAATATCGAATTTAATCTGAAAGGCAAAAATTTGCGTTTAAAATTAATCAGCGACGAAAATTGCCGCCTCGAATACGAAGCGATTGAAAAGAAAAAAGATATGTTTGAAGTTGCTTTTGATTGCCGATTGATAGCCGAACAGGAAATTTCAAAAGTCAGGTCATCGGGAAAATCTTGACGCTTTACGAAACGATCTCTGCCGGTAAATCACAAAGACATTAAGACAAAATCAGCGATTTCAATAACTTACACCGCTTTTGTCCGGTATTTGGCAGTTTATCACATTAATTACAATCAGTCTGACAGACGTATTGTTCAAGACTTTTTTCGGCTGTTTCGCCGAAAACCTTCTGCTCCAGTTCGATTGCCTGCGGAAACAGGACGTTGTTTTCCAGATGAATGTGCCGGTGCAAATCTTTTTCGAGTTCTTCCAAACCGAAATAAAGTGCGCCGAAACTCGGACACGCATTTTCCGGCACGGTGAAATTGCTCGAAAGTTCGCGCATTTCGCGCAGAAAATCTCCGGCAGCATCGTGTTCGTTCATCATCATTTGCACCGGATTCCGGACGGTCTTAAAATGCGGTTCGGCAATCGGAATCGAGGTCGAAACGACCGCTGACAAGACTTTGATATACGGGAAAAGTACCATTTCTTCCTTTTGCATATGAATAATCAATTCTTCGGAAAGAGCGCGAAAAGCCTTCTGAATACCGAAAAGTTCCGGGTGCGCTTCTCCGTGTTTGCGGCAGACTTTGTCCAACAGAGGATTGAGGCGAACAAGCTCGTCGCGGGTGAAAACGTGGTGTTTTTCGACGATATAATCAATTAATGCCGCTGCTTTTTTATGTTCGGGAAAATTAATCGTTTCATTTTCATTAATGCCTTTGATGGCATTTTCGATTTTCCCCCAAACGAGTTTTTCATCGAGTCCGGCACTTTCGCAGACTTCGGCTAAGGGTTTGCGTCCGCCGCAGCAATAATCAATCTTAAATTCTTCGAAGACGCGCACGGTCGGCGGAAATTCGACGGCGATCTCGCGGATTGTTTTTGTATCAAATTTTTGCATTATAAATAATAAACCTCCTAAAGTTTATAATTTGAGGATAAACTTCCGGCTGATGTCTGAGCAGTGACTTAAATCACCGGAGCAAAAGATTTATCAAGCTACAAAAATTTAAGAGCGGTGTTGTTTGATTTGAAATATAGATCGGCGGTCAAAGACCCGTCTGCTTAACGAATAACAGTTTTTTTTCACCTTTCACCTTTCACCTTTCACCTTTCACCTTTCACCTTTCACCTTTC
>JBBRVS010000153.1:0-13604 GCA_038246645.1 Pyrinomonadales bacterium
ACCCAATCTTCCTGCTCGGTGCTGGTCCAGCCGTCGTCGAAATTAGTCGTCGAGAATTTAAAATTGCCCGGATTTACGGGATTAGCTGAAGTCGTTTGAACGGGTTTGACTTTATCCGGCGTTTTAACGGTTTCGCCCGCAGGCTTTGTAAAGCTGACTGATTCTAAGAAATCGGTAATATTTTTTTCATATTCCTGAGTATTGGTAATAATGATTATATTCACCATTTTTCCGTAACCGCTCGAGGTTACGAGCATCACAACGCCGCCGATGCCGCCTTCGTCGTTTTGAAACGGCGCAATACCGGTCTGCGCCTCCCATCCGTTCGCCTTTACGACGGGCTGCATTTCCGGCGCGGTCGAAACCTTGACCATTTCCTTGATCACATTTTCCCAGGCAAGATTAAAATTCTCTCCGGAATTATCCGTGCCCGGGATAGCTTTGGAAACCATAATAATACATGAAGCATTTGTTGCCGCATTTTCCTTTGCAAATTGAACGGACGATTCAGCCGCTTGCTTTTTCCAGCCGGTCGGCGGCTTAAATGTCGTCAGATCAAATCTTTCCGGACTTTGTGCAAAAATGGCTGAAAAAGGCGCGAAAACACATAAAATATAGAAAAGTATTTTTTTCATCATCTGTATTACCGTATTTTTTATTCTCGAGCGGCTTTGCTCCGTAAATGAAATGAATTCAAACAAACTGAAAATCCGCCTTTCGGAATTTTGCGATTCCAAAGCCGCCTCGGCGGACGAAGGCTTCACAATAATTCACAATTAAACGGGACATATTCGGGACAAAAGACCTGTAAATCTTGCCGGCAAAATCATTTTTGTCTGTCGCGTTGATGATTTTGGCTTTTTTCCATTGTTCGTGTTTTTTCCAATGCCTCGCAAAGTCTTACAAGTTTTTTATTTTATTCGGATTTTATTAAATTTTCAGAATGGAAAAAATCTATTGTTTCGGAAAATTCGCGCTTAAAATCTTCGAGCAGACTATGGCTGACGAAAATACGCAATTTATTTGCCGAGCAGGGATGTTGCAAATCTTGCACATATTCGCGTCGAAACCATCGGCGAAATTCTATTGAATAGCCGGATTCATAACGCAGATCCGGCTGAATACATTTGTCAAAGTAAGCAGATCCGGCTGAATACATTTGTCAAAATAAGCATATCCGGCTTAAGTAAGTTAATCACTGCCGGTCAGAAAAAACCGTCCGATTAACTCATAAAAACGCCGGTAAAAGAACTTATGCTCCGGCATCCTTTTGTTTTTTGCGGTCTTCATCGTCAAAATGAAGAGCCGAAGCCTGATTCATCATCCGGTAATCGGCAACTCTTTGGGCGACCGAACCGAATGCCGCCTGTGTTCCTTCGGCATTCGCCGCATAAGTCAGAGCCGCTTGCACCGGAATTCCGATTTCGCTTGCGCTGAGAACCGCATCCTGATTTGCGCCGATAAACATAAATTCCCATTTATAAACATCTCTCTGATGTTTGATCATCTCGCCGATTGTCGCCGCCCGAAATTCTTGTGAAGAGTTTTCTTCGCCGTCCGTTAAAATCACGATCAGAACCTTGTCCGGGCGATTCGTTTCCGGCAAACCCGAAAGCCTCTCACCGACGGCACCGATTGTCCGACCGATGGCATCATAAAGAGCCGTCATTCCCCGCGGCACGAATGTTTCAACGGTTAATTTATCCGCCGATTTTATATCTCTGTCCAAATAGACAACTTCATATTGATCATCGAATTGAATAAGCGAAAGCGCGGCTTCGCCTTCAACTTTTTGCTGCTCACCCAAAAAACTGTTGAATCCGCCGATGGTGTCCGATTTGACACTTTCCATCGAACCGGAGCGGTCGAGAATAATGGTTATATCCGTTTTGTTTTTCATAAATCTTTTTCCTCCGTTAAATTCTCTTTATATGTATCATTTATAACATATCCTCGGAGAATCTCGATTTTTTTTCCGCATACGATAAACGCCTGTAATCTAAGCAGGTGAGCAAACATTTTCAGGTTTTATGAAACAGATAAACAATTCGCTTATAATTTTCTTTTTTATAATTAAGCAGGTAAGTAAATGTTATGCGGCGTAATAAAAGTAGAACAGGCTGTCAGCCTGTTCACGTCGGAACACTAATATCCAAGCGGTGAACAGGCTAACAGCCTGTTCTACGTTTTAGCATCATTAGACCTTGTTACTTTTGCTTACCTGCCTTAGGAGTTACGCAGTTGAAAAGAAAATACTTCGGAATAGATGATAGATGAAAGATGATAACTGATAGATTTTTTTGGGATTTATCTATCATCTATCATCTATCAGTTATCATCTATTCCGAAGTGGAACCTGTTATTTTCAATAGTTTATCTTCCAATTGCGTAACTCCTAATAATGTTAAAGCTTTAAATTTGACGAAGTTTTTTATAGCCGGCTTGTTTGAGAGCCGCTTTCGTTCCGGTCAATAATTGATCAATATGTTCGATCTTTTGGACACCGATCACGAAGGCATCAACAACGCCGGATTCGATCTGGAATTTATAACAATCTTCGGGCGTTAAGGCTTTATCGCCCTGCACCAGAGAACCCTGTCCGACGACCTTCATACCGATCATTCCCTGTCCTTTTCGCCGCATCTTTTCAAACAGCATTCGGGCGGTTTCCGTATCGGCATCCATATGCGATTCGCGGCTGTTCCAGCGTACTTGATTGATCTGCACCCAGTCGCTCGCCGCCGCCGCTTCGAGCGCGCCAAAGCTGTGACAGGTAACGCCGTGCGCTCTGATTTTTCCGGCTTTTTTGGCTTCCGAGAAAATTTCCAACACCTCTTCATAACGTGTTGTCCAATCTTTTTCGGTAACATTATGAATAATCAGCGAATCAATATAATCGGTATTGAGTTCTTTGAGAAAACGGTCAATATCAGCGCGGACTTCTTTTGCCCGGCGGCTGGTTGATTTTGTTTGAATGACATATTTCTCACGCGGCACGCCCGTCATCGCTTTGGTGAAAAACGGATGCGAGCCGTATTGATCGGCAAGATCGAAAAAGTTGATTCCCTTATCGAAAGCGTATCTGAGCTGACGCGTAAATTCTTCCTGACCGAGCCGCGTCTGATCCGATCTGCCTGCCCAACCGCCGCTGCCCGTGCCGATTCCGACCAGGCTGACCTTGATGCCGCTGCTGCCGAGCAAGACCTGATCGGTCGCACTTTTTATCGCCGGATCAACTATTAAATCGGTATCCTGTCGCTGACTCTGTGCCGTCTGCCGGTTAAATAAAAGAACGCCGCCCGCCGCCGCCGCGCCCGTTCCCCCGATGACCGTACCGATAAAACCCCGCCGGGTTAACTTCCGCATAAAATGAAAACCTCCTGTTTCAGAACGAAAAATTGTCTGTTAAAAAAAGCAAATGAAAAAGTTATTGATTAATACTAAGCACCAATGGATAATTAAAAATGGATAATGGATAATGGATAATGTCAGAAAACTCTTAAATTCCCTTAAATCTGATGTTTAAAGGGATTTTTAGAATTTTCATAATATCTTAAAACTTTTGCTCACCTGCTTACAACAAAAATCAACTACCCGAAAATAAATTTATGCTGACTGTGTTAGTTTAACGTAATGGCGAAGACTGATTTTACCTTGAAATTTATCAAAAATGCCGGTGATCTTCGCCGGTTGAGCGAAGCTTTAACCACGCTTCCGGCGTTTGCCCTCGACATCGAGACGAGCGAGTGGTGGAATCGTCACCGCGAACGTATCGCACTTATTCAAATTGCTTTCCGCACCGCCTCAACCGGGATTGGGAAAAGCAGCGACGGCGCAATCAAAGTCGTCATCGTTGATCCGCTTGCCGGTTTGGATTTGGAAGCATTGCGCCAGCCCTTTGAACATTCGGCGGTTGTGAAAATCATTCATAACGCCGGATTTGATGCCCCGCGTTTATCCAAACATTACAATTTTAGTCCCGGTCCGGTCTTTGATACGATGCTCGCCGCCCGCCGCAGCGGAGAACGCAAATATTCGCTCAAGGCGCAGGCGGAAATTCATCTCAAACTCCGACTCGACAAATCGGCACAAACGAGCGATTGGAGTCGTCGCCCGCTCGATCTGCGTCAATTAAACTATGCCGCGCTTGATCCGTTTGCGGCACTGCTGTTATATGAAAACCAGATAAAGCGCGGGCTGAGCGGCAAATATCAATTAAAAACGCCCGCCGATTCTATTCAAAATCTGCTTCCTCTCGGTGACCGACCGCCACCCGTTGAAATTTCGGATGCTCGTGCGGAGTCAATCAATGATGATTTTTCTCCAAAATCCGGTTTGTCGGAAGAAGCGATAGCCTTGCTCGGCATTATTACGGAACTGCCGACCCGCTACAGTCCCGACTCGCTGGCGGTATCAATCGAAAGTGAGACGCGTGTCGGTTTGGCGGGCTGGATTATTGACCGGCGGCTCGGCACCGATGCCGAACCGGACGAAGCAGCAGTCAAACTGGCGATTACCGGTTTATGCGACCGCGGGCTTGTCAGAATTACGGAAACGCGCCGCCTCGAAGCCACCGAAACGGGTGAGAGGCTTTGGCGGTCATTAAAGTAACTTCGCGTATTATAGCGGATTTTAGTTCAATATATGACTTTTTTAACACGGATGCACACAGATAAATACCGGATAAAACAAGATAAATCATCTGTGTTTATCATCTTAAATCGGTGTGCATCCGTGTTAAAAAAATGCTTTGCCATACATCAATCGTGAATTTGATCTAAGTTTGGTTAAATAAATGTTTTACGGTTTATTGAAATGCGCGAAAAATCACTTTTAGCCTTTTTACTTTTCATTTTCTTTAATAGAATGATTTCGGTCACCGCCATCGCCTTAATGTAATTTTATCGTAATGTTAAGACTGCTTTCGCTAAATTACCGCCATTGAATTTTGACCAATGACCAATCGGGCATACAATTAATAAAAATGGTCACAGCTAAACTTAAAAATTTAACGGTCGAAGAACTTGCCAACACACTGACGCACGGTTTCGGTTTGGTGTTGAGCATGGCGGGCTTTCTTTTTCTGGTAATTTTTGCCGTGCTGAAAGGCGACGGTTGGTATATTGCCAGCAGCGTTCTTTACGGTTTGTCTTTGATCGTGCTTTATGCCGCTTCGACTTTTTATCACGGGGCAACTTCGCCGGAACTCAAACGAAAACTCCAGATCGTTGATCATTGCTGTATTTACGTGCTGATCGCCGGAAGTTATACGCCGTTCACGCTGATCGTTCTGCGTTCGGGAATCGGGCAGAATCTCTTTCTTTTTGTCTGGGCGTTTGCGATTATCGGGATTCTTACCAAAATATTTCTCAGTAAAAGATTCAGCGGCGCGTCCGTTATTTCCTATCTCGTAATGGGCTGGATCGGCGTTATCGCCGTCCAGCCGCTCTTTGCGGCTTTGGGTTTAATACCGATTTTGCTAATCATCGCGGGCGGCATTGCCTATTCAATCGGCGTAATTTTCTATTCGTGGGAAAGCCTCAAACACCACCACGCCATCTGGCATCTGTTTGTTATGCTCGGCAGCATCTTTCATTTTCTGGCAGTCGCAATTTACGTTATTCCCTACAGTTTATAACCTATAACCGGCGGATGTCCCGGTAGCGTCTCGCTGCCGATTTCAAAATTAAATTCTAAGAATATATTATCGTTATCTGAGACCGGGACGGTCTCAGGACAGCCGCCGGTACGGACGGCGGTACTTTTTCCGGCTTCCTATTGTTTCTCTTCCATAAATTAAATTTTTACCACACAACCCGTTTTGTTCGATTGACGCGCCGCGTCCAAGACTTTTTGAACTTTTAAGCCGTCTTCGAAGGTTGCGGCGTGTTCGATTCCGGTTTTTCCCGTTTTGATCGCTTTGATGATTTCGGGCGCGAATGCCATAAATCCGCGTGAAAATCCGGTGTCGCCGACCCCTTCGATTGATTTTCCCAAATCCGTTTCGATGCGCGTCCAACCCGTTTCGCCTTTTTTGGTGATCTCCAGTTCGCCGCGAAAATCAATGCGAATCGCGCCGTCCGTCCCGAAAAATTCCAGAATATTTTGGTAATTCGGATATTCGACGAGCGAAGTCGAAATCAATCCGGTCGCGTCTTGTGTTATGTCACCGTCGGCAAAACGCACGATTAAATTGCATTCGTCATCGGATGTAACTTTGCGGATTTCGCCCGTTTTTTCCTCTTTTCGCGCTTTGATGTGGGTTTGCAATTGGCAGAAAACCCGGGAAATTTCCGCTGCCAAAAACCATTGAAAAGAATCAATAATATGCGAAACGATTGCGCCGAGCGCGCCGCCGCCGTGCGTTTCGGTTGACCACCAGGTAAAAGGCAAATCCGGGTTGCCGCGCGAAGCATTGCGAAAATTGTATTTTGCGTGGCGAATCTTTCCGATCTCGCCGCTCCGCAGAATTTCAAAGGCTTTTTGTCTGCCGTTTTGAAAGCGAAGCTCGTGATCAATTAATGCCAAAACGCCTTTTCCGTGCGCTTTTTCGGTCATTTCGCGCGCTTCACGGACGTTCATTGCCATCGGTTTTTCGCACAAAATATGTTTGCCGAGTTCGATTGCATAAAGCGTCATTTCATAATGCGTGTCCGGCGGCGTAGTGATGCAAACAAGATCAACTTCCTTTTTTTCAACCGTTTCGCGCCAATTATTCGTAAAATGCCTGATGCCGAATTCTTTTGCCGTGCTTTCGGCATTTTCGATGTGTCCGCTGGCGACGGAAATTATTTCCGCGTCTTCGCATTCTAAAAAGCCCGGAATCTGCACAGTTCGTGCAAACCCCGTTCCGATTATTCCGATTCCGATTTTCTTGTCCATTTGAAAAATTAAAACACGAAAGCGAGTTAAAAAACAAAGGAAGTAAAAAGTAAGCACTAATGGAAAATGAAAAACGGAAAATGGAAAATGTCAGAAAAATTCCTAAACTTATGTTTATTTATATTCCACATCGGCGGTCAAAGACCGCCTGCTTAACTATTTCTCTTTAAATACTACAAAAAAAACGCCCGCTTGCGGCAGACGTTTTTCGGATTATTTTCTAATCCAAAATCTAAAATCCAAAATTGATTTAGCTTTCATCAATTCCAAGTTGCAGAGTTCCGGAGCTTTTCTTAATTTTCTTGCCGTAGCGCAGAAAATGTTCGTAGGTTTCGCGGTTTTCTTCGGTCATAAAAAGAATCTTTGCGCCGATCAGGTATTGCGAAACCGAAATATGTTCGCCGATCTGTTCGTATCTTTGCCCGACGATCCGGAGTGTTACTTTTCCGTTCGGCAAATCGAGTTCCGCATTCAGCGTGCGACCTTCGCCGACCAGATAATTTTCTTTTATTCTGATGGATGAAACGACAAAGGCAATGCCCGAATGACTTAAATCCTTTGTTTCTCCTGTAATAGAAAGATTATTCAGCGGCATTCTAAGTTTTCCCGTATTTCTGTCAGGCTCGAATGTCAATTTGATCGGAACGGCGTAATCGTGGCGGGCGGCGACAACCTGCTTTGACACGGACTTATTTAGCTGTGTAAAAAATTTTCGAAACATTTTCTTTGGGTTTTAACTATTCGTCGGGTTAATTCAAAGTATTGCAACACGTTTCGGCATTATAAACTTATTTTTTTACAAATATCAACACTTATTTCTAAGAAAAATGTTATTTTAACTATTTTTTAACAGGTTTTCCCTTATTATCTTTACTTTTGATGATGGCTTTCTGCTTTCCGCCGACATTAAATATAAAAGAGAGTTTGCCGGTCTTGCCGTAAACGGCAGGTTCAGCCGAAGCACTGTAACTCTTTTTATCGAAGGCGAGCGAGAGATTAAAATTGTATCCGGTCGAGGCAGACGTTTTAACATCTGCGGGCAGAAAACCGCTCTGCACGAGCGCGGGAATATCGCCGAAAAGACCGCCGTTTTGCGCTGAATAGATGAGCTGCGCCTTATAGATTCGCTCGAGCATCGCTTTGGCTTCCGCCTGATGAGTTTCGATTTTCAGCGTAAAGAAATAATTTTTGCCTTCTTTTTTGACAAATTTTTCAGCTTCTTCATCAAGCGTTAAAATTATCCAAACACTGTTTTCGCGGCGCAGTTTTATTTCCTGCAATTCTATTTGACCGGTTTCAACATCGGGCAATTTCGCCGTCACGGTCGCCGCGTCTTTCACGATTATTTCGCCGTTAATGGCAACATCCGCCGGAATCTGTCCGGCAAGCGCATCGAAATCAACCTGCAAATCTTTGAATTCCGTTTCGGTCAAACCTTCAATTGCCGGACGCAAGTTCGTCAAAAACAGAGCATCGCGGTAATTTTTTTCGCGCATCTTCTGATAGAACGCGCGAACCGTATCAGCCGGCGAATTCGCTTCGATCTTGATCGCCGTTTTCAAACCGGCATTTAACGGTGCATTCAAAACCGCCGCCGGATTTTCTACCGGATTTTCTGCCGTCTTTGTTACTGTAACCGGATTTTTCGCCGCTTCGACTCCGCAGCCGCTGATGATTAAAACCGACAGAATCACCGCTAAAACACAGACATTTAAGCGAAATTTAATTTGAAAAATTTTGTAAAACATTAAATCGTTTCTCCGAAAAATAGATTGTTGACATTAGAAGAAGAATTTTTTTGAGCAAGGCGCGTCATAGAAAAAGTTTTTATCTATGACGAAAACGATTATATCGCGTTTTGTTAAATAATGTAAAACAATTTTTGACTTTTTTTATAAATTCCAAGAATTTTCTGGAGAATAGGTTTTATTAAAACTATATGGTGAGAAATTGTTTAAGTCTCGATAAGCAAAAAACGCCTTTGTAAATACAAAATACAAAGGCGTTTTTTATTTTAGTTTTCGTCGAAATTCAATCTCTTGAAACCTCTACTCTAAATCCGGCGGCGGTTTCGGGATTACTTCACCTTTTTTGCCTTTGAAGAAAATCTCTCTGCCGACAAAATAAAGAAAGACCGCCAGAATTAAAAACGGAATCGTGCCGAGCCAATCGGAATTTGCTCCGGCGTAGAACGGATTGTTTTCTGCCGACCATTTTGAGAAAAATCCGACCGTTTCGGCGAAATAGACGGACGCGACCGCTAAAATAATTCCGGCGAGTGCGCCGCCCGCGATGTAGCCGGAAGCGAGTAGAACGCCCGGACTTTTATCGGTTTCGGCGATGATCTCTTCTTCGGTCAAATCTTTTTGGGCAAGTTTGCGGCGCAGGTAAAGATCAACGCCCCAGCGCACCATTCCGCCGACAAAGATCGGCGCGGAAGCCGAGATCGGCAAATATAAACCGACGGCAAAAGCGAGCGACGAAATACCGCAGAGTTCTAAGGTGACGGCGATCATCACGCCGAGAATAACCAACCCCCAGGGCAATTCCTGACTCAAAATACCTTTGATAATGTAGCTCATCAGAGTCGCTTTCGGAGCGCGGTATTTTTCAACTTCCTGATAAACCGGATTTCCGGCTTCATCAATGCCGGTCTGCAATTGGCTGACCGTGCCGTTGATTCCGGGATCAACAAGATATGCGGGTCTGCCCTGCATATTGACGAGATAGCGTCCGGGCGCACCGTTTTGGGCATTTGTGTTGTGCCAGATGCGATAATTTTGCGTGTCGGTCGTTCCCAAAAATCCGGCGACTTGTTCGGATTTCAGTTGCCCGTTTTCTCTTAAAAGTTCTTGTTCGGGAACTTGGAAAGTCGCGGCAAACGATTCGGGCGCGACGGGTTTGTAAACGGTTGAAGAATCGTTTAATTGAATCAAAATCGGACCTAAAAACAGAGCCGAAACGAGTGCGCCGATCAAAATTGCGGTTTGCTGTTTCCAGGGCGTACCGCCGACCCAGAAGCCCGTTTTCAAATCCTGCGAAGTCGTGCCGCCGTTTGAAGCGGCGATGCAGACGATGCCGCCGACCGACAGAGCCGTGACAAAATACGGATCGGGCTGAGTCCAGCCGAGAATCAGAAAAACAAGCGAAGTTAAAATCAAGGTGGCGACCGTCATTCCCGAAATCGGATTTGACGACGAACCGATCTCGCCCGTCAGCCGCGATGAAACCGTCACGAACAAAAATCCGAAAATGACAATCAAAATCGCGCCCAAAATATTCATCTTGAGCGACGGAACAAACGTGATAACAATAATTAAAGCAAGAATTCCGATGACGACCCATTTGAGCGAAAGGTCTTGTTCGGTGCGCGGAAGTCCGCCGCTTTCGGCTGTTTCGTGCCTGCCGCGAAAATCGGCGATGCCGCCCTTTAATCCGTGCCAGATGATCGGCAGGGAGCGAATCAAACTGATAATGCCGCCCGCCGCAACCGCGCCCGCGCCGATATATAAGATATATTCGCTCTGAATACTGCTCGCGCCTTCGATGCCCATTTCGGAGATCGGAATCGTCGCCGGAGCAAGCGGCACGGTCAAACCGTCGCCGAAATAGCGGATCAAGGGAATCAAAACGAGATACGCCAGAACGCCGCCGGCGAACATAATTCCGGCGATGCGCGGTCCGATGATGTAGCCGACTCCGAGCAGAGCCGGATTATTTTCCAGCGAAACCGAACCGCCGCGAAAAGGCTCGCCGAATTCCTTGGTCGGATATTCCTTCCAGCCGCTGAAAACCTTCATCACCGTGTTATACAAAAATCCGATGCCGAATCCGGAGGCGATAATCAAACCGCCGTTGACGGCAGTTTCCGAATTATCCTTTTTGGCAATTTCCGAAGCGTTTTTCGATTCTTCCGACGCGCCCGCGATCAAAACCTGAGCGCACGCCGTGCCTTCCGGGTATTTCAAAATCCCGTGCTGATCGCGGATCAAAGCTCTGCGAAGCGGAATCATCATCAAGATTCCGAGAAGTCCGCCTAAAACCGCAACCAAAGTTACGTGCGCGAAATCGAGATCAAACCCCAGAATCATAATCGCCGGCATCGTTACGCCGACGCCGAACGCGATTGATTCGCCCGCGCTGCCCGTCGTTTGGACAATATTATGTTCGAGAATCGTCGCGTCCTTCATTCCAATTTTGGACAATATACGAAAAAGCGTGATCGAAATGACCGCGACCGGAATCGAAGCCGAAACCGTCAGACCGACCTTCAAAACGAGATACAGCGAAGACGCGCCGAAAACCACACCTAAAATCGTGCCGACGATCAGCGGCAAAGGCGTTAATTCGCGCATATCCTTCACGCGGTCAGAAATATACGGGCGAAAATTTGCCAAAAACGGATTATTTTTCATAAAGGAAAATCAAAGCCTCCGGTATTTTTTTGAAAGATTTGGAAGAGTTTTTTTGAATGAATCTTGCTTAATTTACATTTGTTTTCAATAATTAGCAAGAAAAATGATGACGACTGGAGCGCGAGCGTCCCGCTTGCCGTTCGTTCGGCGCGAAGCACGAACGAACGAACACTTCGATTTCAAATAAACTTTAAATTAATCAAACGCCGTTCCGTTCTTGCTTCGCTCGAACGGTGCAAGCGAGACGCTCGCGCTCCAGTCGCTCCGGTCGCTTTATTTCTTTGTTAAAAGCATCAAATAGTTTAGAATTATCAAAAATCCAAACGGAGTTTCCATTTAATGAACAAAAAATTTATCTCTGCATCTCTACTGCGTCTCTGCGGTTTAATTTTGCTTTTAACCTTTTCAGTCTTCGCGCAAACAAAAATTCCCGCGCCGAAGGACGTTTTGGGTTTTACGCCCGGCGATGACCGCAAACTGGCGAGCTGGGCGCAGATTGTCGAGTATTTTCAAAAACTCGCCGCCGCGTCCGACCGCGTTCAATTTCAGGAAATCGGCAAAACGACGCTTGGTGCGCCTTTTGTTTATGCGACCGTTTCTGCGCCGGAGAATCTGAAAAATCTCGAAAAATATAAAGAGATCAATAAAAAACTCGCCGATCCGCGCCTGATAAAATCGAATGACAAAGAAGCGCAAAATCTGATCAAACAGGGCAAGACGATTGTTTTGATAACTTTCGGAATTCACTCGACCGAAGTCGGTTCGACGCTTTCTTCGATGCTCATCGCGCATCGCCTGGCTTCGTCAAACGAGCCGGAAATCAAAAAAATTCTGGAAAACACGATCATTCTGCTCGTGCCTTCCTTAAACCCGGACGGCGTTGATATTGTTAAAAACTGGTATGACAAAACTCTCGGAACACCGTTTGAAGGAACTTCGCCGCCGGAGCTTTATCACAAATATGTCGGACACGACAACAACCGCGATTGGTATGCTTTTACGCAGGTCGAAACGCAATTGACGGTTGATAAAATCCACAACGTGTGGCATCCGCAGATCGTCCATGACGTTCATCAGCAAGGCGCGAATGGAGCGAGATTTTTTATTCCGCCGTACGAACCGCCCGTCGAACCGAATGTGCCGAAGGAAATCATCGAAGGCTACACACAGCTTGGAAATTTTATCGCCAAAGACCTGCGCGGCAAAGGTTTTCAGGGAATTACCAACAACACGACCTATGACGCGTGGACACCGGCGCGCGCCTATTCGCATTATCACGGCGGCGTGCGGATTTTGTCGGAAACCGCTTCGGCGCGTCTTGCCACGCCGATTGAAGTAAAATTCGAAGACCTGCGCGGCGGACGAAATTTCGACGCTAAACAGGAATCCGAAAACTTCGCGCCCGTCTGGAAAGGCGGCGCGTGGACTCTGCGCGACATCACGAATTTTATGACCGGCGGCGCGTTCAGTTTGCTCACACACGCGGCGGATAATAGGGAAAAATGGCTTAAGCGATTTTATGAGATTGGGAAAGAAGCGACTCGACCGCGTAAAGACGGTGAAACTCAGGCTTATGTAATTGATGAAGAAAATGGAATAAATGAAGACTATTTAAAGTTTGTTTTAGAAAGAGCTGGAATAGAGATTAAATATGTCGGAGAATTTGAATATAACGGAAGAAAATTTAAGCACAATACAAAAATAATTAGCTTAGATCAACCTTACAGTAGTTTTGCAAAGGCGATGATCGAACCTATTATTTATCCGAATTTATTGGATGATAAAGGACAGCCGATTCCGCCGTATGATGTAACGGCACATAATTTACCTCTTTTATTTGGCTCAAAACTTGTTGCTGTAAAAGCACCTTTTAACTTTCCGGAACCTGATAATACGGGGCGTGGAAGCGGAAGCGGGAGAGGAAGCACCGGATGCAGTGGTGAATTCTTGTATGGTGCATATCAGTCTTTTATTCCTTCGATGGACGAAGGTTGGACTCGGTGGGTTTTTGATAAACGAGGATACATGATTCGTGATCGATTATTTAGGTATTGCTCAGTTAAGCAAAGATCAATTCAAAATAAAGAAATTATTGGAAAGTCTCCGAGCGAATTTAATGTAATAGTGTTTCCCGACCAATCGCCGAATCAAATCCTGAACGGCTACGCGAAGGGAACGATGCCCGATGAATACACGGGCGGTATCGGCAAGGAAGGCGTGGAAAATTTGCGGAAATTTGTCGAAGCGGGCGGAACTCTGGTTTTCCTGAACCGCGCTTCTGATTTTGCCATCGAACAATTCGGTTTG
>JBBRVS010000154.1:0-13594 GCA_038246645.1 Pyrinomonadales bacterium
TCCGAATTCGCCGACACCGATTTTGATCAGCGAACCTGATTCGATTCGCGCTCTGACCGATTCGGGCGGGGTTTTAAACAAAAATTCACGGCAATTGCAATCAAAAGCCTTCGGATTAAATCAAAAGATTAATTTATATGTCACGAATGTTGATTTGATGACGGGCGAAGGCGCGAATGCTTTTCGGGTTTATGCTGAAGATTCTACTGGCAGAAAACATCGTTTTCCGGTGATTGAAATAGAACCTCTCAAGGGACAGGACTGGATTTATAAGATTACTGTTTTATTAAAAGATGAAACCGGTTTTGGGAAAAATACGGAAGAAAACGGCGATATTTTGTTAAGTCTAACGTGGCGCGGACTCATCAGTAATCCGGTGAAAATCGGTCTTGGAAAAACCGGCGGCAGCATTAAAGAAGAAACCGGAATAACTCCGACACCTTTGAAAAATTTTGCAAGGAAACCCGAAGGAAATGAATCGCCGACATCGGAGTACGCAGGTTACAGTTATTCGGGAGACAGACTCAGATTTATGGAGCAAGCGACCTTTGGACCGACGAATGCCCTTGATCAACGCATCCGCAGAATCGGACTCAGAATTTGGTTGAACGAGCAGTTTAATGCTCAATATCCGGCTGCCGGAAATGCTTATCCGCTTCCCGAATTAAGGTCGAGTCTTCAGACTCTCGGTTGTTCAATTTATCTGCCGCCCGAAGAAAAGAGAATCTGCGACCGTGATTATTATACAATGTATCCGGTGCAAAACTGGTTTTTCAAAGAAGCCTTATACGGCGACGCGCAGGTAAGACATCGCGTGGCGTGGGCTTTGAGCCAGATTTGGGTCATTTCCGGCAAAACCACACAACAAGCCAGACATATGGTTGAATATCACAAGATTTTATCGAGAAACGCCTTTGGAAATTACCGGACATTGATGCAGGAAATGACTCTGAATCCGGGAATGGGAAATTATCTGGATATGGCGCGAAGCAATGCGTATAGTCCGAATGAAAATTATGCACGCGAGATTCTGCAATTGTTTTCAATCGGCGTTTTTATGCTCAATCAGGACGGAACCTTGCAGCTTGACGGCAATAATCAACCGATTCCGACATATAATCAGGAAACGGTCAATAATTTTACAAAAGTGTTTACGGGTTGGTCTTTCTGCGATAACGGAAATATTCCGGCGTGTTCGAGTGCTGTTCCGGGAACCGTCAATTTTATTGATCCGATGTATTTACATAACGAGAGCCACAATCCGCACGCAAAAACTTTATTAAATTATCCGAATCCGGTTAATCAAAATATTCCTGCCAATCAAAATGGGTACGATGATTTGAATCAGGCGCTGGACAATATCTTTTATCATCCGAACGTCGCGCCGTTTGTCAGCCGGATATTGATTCAGCATCTCGTTACGAGCGATCCGACTCCGGCGTATGTCGGTCGGGTGGCGGCGGCTTTTAACAACAATGGTTTCGGCGTGCGCGGCGATCTGAAGGCGGTGACAAGAGCGATTTTGCTCGATCCGGAAGCGCGCGGTAATGTAAAAACCGATCCGAATTACGGAAAACTGCGCGAACCTGTGCAATTTATGACGAATATTCTGCGGCATTTCAGAGTTGTTTCGGCTGACGGAACCGGGCAAAGCGACGGTGTTCTTGCCGATGAGTCAAAAAAAATGGGGCAAAACCCTTTTTATTCGATAAGTGTTTTTAATTATTATTCGCCGGGCTATATTATTCCGGGAACGACTTATAATGCGCCGGAATTTGGTGTTATGACGACCTCGACTTCAATTTCTCGGGCGAATTTTATTAATAAAATTGCTTTCGATAAAATTTCCGTCGGACATGATATTCCGTCCGGAACTTCGATTGATCTAACTGAATTAAGACAACTTGCCCAAGCCGATCCGACCGGAGGGCAACTTGTCAATGAACTTAATCGAAAGCTGATGCACAATACAATGTCGCCGCAAATGCGCAGCAGAGTTTTATCGGCAGTTTTGACAGTTCCGAGTTTTGCCGTGGATCTTCGCGTCCGAACCGCATTTTTTCTTGTTGCCGGCTCATCACAATATCAAATTCAGAGGTAAAAAACGTGAAAGAATCAAGACGAGAATTTATCAAAAAAACAAGCTGTGCATTGGGAATGACGGCGTTGGCAACGCAGTTTGAACATTTCGGTTTAATGAGTGCTTTTGCCCGGCGAAGCGAAAAAAATGCCGCGTTCGGTGGGGGCTACAAAGCCCTGATTTGTATCTTTATGGATGGCGGAAATGACGGAAATAATACGGTTATTCCGAATCATAACGATTCATTCCTAAGCAATTTTGCCGATTATTACGCCGCGCGAAATACGCAGGGTTTGGCACTCGGGCAAAATACTCTGTTGCCGATTTCCGTTCCGCGAATGGGAAATCTGACCTACGGGCTTCATCCGAAGTTGGGAACGGTTACGGGCGGAATGAACAACGGAATTCACGAACTTTGGGCGCAGGGCAAAATGGCGATTGTTGCGAATGTCGGAACTCTGGTTGCGCCGATTACCAGAATTCAATATCAGAATTATACAGTGCCCAGACCTTTTCAACTATTTTCGCATTCCGATCAAGTTTCGCAGTTTCACACGGGACGTTCCGATACCGGAGCGTTTACGGGTTGGGGCGGAAATATGTCGGATAGATTGTCTTCACAAAGCAATCCGAACGGTTTGATTCCGATGATTACCTCGATCAGCGGCGCACAACTTTTTACTGTCGGAGAAAGAACGCTTTCTCTGGCAATTGCCGATGCTGAAATTCCCCTAAACAAAGTTTTCAAACCGGAAGGATTTGATGACGGCTCGATCTACAGCACGACGAGGCTGAATGCTTTTAATCAATTGCGCACTGTTGACAGGGACTTGCGATATGTGGCGGCGGCAAGCGCGATTACCGATCAAGCAATGCAGGCAAACAGCGCACTCAGTACTTTTCAGGAAGTTACCGTAACTTTTCCTAATACGAGTTTGGGAAAACAACTTAAACAAGTTGCCCGCCTGATCAAAAAAAGAAATGATTTAAATGTTACGCGGCAGATTTTCTATTGCCAGTATGGTGATTTTGATAATCACGACAGCCAACCGGGCAGGCACGATAATTTGCTGAGGGAATTTAGTCAGGCGGTTCGCGCCTTTTATGATGAAATGGTCGTGCAGGGCGTGTCGGGTGATGTGACGACATTTTCAATGACGGATTTCGGTCGGACATTTAATCCGTCCGGTTTGGGCGGTTCGGTCGGAACAGATCACGCCTGGGGAAATCATTTGTTTGTCATCGGTGATGGAGTTTTGGGCGGCAATTTTTACGGACTAAACACTTCCAACGGAACGCCTTTTCCGACATTAGAACTTGATGGACCCGATGATGCCGACAGCGGAACGGGCGCCCGCGGACGCTGGATTCCGACGACTTCGGTCGAACAATATGCGGCGACTCTGGCGCGTTGGTACGGTTTAGCCGAAAACGATATGGCAACCGTTTTCCCGAACATCTCAAACTTTACCAATACTAATCTCGGTTTTATGCAGCTTTAAAAGTTGTCAAAGACAATAATAAAAAAAGCAGGAGAGTTTACACTTTCCTGCCTTTTTCGTTTTTCAACAATGTTACTAAACAAATTTGAATTCTTGACACTTATTGCAAATGAAATCTACACTTGTCATATTAGAAAAAGTAACATAACAAAGCTGTGAACCTTCCGACTTATCTAACATTGACGCGCATCATCATTGTTCCGCTCCTGGTGGTTGTTTTGCTGACTCCGGTTTCCGAAAAATGGTTCGGGATTCAAGGCTATGCGCTTGCCATCGTTATTTTTCTGATTGCATCGTTTACTGATATTTTGGACGGACATCTGGCGCGGGCGAGAAATCAGGTTTCAAAAATGGGAACTCTGCTTGATCCGATTGCCGATAAATTGCTGGTTTCGGCAGCTTTAATCGTTTTGGTCGAAAAACATCTGGCTCCGGCTTGGACGGTTGTCATTATAATCGGCAGGGAATTTATTATTACCGGCTTGCGTTCAATCGCGGCAACCGAAGGAATCGTAATTTCGGCGCAAAAGATCGGAAAAATCAAAATGTGGGCGCAATGTGTGGCAATTGTCGCTCTGCTCGTGGCGGGCGCGACGGGCGATCCGCCGGTTTCAAATTTCGGTTGGGTTTTTCCGTCTTTTCGATTCTGGGAAGTTGCCGAAGTTCAGACGGCATTCAGTCATCTGTTTTCCTTTACTTTAACGGCAAATGATTGGAAAGTCTTCGGGTATCTGGTCGGACGCGGTGCGCTCTGGGTTGCCGTGATTACTGCTTGTTGGTCAATGTATAATTATTTTAAGTTCTTTTTTCTCGAAAATAAACGCCGAAAAAGTAAAAAGTAAAAAGTAAAAGGTAAAACTTTATTTTTTTTCTTGCATACTTCCGGAGTCAGATTTAACATGTTCTGATTTTTTGCCGACCTTAAACAATTTGAATGAGGAAATTCAACTCAATAAACGTGAATAAAAGTTTTACCTTTTACCTTTTACTTTTTACCTTCGCTAAATCCTTGCAAACATTTACAAAACTTTACACTAAAAGCCGAACTTTTCCTATAAAATCAACATCTTATTGAACGGATTTCAGTAAGCAAACATTTTATTTATCAAAACGTACTATATAGTTGTCAGAAATTTATTTCAGGAAAACAAATTAAAATGCGAAAACTATTTTTAACATCAGCCATATTCATTATTTTTGCGGGCGTTTTTTCGAGTGTTCAGGCGCAAGCCGATATCGGTATCAGACCGAATATGGCGGGCGGTGAAGTAACTTCTCTAAATGATTCAAAAATTACCTTACAAACAAAGGACGGCGCAATCGAAGTCGTTCTATCCGAGGCGACCGCCTACAAAAAAGTTTCGGCGGAAAATCCGATTTTGAAAACGGCGGTTGATTCAAAATTTTCCGATATCGGAGTCGGCGATAAACTTCTCGTTACCGGAACAGTTGCCACAGATAAGAAAACAATTCCGGCAAAAGCCGTCTATTTGATGACGAAATCCGATATTGTTCAAAGACAGGCAAAAGAAAGCGAAGAGTGGAAAACACGCGGGGTTTCGGGCAAGGTTGTTTCGGTAAATCCGACGACTAAAGAGATCGTTATTTCTTCGAGAACCGTGATGGGAGAAACCAAAACCACGATCACGCCCAAGGAAAATGCTCAATTTCATCGTTACGCGCCGGATTCGGTCAAATTTAGTGAAGCAAAGGTAAGTTCTTTAACTGAAATTAATTCCGGCGATATGATTCGCGCTCTCGGCGATAAAGGCGAAAATAATACATTTCAAGCTGAAGAAATTATCAGCGGAGCGTTTCAAACGACTGCCGGAACAGTTACGGCGATTGATGTCGCTAAAAACGAAGTTACCGTAACCGATATTCAAACTAAAAAAACTGTCACAATTGTGGTCGGCAGTTCTTCCGTTCTCAAGCAGTTTCCGGCTGAAATCGCCCAGAGGTTGGCGATGATGCAGGCAATGCAGGCAAGCGGCGCACAGCCCCCGCAAGGCGCACAAGGCGGCATTCGTCCGCAGGGAAATACTGCTGCCGGCGACGGTCAAGGACAAAGACCGGGCGGCGGAACCGGGCAAGGCGGCGGAATGCGAGGCGGCAATGGTTCGATTGACGAAATGCTCGAACGCTTTCCGAATATCACGGTTGCCGATTTGAAGGTCGGCGATATGATTGCCGTTTCGAGTTCGAAAACCGCAAATGCCGACAGATTTACGGCAATCAAACTTTTATCCGGCGTCGAGCCGTTTTTGAAAGTTCCGCAAATGTCGGGTCGCGGCGGTGGTCGCGGCGGTGGTCGCGGCGGACAGGACACAGGGTTCAGCATTCCGGGACTCGATGATGGCGGAATTGGAAATCCCTAAGGAAATACCGTAAAAACTTAACAGAGAGGATCTTTAAAGATAGAAGTCAAAAAGCCCGACTTTTTATATTTAATACAAAATTTATAACTTTTAATACAAAAAAGTTTTTTGCTTCTATCTTTCAATATTTACATAAATGAGAAACATAAAATTATTAATATCAGTCAGCCTTTTTACAATACTTATAAATATGACTGTCTTTGCCCAGCAAACCGGCAGTATAAGCGGGCAGGTCGAAGATAGTTTCGGAGCGGTTGTCATCGGTGCAACCGTTATTGCGGTTAATTCCGCCGGAACGGAAAAAAGCACAACTACTAATGGTGACGGTGCATTTACATTTACAGGGCTTGCGCCGGGAAATTATATTGTCCGCGTTGTTGCCGAAAATTTCGCATTTTTTGAAAATCCGGAAGTCGTAGTCAAAGCCGGAGGAAGCCAGAAAATTACTGTCGCTCTGACAGTTGCGGGAATTGACGAACAAGTCGAAGTCGGAAATCCCGGGCAAATTTCAAACGATCCCGCCGATAATAAAACGGCAACCGTTCTTACCGAAGAAGATTTAGCGGCATTGCCCGATGATCCGGACGAACTCGAAGCGGCTTTGCAGGCACTCGCCGGACCTTCGTCAGGACCGAACGGCGGACAGATTTACATTGACGGATTCACCGGCGGACAGCTTCCGCCAAAGGAATCAATCCGCGAAATCCGCATTAATTCAAACCCGTTTTCACCTGAATACGAGCGTCTCGGATTCGGCAGAATCGAAATTTTAACCAAACCCGGTTCGGACAAGTTTCGCGGACAGGCATTTTTTAACTTTAATGACGAAAGCCTGAATTCGCGCAATCCGTTTGCGATCAACCGCGCCGCCAGCCAAACCCGTTTTTACGGCGGAAGCATCAGCGGTCCGATTCAGAAAGGGAAATCTTCATTTTTTATTGATGTCAGCAATCGTGAAGTTGACAACGGTTCTTTGGTTAATGCTTTAATTCTCGATCCGAATTTTAATATCATTCCGTTTAATCAGGAATTTACGGTTCCGACGCGCCGTTTTCAGATCAGTCCGCGCCTCGATTATCAAATAAATGATAAGAACACACTGGTTTTACGCTATAATTTTTCGCGTGTCACTTCGGAAAATCAAGGAATCGGCGACACTTCACTACCTTCGCTGGCATCCGAATCAACGAGCCGCAATCACGAATTCAGATTGACGGAAACAATGGTAATTAATGCCAAAACCGTTAATGAAACGCGTTTTGAGTATTCGAACAGCCGCCGCGAACAAACCGGCGACAATACGATCCCGACAATTAGGGTTTCGTCAGCATTTACCGGCGGCGGCGCACAGGTCGGTTTTAATTTCACCAACGAAAACAGCATCGAACTGCAAAATTACACAACAACCGCTTTAGGAAAAAATTCCCAGCATTCGGTGAAATTCGGTTTCAGACTTCGCAGTAATTGGCTGGAAGACCGTTCGGAATCGAACTACGGCGGAACATTTACCTTTGCCGGATTTGTTGCCCCGAATGATCTCTTTGATATAGACAATGACGGATTTGTTGCCCCGCTCGAGCAATACCGGGCAAAGGTTTCAGGTGCAACTGACGAGCGTTATAATCCGAACCAATTTACAATTACTTCAGGCAATCCGTTGGCGAAGGTTTCGCAAACCGATGTAGGGTTTTTTGTCGGCGATGACTGGCGCGTAAATCCGAGCTTGGTACTCAGTGGCGGTTTGCGTTATGAATATCAAACAAATGTCAGCGATAACTTCAACTTCGCACCGCGTTTTGCTTTTGCATACTCGCCGGGGGCGGGCGGGGCGCGTGCGCCGAAAACCGTTTTTCGCGGCGGAATCGGGATTTTCTACGACCGCATCAGCGACAATCTGACATTAAATGCCAATCGTTTTGACGGTTTACAGCAATTTAGCTACCGGATCAGTAATGACAGCCCTGAATCAATTGCGCTTTTAAGTCAGCCGGTATTTACTTTCAACGGCGTAACAAACGTGCCGTCAATCGGTCAGCTGAGTCCGCTTACCAATACCATCCGGTTGCTTGCCGATAATATTCAATCGCCTTATACGATTCAAACCGTTTTCAGCATTGAACGGCAACTTCCGGCGCGAATTACCGTGAGCGCAAGCTACATCGGCGCGCGAACTCTGCATCAATTGCGTGCCAGAAACATTAATGCGCCGGTTTGTCCTGACTTTCAAAATTGTAATAATTCCCTGCGTCCCGATCCGACCCAGGGAAATATCTATCAATACGAATCGAGCGGGGTTTTAAATTCAAATCGGTTAAATTTTAATTTCCGGTCTTTTTTGAGCAGTAATTTCTCGCTTTTCGGAAATTACAGCTACGGATTTACAAAAAGCGATGCTGACGGTTCGGGAAGTTTTCCGGCGTACAGCTATGATCTCGAAGGCGAATACGGACGCTCGAGTGCCGACATCAGACACTTTTTTATCGTCGGCGGTAATTTTGGACTGCCCTGGGGAATTCGTGCCAGCCCGTTTATTATTGCCAATTCGGGAAGACCGTTCAATATCACGACAGGTTCGGATAACAATAGCGACGGGCAATTTAATGAACGTCCGACCTACGCACAGGTTGCCTCGCGCTGCGATACTCTCGGTTTAACTAATTCATTTTGTGATATTTCCGGTATTTCTGATATAAATCAAATTATCCCGAGAAATTACGGAGAATCACCGTCTTCATTTACCGTAAATCTGCGATTGAATAAAACATTCGGTTTCGGTAAATCGGCTGATGCACCGCGAACGGCAGGCACTCCGGGCGCACAAGCCGGCGGCGGCGTACCCGGAGTCAGAGGCGGCGGCGGTCGCGGCGGTCGCGGCGGCGGCGGAATGGGCGGATTCGGCGGCGGCGAAGGCAGAAGTCCGTATAACCTAACTTTGGGGATCAATTTCAATAATCTCTTTAATACAGTTAATTTAGGTTCGCCAATCGGAAGCCTAACCTCCAGCCGTTTCGGTCAATCCGTTTCAACCGGCGGCGGTTTCGGTGGATTTAGAGGGGGCGGCGGCGGAAGCGACGGCGGCAATCGCCGTGTCGAACTGCAAATGCGTTTTAGTTTCTAGATTTAAGAGAAATTGAATCTACAAGAAAGATGAAGGATGAAAGTTTAACTTTTGTTATTCATCTTTCGTATTTTTAACGGAATTTTATTACAATCTCTTTCAGGAGTATTATGAAAAAATATCTGATCGCAGTTTTGATCGCAATTTTTGCAATTGCGGGAATTGCCCAAACAAAAGACGACAAAAACAAAGTTTCCAAGGTTGAAGCCAAAGCAGAAACAATTCTGAACGAGTTAGCCAATGCGACGCTCAAAGCGCACGGCGGCGATAGTTTCAAGAATATGAAGTCTTTGACAATTATCGGTTCGGTTGATGTTACGCCGTCAACTTTTCAACAGAAAATTCCGGCAACTTTTGTTACCATTTTTGCGGGCGATAAATATCGTTTTGAACTTAATAATCCGTTTCAGCCGATTAAACAGATTTTCGACGGCGAGCAAACCTTTTCGAATATTCAGGGCGGATTTAATCTTCCGCCCGTCAACCGGCTCGGTTTTCCCGTCATTCAAAAAATCGGTGATAAAGATTTTGTCATTTCAGCATTGCCCGATGATAAGGAATACAAAAAAGGATTTCGGATAACTTCGCCCGAAGGCTATTACACGGATTTTATTCTTGATAAAAAAACCGGGCAAGTTAAAAGTTATACTTCGAGTTACATCATCAACGGAAATAATGTCACGACTTCGGCTGAGATTGATAAGATGAAAACCGTTGACGGTATAGTTATCCCGGAAAGATATGCACAGAGATTCGATCTCGGACAATTGACCGTTTATGCCGATTTCAAGGCAAAGGACATTGTCGTCAACAAGGAAATTGCCGATGACATTTTTACGATGAAATAAAAAAATCAGCACCAACAAAACGAAAGGCGAAACAATTTATTTTGTTCCGCCTTTCGTTTTCTATACTTTACAAGCAAATTAAACGTTCATAATTTCTTCTTCTTTGTTTTTGGCAAGTTCATCAATTTTTCCGGTGTAAGTGTTGGTCAATTTTTGAACTTCGTCAAAACCGCGATGCTCTTCATCTTCGGAAATTTCCTTGTCTTTGGTCATTTGTTTTAAGGAATCATTGGCGGAATGACGAATATTGCGAACTGCAACACGGTGTTGTTCGGCAACATCAGAGATTTTTTTTGCCATTTCGCGGCGGCGTTCTTCATTTAATGAGGGAATCGAAAGTCTGATAAGTTTTCCGTCGTTTGAAGGATTCAAGCCGAGATTTGCCAGATTTATCGCCTTTTCGATGGCATTAAGCTGAGTTGAATCCCAGGGCTGAACAACGAGTAATTGCGGTTCGGGAACGCTGACCGAAGCCATCTGATTTAAAGGTGTCGGAACGCCGTAATAATCAACGCTTATGCTGTCTAAAATTCCAACAGTGGCGCGTCCGGTGCGAACATTGGCAAGTTGACGTTTGAAATCTTCAATAACCGCTTCCATTTTCGGTTTCGTCTCATTTGTAACATTTTCTACGCTCATAATCTTCCTCGCAAAAATTAAAAATTTGTAAAATTATCCGGCAGTTTGCGTTTTTCCGTTGACGGTAACCAGCGTGCCGATTGACATATCGCCCTGCACGGCTTTGACGATATTTCCCGATTCGCGCATATTAAAGATCATAATCGGCAGATTATTGTCCATACACAGCGAAATTGCCGAAGCGTCCATCACTTTCAGATGTTTTTCCAAAACCTCCTGATAGGAAATTTTCTCAAAGCGCGTGGCTTCGGGATCGAGAAACGGATCGGCGGAATAGATTCCGTCAACCTTCGTTCCTTTGAAAATTACATCCGCCTTTATTTCCAAGGCGCGCAGAGCGGCGGCGGAATCGGTTGTAAAGAAAGGATTTCCAGTTCCGGCGGCGAAAATTACGACGCGACCTTTTTCAAGATGACGAATTGCGCGGCGGCGAATAAACGGTTCGGCAAGCTGCGGAATATCAATTGCCGACAGCGCCCGCGTATAAACATCGAGTTTTTCGAGCGCGTCCTGCAAAACGACGGCGTTCATCACGGTGGCGAGCATTCCGATATAATCGGCACTCGCCCGGTCCATATTTCCCGCGCTTTTTGAAACGCCGCGAAAAATATTACCCCCGCCGACGACGATGGCAACTTCGATGCCGAGTTCGTGAATCGTCTTGATTTCTTCCGCCACGGCTTTTGCGACGTTGACATCAATGCCGTAACTTTGCTCACCCATTAAGGCTTCGCCGGAAATTTTTAGTAAAATTCGTTTAAATGCCGGTTTCATTTTGTTAGTTCCAGGTTTCAAGTTCCAAGTTCAAAGTTGTGAGTTCAAATATCAAAATGACTTTGAACCTTGAACCTTGAACCTTGAACTTGAAACCTAAGGTTAGTTTCCGCTTGCCAATGATGCTACTTCTTCGGCGAAATCATCAACTTTTTTCTCGATTCCTTCACCCATTTTGTAGCGTGTGAAACGGCGGATCGTGATATTTTCCTTGATCGAAGCAATTTTTTCGGTTACTAAATCACCGATTGTTTTCGACGGATCTTTGACATACGGTTGATCAACCAGAACATTTTCTTCGTAAAACTTATTGATGCGACCTTCGACAATCTTATCAATTACATCAGCCGGTTTGCTGGCATTTTTCGGATCGTTTTTTAATTGATCGCGCAAAATTTCGCGTTCCTTTTCCAAATCCTCCGTCGAAACTTCCGAGCGGTGCGCGTATTTCGGATCAGTTGCGGCAATGTGCATCGCTACGTTTCTGACCAGCTGCTGAAATTCATCGCCGCGCGAAACAAAATCGCTTTCGCAGTTGATCTCAACCAGAACACCCACTTTCCCGCCCATATGGATATATGAACCGACCGCGCCTTCTGCCGCGATTCTGCCGGCTTTTTTGGAAGCGGTCGCCATTCCTCTTTTCCGAAGAATTTCTATCGCTTTTTCTTCGTTTCCATCCGCTTCGACCAGAGCGTTTTTACAATCAACCATGCCTGCGCCGCTTTTTTCGCGCAGTGATTTTATCGAACTTGCTGTAATATCTGCCATAATAATTTAACTCCAAAAATAATTTCTTTTATTTAGTTTATAAAAAAGCGCAGCCCATTATCAAAAAAGAATAAGTGCTACGCTTTCAAAATTAAAAGTTTTCAACTTAACTCAAGCGGATGCTTCTGTTTTTTCCTCTTCCGATTGAATTTCTTCTTTAGCATCTTCAATCGTGATGTTTTCGACAACTTCAGTTATATCTTCCGACGCGCTGGTTTGAATTTCCGCTTTAACATTTCGCGCATCTTGTGCATTACCGCTTGCTCCGCCGACTTTGGGAACGCTTGCGCCTTCGGTAGTTGCGACATTCGGATTCAACGGATGAGTGTCCTCAGCCGTTTCCCAAGTTTTGTCAGCAACATTGATTTGCGGTTCAACCGAATCTTCTCCGGCATCTTGTAATTCAGCCGTTTCCGATTTGGTTTCTTCCGATGCTTTTTGTTCGGCTGCCGTTTGACCTTCAAGAGCAACATTTTGTCCCTCAAGGATTGCATCGGCAATGCGCGAAGCAAAAAGACGAATCGCCCGCAGCGCGTCGTCATTGCCCGGAATGACATAATCAACGCCTTCCGGCGAGCAATTCGTATCAACGACCGCCACAACCGGAATATTCAAACGCAGAGCTTCGGCGATGGCAATTTCTTCTTTGCGAACGTCAATAATGAAAAGCAGATCGGGCAAGCCTTTCATATCTTTAATGCCCGCTAAGTTTTTCATCAATTTTTCGAGTTCGCGGTCGAGTTCGAGACGTTCTTTTTTCGTCAACATCTCGGCGCGACCGTCTTCCTTCATCGCTTCGATTTCTTTCAGACGTTTGATCGAATTTTGAACGGTTTGATAATTTGTCATCAATCCGCCGAGCCAGCGATTATTAATATAATATTGTCCGCAGCGCGTCGCTTCTTCCTGAATCGCTTCCTGCGCCTGACGCTTGGTGCCGACAAAAAGCATTTTCAAATTCGGTTTCTCCGTGTAAGCGTCTTGCACAAAGGCAAGCGCGTCGCGGAAAAGTTTTTGTGTTTTTTGCAGGTCAATAATATAAATGCCGTTGCGCTCTCCGAAAATGTATTCCTTCATCTTCGGATTCCAACGGCGAACCTGGTGACCAAAATGAACTCCCGCTTCGAGAAGTTCTTTCATCGTTACTGTAGCCAAAATTTAAATCTCCTTAACTTTATTGGTTTTTGTACTCGCCGAAATCTAATTTTTATAAACCAAAAAATTTCGACGATGGTTTCGTTTAACGAATAACGGATAATGGATAATGGATAATTAAAACTTAAAAATTATCCATTATCCGTTATTCATTATCAATTATTATCGTTTCGAGAATTGGAATCTCGCACGCGCACCTTTCTGACCGTCCATCGCTTCGCGGCACGAATGGACGTAATCCGCCATGCCCCAGCGGCCCTGTTCCTTGGTCGGATTGCGCCACGAGATGACGAAGGTCTGGATGCCGTTATCAAGTTGCCATTTGACCA
>JBBRVS010000155.1:0-13557 GCA_038246645.1 Pyrinomonadales bacterium
AACTCCTCAAACTCTGCCGAAAAGAAAAAAGAAAATTCGTCGCATTCCCTTCTTCCCTGACCTTCCCCCGGCAGCTTGAAATGCGGACAAATCGGACAAATCGGACAAACATAAAATTTCTGACTATCTCTGTTTTCGTTGATTTTCAACAATTTGCATGAAAGTTAAGGTATCTACAATTTTGAGCGGTCTGAATCTTTACTGGAAAGCATTGCTTTCGTCCATCATACCCGGTCATTAAATCCAGTAAATCTTTGTCGCGGCTAACAATATAATGAGCTTCCGTTTGAACTGCCAGGTTTATATACGGTTCGTCTTTCGGGTCGCGTGGATACTCGAATTTCTTGGCGACGGACGCAATAAAAGTCGCGGTTTTAATTATTTCTTCGATAATTGTTTAAAGCTCAATCAGGATCTCCGGCTTCTTTCTGACCAGCGAAAGTAGTTTGAGAGCAGCAACCGATGGCTTCCCCGTTCCCTGTTCCCTGTTCCCACGTCTGCACCGTTTTAACCGAAACATTTGAGTATCCGGCAAAAACCGCTTGAGAAACATTCATTTTACCTCTCAGCCCGGCAATTTCAATTTTACTTATTTACTTAACTTTTTTGGCGGAGGCGGCTGCGTAGTTGTCCGCAGATCCTTTTTTCCTCCGGCGTGCCGGATCGCTTCACCGAGCGATACTTTCAAATCTTCAAATAATTCTTTATCCATTTCCATAGTCCATTGTCTTTAGAATTTTTTCAACCATTAAATTCGACCGGCTAACGGATTATTAAATTATCCGTTGAAGAGCGAAATCCTGAGCGCAAGTATTTGAAGCAATTACTAAACAGACACCAATACTGACCACTTCAATTTCAAATCTCTTCCCATTTGAACGGACGGAACTCGCTTATTATGCGGAAGTCTTCGGCATTTTTGGTAAAAACGGTCAAACCTTTCCCGGCGGCGGTCATGGCGATCAGACAGTCATTGGTCAGTCTTGCTTTTTTAACGGCTTCAAAGCCGTGTTTTTGACCGATCAAAGACAGCACTTGCCCGCAGTCCGACCAATCTCTGAAATTCGGAATAAGCAGACGATTTACTCTCCGGAAATCTTTCTCGAATTTGCTCAAAAGTTTTTTCATCTTTCCGTCGGTCGCCCCGACGTAGAGTTCTTCCAGAACAACCACACTTAACCACAGCGGTTCGCTTTCGCCGGATGCACTGCCGGCAGCACGACGCTTATCGAAAACGGATGCCTCGCCAAGCCGCAGTGCATTTATATAAACGGATGTATCGAACAGAATGCCGCTCAAATTTCTTTGTCCTCGGTTTTTTCCAAATGCCCGAAGACATCTTCAATAACCAGATTTTCTTTGATCGCGGTTTCGACAAAATTTTCTTGTGCCTTCCAAGTCTGCTCATCTGTTTCGGCTTCGGTAATCACCCGCTGGAGTGCGATTTCGACGGTTTCGGTTTCGGTGCGCGTTCCGAGAATTTTCTGGGCTTGTTGCAGCCGGGATTGGTCGAGCAGAAAATGCTTGTCTTTGCGTGTTTTAGTTGTCGTTGCCATATTTTACTCCTCCGATGCTAGAATGTTCATAATCTCATAATTTATGAACATTAACAAGAATTTTTTAAGATGTTTCTCAGTTCTTGAAAACACGCGTTCGTCATCCATTTCCACTTTTATCAGACCACCTTCTAATCGCTTCAACAATTGGAAGTTTTTAAAAAATTCAATTTATCAAAGAACCTCATTGCAATACTTCGGACACTTTTTAAGCAAGTAGTTCCCGTAAATTATTGAAAAATAATGAAATTATATTTCAATAAAAGTCAGGTTTTGGGCTAACTTTGATTTAAATAATAATTTGTCTATCATTCTGCCTAATTTTTATTGACCTTCAGTATTACCGGCACTATTCGTCTAAACAAGAAAATGGCACTCTGCAAGAATTTTATTCTTTACAACTCGGCAAACTTTAGTGAAATGTCGGTTGTTTGATATGATTGTTATCGGACGCGGTTTAATCTACAAGTTCATTCTTTATTAACAAGCAACCAGCCTCGACCTACAAAATTTAATTGAAAATTATTCTCAAAAAGGGTATTTTTGTAAAAATCTTAAACTGCTTCAAAATAATCAAAAGAAAATGCCAGTTAGTAACAAAGGAAAATCTGCATCACAAAAAAACGACAAATCGAAATCAGAAATACGGTCGCTCAAGCCCAAGATTGCCGATTACCGGCAAAGCCAGCCCGTCCAGCTAAAACTGTTTGAAATACTGCAGCCGACTGAAAAGAACTACTCTAATACAATCGAACTTTACGATTTTATGCCCAAATACGTCTGGGGAAAAGTTGAAAGAATTCAAGAAAAATTTTTAGAACCTATCGAACGGGAGTTCGAATGCCGCGGCGCCTCATACAAAGTTCGCATAGTCCCAGCCAGAGTTAAGGATTCTGACGGTGTTTCCAGAGATTATTTTCCGGGAAAGCGGGAGGAAGTCGTCGAGGATGCACTGAGAAAATTGGCAACCGAAGGACAGGGAATATTTCTTGACGACGAAGCGGCGGTAACTTTTACGCTTTATCAACTGCAACAGGAGCTAAAGCGAACCGGGCATACTTACTCAATTACGCAGATCAAAGAGTGTTTAATGGTCTGCGTCGGCACTTTGCTTCATCTGACCGACAATAGTGAACAGGCAATTTTCGCATCGAGTCTTTTTAATACAATCGGTCTCCAGACCAGAGAAGACTGGGAAGGGCAGGGCGAAAAATCCAAAGCCTTCGTCCGCTTTAACGCACTTGTTACGACAAGTATCCGTAACCGCACTTTCCGCCAGTTCAATTACGAGGTCAGCATGGGATACCAAAACGTTATCTCGCGCCAGTTACATAAGCGGATGGCACACCATTACACCCAGGCAAGCCTTGCCAACCCATATTCAATTATGCTCTCGACCATTATCAGAGATTTCGGCTTAAAAACTTACGAGAAGATCTCGCATAACCTGCGCGACGTAGAAAAGGCTCTAAAGGAAATGATGAAATCGGATGTTCTGTTAAATTACGAACAAAATAAAATTATGGATACGAAGAGACGCAATAAGATCATGGACGTAAAGATATCACTCGTACCGCACCCGAAATTTATTAGCGAAATTATTAAGGGGAACAAAAGACAAAAAGAATTAAGGGAAGCCGGCTTTTAATTTTTTCCGTAAAACAACCGAGCATTTCGTGAAGTCAGAACTACATATTCCCGATAATTCAATTCTTTTAACAACATATCTTGTGTCCCTGTGGAAAACTTATAACAATATATAGTCCTGACTTCACGAAATATATAGTTCTGACTTCACGAAATATGTAGTTCTGACTTCACCCCGGGTTTAAATATGTAGTTCTGACTCCACGAACGGCAGTTTTCCACAGGCGAATATGTAGTTCTGACTTCACGAATATGTAGTTCTGACTTCACTTTCACCAAATATTATATAGTTCTGACTCCACGAATCACATAAAATATGTAGTTCTGACTCCACGAATCTCTCAACTATACCTAAATATATAGTTCTGACTTCACATTAAATCTCTATAAGTTTTTATTTCATAAGAACTTATAGAGATTATTTAACGCTTAACCATTTATCCTTATTTTTAAACTAATATTTATTCTTATTTATTAGATTATTATCAGACACAGATTCCTATCTTAAAAGATATAAGGTTAAAAGATTTCAGACACAGATTCCTATCTTAAAAGATATAAGGTTAAAAGATTATTGAAATAGTCACCAGCAAAAATTTTAATTTTTAATCAGCCTGCTTTCAGAAACTTTATATTTTTGATTTTATGGTGTGATCTAGAGAAATTCTCCTTTCGGTCAGAGATCACAATTCCAGAAACTCAATAAATTCTTGAGTTGTGCCGCGCTCGGTTTGAAACTCCTCGCCCCATTCCGAGTCATCATAAAACGAGCGAAAAAACGAATCTTCGAGTGTCTGATTGACATCATCCAAAAAACTTCTTCCACCATCTCCGCAACGGTTTCCTCACGGAGTCTTTCAATTTCGGAATCTTCGAGTTGTCCTTGCTCTGAATGCAAAGCGATCTCTATATGAGCCGCTTTTTTCAATTTCTGCGACAAGCGATACAACATCTATCTCATACAGAGAATCTTACGGGTCGTTCACAAAATCCGACTAAAAAGTCCTTACCCGTGCCGTCCGGGTTGATATCAAAGCTATATCTGTTATCGTCGGTCGAAAATCCGCTCTTCCGGACAATCGAATTTCTCTTAACATTCTGCTTTTCGACTTCCGCAAGCACGGCAGGCGAGTCGTCAGCAACACCGGTCTTAGCATCACACATAACTCTAATTCTCCGGTCGCTTATTCGCCTCTGAGCGGCATCAGCACATAGCGGCAGTTTTCACGTTCCGTCGGCAGAAAAAGCTCAAACGGAGAATTTCCGTCGTTAAAACCGAAAGAAAAGGTCGGACTGTCGGCTTTTGACACGACTTGCAAAAAATCCTGAACATAGCGACTGTTAAAACGCAATGAGTAAATCTCTTGCCCGTCAAAGGCACAGAGTATCTCTTCCTGTGCTTCGCCTTCCGGCGTATTCGATTTAAGCACCAGTCGTCCCGGCTCGATCTCCATCGTCACCGAATAATTGCGGCTGTCGGCAGTCAAAGTTACGCGGGAAAGCGAACGGCGAAAATCCTCCGTGCTGATTTCCGCCGTAAATTTGAGAGATTTCGGCAAAACCATTTCCCGGTTCGGAAATGCACCGGAAATTTGGCGTGAAAACAAACTGTGGTTGCCCGCCGCAAAATGAAGCTGATTGCCCGCACCGTCGCCAATTTCAATTAAACTTTCTGCATCCCGCCTTATTTCGTGGTCAAGCAAATCCTCAAGTTGCGATAATGACTTTTTTGGCACGAGCAAATCCAACTTTTGCCCGGTAGAATTGACAATCGGAAAACGTGCAAAGGCAAGCCGATGTCCGTCAGTTGCAACAAGCGTCAAATTGCTCTCGTCAATTAAGAGTTTCGCCCCACCGATGATAAAACGGCTTTTCTCGGTTGTTACGGCAAACGCCGTGCGGCGGATCGCTTCCCGCAAAATCACTGCCGGAACGGGAATGCCCCGCTGCTTGCTCAATGGCACTTCAGGAAATTGCGAACTTTCCACCGTTCCGAGTTTATGCCGTCCCTTTTTATAACGAATCTCGATTTGCCCGTTTTTGTTCAGCTTGAAATGGATCGGCTCGTTGGGAAGTTCACGGCTGATATCATATAACTTTCTGCCTTCGACAAGGATCGAGCCGGTTTGCAAAACGTCCGTGATTTGCCGGACGCTCATCGTGATATCCAAGTCGGTTGCCGTCAAAGCAAGTTCGCCGTTGACATTCGTTTCCATTTTGATTTTACTCAAAACCGGAATTGTCGCTTTGCGTTCGATCACCGGCGTTAAAAGACCAAGCTCCTCTTTGAGCAACGACGGATTGATAATGAATTCCATAATTTTTTGATTTTCTATCTATTTCAAGTTCGATGATTTGTTTGAATTTCGCGTTTTTACCCGCCGCTTTCATTTTTACTTTGAGCAAGACGAGTGCAGAAAAATATGGAGTTCTGATTCGGAAAATCGCTGTTTTAACTTGATCTGCTCACCCCACGGAACTTTTCCCGACGCCCCGTGAGTCGCCCAAATAACCGGAAAATCAGGCTCGTCGCCGCTCGCGCCGGAAATGTCTGTCAGATAAACAAGCGCATCCGGCTCATATTCCGAAAGCGGCGGCGATGTGCGGACGAAAATCCGCCCTCGCCGCCGTTCGGGTATCCGATTGCAGAGAGTTCCTGTGCCCGCATCTGTCCAGTTAATTTCGATGTCTTTTACGCATATTTTGACACAATTTTACCAGCCGTTTTCTTCTCCCAACTGATTCAGAACATTGAATTAAATTTTGGTGGAAACTTTATGGTGAAGTTTTGGTATAATTGAAAAGGAAACTAATTAAGGTTTAATAGAAAAACCCAGTTTTTGAGCGGCGATTGTTAATTTTGAGTCATCGCAAACAAAAAACCGCCCGCTTGGTTTTTCATTACACCAAACTAACGCCGCGGCTAGCTGACACGAATCTAAAGCCCTCAAACCATATGCATCGGGAAGATTTTCCGCTATTTTGCGAACTTTCTCGGACGGCACGATCTCTGCCCATTTACGCCGGATTACTTCGTGCCGGGCAAGTGCAAACTGCAATCCCCGCGCATCAATATAATGACCTTGATACAAACGACTCACCGCGCTTCTGACTTCGATGGGTGTTCCCCACCAGACAATAACCCGGCTTGTATTTCGCCAGAGCCGCCGCACATCTTGACTTATGTCTTGCCGGACACAAAGCGGTACAATTGCGCTCGTATCCCAAAAAGCCGCGTTAGTCTTCATCCCTTTCGTCTCTTATAATTTTTCTGATGGTTTCGAGGGATACATCAGGTGCCGGCATATTGAAAAATTCATCTGATTTTGCTTCGAGCGGCAGCCGCATTAAACCTGCCCCGACTAAAATTTCTTCCTCTGCGTCCAAATCTTCCCCCGCTTCGAGCGGCATCAGGCGAGCAATCGGGCGATTGCGGTCTTTAACGATGAGTTCTTCCCCATTGCGAACTTGCTCTAAAAAAGCACTCAAGTTGCTTTTTAATTCGGCGATATTGACAGTTTGCATTTTATTATTTCCCTCTATGACCATTATAGTCATCTTTAGATACAGAACACAACATTATTTAGACCTCTCCTGTTTTTTTCCGCTTGGGCAAGACTTGTATCTGCGCCGCACATTCAATCGGGTTCAGCAGTGCGGGCAAGGATTTCCGCCAGCGAGAAAACGGTTCTCAAACGCAGGAAAATGAGCCGTTCAAATACTTCCCGCACGGCAACTAATTGTTTTTTAAAATTATCTCTTTTTGTCTTTTTGTTTTGCTTGATAAAAGCAATTCCGAAAATCTTCTTCGGCAAGAAAAACAGCAAAAGAATTGTGCGAAAAAAGTATTGCGGCGCGTTGATAGGAAATGTTCAGTGGAAACGCAAAAAATTTCTTTATCGAAGCTAAATCTTCCCGCTATTCGCTGTTAATTACAGTTTCACCGAAAATTCTCACGCCGAGTTAAATTCCTTTCGTATAATGAAGCACAAAACGGTGTTTGAAATGAGCGTAAACCGATTTGTTCGAATCCAAAAATTGTGAACTTCGATGTAATTCTGCCATCTTCCGCCGTGATTTATTCGGCTGATTTGGGCGTGCTGAAGCGGTTTCATTTTGTTTCAAAGCTCCGGTCTTCGAGAATCTTATCACGGCATTCATCCGATTGAAATTTAATTTCTTCATTTATCCGGCGGCATTCGGCTCGCACTACCGGATGCCAGACCGGGTTGATTTCCGTGGTCGGAATGTAATTCGCCCGTGCCCATTGTTTGAATTTGTTCTTTTCCTGTTCAGTTAATCGTCTAAACATTTTTTGTTTCTATTGTTCCGTTTATCGGTTTCTAAAAGGTTTAAGCTCAACTCCGATACAAAATCCTCTGTTCACTTTTTCGTGTTGCAACTAAATCTATCACTCGCTGATTGCCGCTTCCCGTCCATAATCCCGCACCGGAGGCAAGCGATTCGACGTAAGCTCCATCTATCAGAATGTCAATTTCGCTCAGAACTGCACTGATCGCCGGTTGATTAACCGCTTTTTCATAGAGGATTTCAAGCGCGTAACCGCTGTAACAAACGATGTGCGAACAACCTTGAACGCGCAATTCTTTAACCAAAGCAAGCAATGCGTCGGGTTGGGCAAAAGGTTCGCCGCCGAGAATGGTTACGCCGTCGCGTTCATATTTCGGATCAAGCAGTTCTGCTGCTAATCGAGTGACCGGAACAAGTTCGCCTGCCTCTTCGGAATGAAGTTCCGGCACCCAGCAGCCTTTACATCGGAGCGGACACGATTGAAAAAGAACCGAACTGCGTCTGCCCGGTCCTTCGCACAACGAGTCGTGATAAAAACCCGCGATTCGCACACAAACGCTTTCCACTTTTTTTATAGGCGAAACGACAGGCGGCGGTAAAACGACGAGTGGACGAGCGCAGCCCGTTTCTTGTCCCGCTCCCAAGTTAGCCGTCAGATACTGCCGCGCATTTGCGTCCAGATGTCGGTTATCTTCAACCACAGTTTCGCCGCGCAATTCGTCAACGATAAAAATAATTTCCGGCATTTCAACTCCCTTTTTTTATTCGCCGCCTTTTGTTTTTACAATAGCGTTTGCCGCAAGCTCGGCAGAATTTTTGTTCTTGTAAATCGCTAAACTGCGGGTGATAAATTCTTCTCTCGGAAATTCATTGCCCGTCGCTTGATTCTTAATCGCCTCGTGCAGTTTTTCGGTAAAACGGGGCGAAAATGTTGTAACTCTGATAGCTTTAACAATTCCGGTTGATGCTTCTGCGAGAATGATCTTAAGCAAAATCCTTTCGGCGGGATTTGCTGGCGGCGCGGGAATCCGGCGATCTTCTTTCGCCACATTCCACCACGAAAAAGCGCAGTCCGACCACGGCAAGACTTCCCCAAAGCGATAGAGCAGAAAAATAATACCGTTTTCGCAGTACAGCCCGAATTCCGATTCCGCCTCGCGGATGGCTTCGATTTCTTTCCGGTGCAGGTTTTTCATTGAAAGCAGGAGCGTGTGATCGCCTGCTTGATAATTGTATTCAACAGCTTCGGGCAATTCTTTCCTGCCTTCAAAAAGCGGTTTTCCAAGAGCGACAATTTGCATATTTTTTTTCTCGAGCCTAAAAAATTAAGCAGGTGAGCAAAAGTAATCCGGTTTATTGATTTTAATAATTCAGGCGATTAACCTGTGTAATTTCAGGTACTTAAAAAAGATTTTCACTTTTGCCTTTTGCCTTTTTACTTTTGCCTTACTGCTTATTATCCTTTGATCTGCCGCTTGATCTGCGGCTCAATGGTGTAATCGCGCGTTTTTTCATCCCGGATGGGTTTTCCAAAAACTTGTTTTACGGCTTCGGCGGTTTTCTCGCAGGCAGAACCTTTGATGCCATTAATGCGCGACTCCATTTCGCCCGTTTCAGCGTTTATTTCAATTTCGATTTCCGGCATTTTTTTCCTCTCATTTTTTCGAACTGTTAATATATTAAAGTCCGGTTCCGACCTTCTCCGGTTAATCAAAGATGGTGTTCTCCGAAATGAACTCCCGCAGAGCGTCGAGCAATTTATCCTCCGTCGTTTGCCTTACCGGAGTACTTCCGCACTGGTAGTGTTTGGGAGAGACGGCAAGTGATCGTCCGATGTCCTCGGTTTTGACGGATGCCGAACTAACGATCTCCTTTTTGCACACCGGGCAATTTTGAATGACCTGCCAGCCGCCCTGAGAACCGCAGTTTCGCTGGACGGCGACATCTTCGAAAAATGCCTTCATGCCGTCCACACGTTCGGGTTTTTGACCGAAAAAGGCGATGAACCTCTCTTCGGTCTCGCGATTCGTCCACGCCGCCGCCTTTGCTTCCGCGTCGGCGCGTTCGGCATCCACCGTTTGAAATTTTTGGATCAATCTCGCTTTCAGCGATTTCGTTTCTTTCTTTTTCATTATTATTGGGTTTCCCTTGATTGTTTATTTTTGGAAAGGTAAAACTTTTCAGTAGGTAATGCGGATCTTGATGGTCGAACCGACTCGCTCCCGGATGAGTTTTCCGCGCAGACTGCGGGCGAGTTTTTCCGCCGATTTGAGATGGTAGTTTGTCCTTAAGGCAGTTAAAAACTTGCCTTGCATCATAAACGAACGGTCGTATTCACTAATAACGGGAACATAACCCGCTTCGGTTTTCTGAAAACCCAGATCATTCGACGCTGCCCCGATAAATTTCCGCCGGACGACGATCTGGGCGGTTTCCTCTCTTTTATCGCCGCGATAGCCGTATAACGAGATTGCTTCGCCTTCCTCAACTGTTCCGTAACCGCATTCGGAAAGAGCCTCAAGCAGACATTCACGGTCTTTGAAAGCCGCGCTCGTAAAAGTCATATATTTCGACATTTTGCTATTTCTCTCAATAGAATAAAAATTTGTAACTACTTCAATTATTTGCTTTCCGCTTAATTTTTGAGACCGGGCAGGTTTTTCAGTTCTTGAGCAAATTAAAAGGGCACGCGTCTTCCACACCGCGTGCCCCGCGGTCGCAGGTCCTCACCCCCTGCGACCCTTTTTGTTCACCGGGGAGGTGAACAAATCAAGAATAATTCAAATTTTATCAAAGGTAAATTCTGCAATCCCCGAAAACAGCTTAGATTTCCAAAACTCGCGCACCTGTTGCGTTTACTGCTTTGATCACGGGGGCGGTGCGGCTGCCTTTGATGTTGTTTTTCGCCCACTCGCGAATTTCGTCAATTTTCGGTTTCATCATCTCGGCGGTTGGAGTAATGCCGCCGATTGCCGTTATCACATCTTTTGTCCCGGCGGCGCGGTTGCCGTCAATAAATGCTTCCAGCACGGCATTTTTGACTGCACCTTCGATTTCCGCACCGGAAAACTGTTCCGCTTTTTCTGCCAAAACGACCAAGTCGAAATCATCCGGCTTGAGTGTGCGTTTTTGGAGATGGACGCGGAAAATATCTTGCCGATCATCTTTTGTCGGTAAATCCACAAAGTGGATGTAAGAAAAACGCCCGATGCGGAATTGTTCGCTTTCAAGGTCGCGCACATCGTTGGCAGTGGCAAAGACTAAAACGTCCTGGTTGTCCTGCATCCAGTTCAAAAGATATGAAATCGTCCGCGCCGTTTCGCCGCCGTCGGTTTTGCCTGACGATTTCATTCCCGACACGGCTTTTTCAAACTCGGAAATTCCCAGAATGCCTTTGACGGTCGTGGCGATCGAAAGAGCGCGTTTGATCGAAATTGCCGATTGCCCGATAACACCGCCGCCTTCGCCCATGATCGAGCCGAAATCCAGATCGAGCAGAGCGCGATTGGTGATCGAGGATGCGACTCGTTTACAAAGATCCTTGCCGCATCCCGGCAAGCCGACGAGCAAAATTCCTTTACAGGGTTCGACGAATCGCGCTTTGGCTTCCGGCGAAAATGTATGCGCCGCCTTTTTGAGAATTTCGCGCAAAGACGCGTAACCGCCCAAAGAATCGGCGGGTTCGGGATGAATATGGGATACAGCCGAGATAAGTGTAAAAACAGGTCATTGTGTTAAACGAGTTTAACGATTTTTACTTTCTTCATAACGAAAAGGTGTATTCAATATCGAGCGGCGGCGGTATTTCGCTCAAATCTACGATGTAATCGCCGAACCTTTTAACGTGCTTCGTCAAATACGGACTTAAGGTTTTCAAGTCATCGGCTGAAACGGCAAGTCCTTGATTCATTAGATTTTTGATGATTCCGGTTTGGTCAATGACGTTCTGGAAAATCAAAGCATTTGCTATCAGATTATTATATTTGATGAGGTTTTCTTGTTCTTCGGGGTCATTTTCCTGCAGAATTTCGCCGCCGAAATTAAGCCATTTGGCAAAGTGATGGAACGATTCCACCTTGTTGGTGTGAGCGTGGATCTCTTCTCTGAATTCTTTGTCGGAAATATATTTCAGGAGAAAGATCGTTCTAACGACTCTGCCGAGTTCGCGGTAAGCTAAGTAAAGGCGATTCTTGCGGCTGTAATTGCCGAGTTTTCTCAGAAGTGTCGAGGGCAGAATCCGTCCGGCTTTGATCGAAAGCACGACCTGCATCAAGTCCTGCCAATGGGTTTCGATCAGTTCCCAATCAACTTTTTCCTTAAAAAGCGAATCAATATGCTGGTATTTTTTCTTTTTATCCGGGCGGTAAAATACGAGGTCTTTAACATTTCGGATTCGCGGCTGCAATTGGATGCCGAGCAAGTATGAAAGACCGAAAACGGTGGTTGATTGTCCCTGCGTGTCGGCGTGCAGAGTATCGGGCTGAATTTCGGATTTGTTCTTCAGAAGCCCGTCAATAATATAAACCGCTTCCCAGGTTCCGCAGCTGATGAAATGCGAAAAAAGCGCGATATACAGATCGGAGACGTGATGATAAGCAATGCCGCCGTAACCGCCGTAACGAATATGATATTCCGCCATCAGATTTTGTTCCGAGAGATCGTATGCGCGTACCGTCGGCGGAAGCGTGAGTGCCGTCGCCCCAAAAGCGCGGCAAACGCAACTGATGATAATTGTCCAACAGATCGACCAGAGCGGTATCGAGTTTTTTGGCATTGACGTGGCGTTTGTTGACAAAGCCGGGCATATGAGGCGTAACAATGCCGCGCATATGGCGGGCGGCTTGTGCCGGACCGAGATTACAGCCGTAGGTAAAAAGCGTCAACAGGTAGCGTTCGACCGGTCGTTCGAGTTTCGGGTCGGAGCCGGACATTGGTCCGAAGTGGCGCATATATCGGGTATAAAATTCAATATTTGAAAGAATATCCAACAGATTCCGCTCCGGCATTCTGTCTATAATTGCCGCTTCCAGTTTTTTGGCGGTTGCCGGAGAAGTCTGTTTTTCGCCTTTTCTCAAAACGAGTTCACCTTTTTCGTCAATGGTTAAAGCCGAGTTCTTCGGATAGCTTTTATCAATTTTTTCCGCTTTGGCTGAAAGTTCTTCCTTTAAGCGGGCAACAAAGGCGGGAGCCGTTTTCGGCAGACCGACTTCCTCACAGAATTCTTCAAGCATCGGCTCGCACTCGGTCCAATCGAGCAACCCCAAGCGGTAATCGCCGTATTCTTCCGATCCCTGGATGGCAATATCACCGGATTTGAGTTCCTGTGCCAGATGCGAGAAAACACAGACTTCAAATAGTTTGCGGTCATAGAACGGCTCACCGTCAATTGTTTTCAGCACGATGCCGTGCCACTTCTCTTCGGCAAACGATAAACTTACGGCGGCTTCCAGATGGTCGCTGCGCCGCGATTCATTGTCGATCAGATATTCCAGAGCTTTTTGCATCGAATCGTCGCGGCTGGTGGATTTGAATTCGAGCGCGGTGATCAGGCGGAACAACGCGCTGCGGTGGCTGCGGTAGAATTTCCAAAGCAGCGGAAAATGATTGTTGCCGTGAAATGCCTGGAGTTGAACGCAGTCTTCGAGAAGTGCCGGAACGCTGTGCGAGCCGAGAATGTTTTTGAGCCTGTTTCCGACTTCCGCGTCCGTCTGCTGAAGGTCGACATTTTGCAGAATGCCTGAAAAGATCGAGACTAATCTTTCGCTCTTTTCGAGATGTTTGATTTGAATTTCTTGAAGCGCGATTTTGCCGTTTTGATGCATTTTGGCAATGCGCCGGATGAACATCCCGGCGATGGCGCCGCGGGTTTTGATTTGTGAGCGATAAATCAGACAAACCAGCAGAGCATAGCGTTTCGGCTCATTAAAATCCTTGAGTTCTCCGGCATCCGGAACTTTGGATTCTCCGGCAAAATGCTTGATTTTCAAGGGCGGAATATTCTTTAAGGCAATCTCGAAATCGCCTGATCCGAGCAGCCACTCCA
>JBBRVS010000156.1:0-13532 GCA_038246645.1 Pyrinomonadales bacterium
AAATTTCAAAACTTTCCGCGCTGTGCCATTCGTGCGCGACGTTTTGCATCAAAAGCGCGTGGTCGAATTTTATCGAGTTTTTCGGAAAAATGGTTTCGTCTTCGTAAAAACTCGAATGAACGAAATCGAGATCAATCGGCGCGACTTTCCAATTTTCGATCTCCAGCAGAATTCCGTCCAGTTTTTTCGCGTTTTTCGTTGCCGAAAAACCGAGCGAACCTTTTTCAAAAAATTTTGAAGCGTTATTTAACGAAGAAAAAACGGAATTTTCCGGCAAATTTGCGGAAATCGTTCCGTTAAAACTAACCGAAACTTCGCCGTCTCCGGATTTCATCGCAAAATTTATTTCGCTTTCGGTTTCTTTAACTTCAAAATCGGCTTTGTGTTGTTCGCCCGGAAAAAGTCTGCCGCCGACCGCGGAGTTGATAAACGAATCCGTATCACGCCGCGGAACATAAACGCCTTCTTTTGTTTTGCCGTTTTCCTGCCATTCGACCGCGATGCGATGCGCCGCATTTTCGCTCGAAAAACCGACAAATGCGGGAAAATGTTTCGGGCGAATATGTTCTAATTTTATTAAACAGATTCCCGCAATCGCTTTTCCTTTAAAAAGTTTCGGACGAAAGCCGGCGGGCAAAATTCTTTGAATTATTTCAGCTTCGGCGCGATAATTTACTAAAATTCGGCGTTTGATAATGCCTTGCAAAGTCGGGATTTTCATAATAAGAACACCGTCATCCTGACGGCAGCAAATGTTTCAGCGTTTGAAAATGGAATTAACAGTCAAATTTTTTTTATCTCTTTCTATCAAATCATTCTTGCCGTCAAGATGACGGTCTTTCTATTTTGTAACGAAAACCGCGCCGCCGAAGGTTAGGAATAAAATGATGCTGACAAAAGCATTTGTCGTAAAAAATGCGGCGTTCATTCGTGAAAGATCGTTTGGTTTGACGAGCGTGTGTTGATAAATCATCAATAAACCCGTCGCGATTACGCCGATCAAAGCGAGCCAGCCTAAATCTGTGATGAAATATAAAAGCAGCAGAACGACGAATGCCTGAAAGTGAAAAATCCGCGCGATCCACAGCGAATTTTTGATGCCGAACCGCGCCGGAATCGAGCGGAGTCCGGCTTTTCGGTCGAATTCAAAATCCTGACAGGCGTATAAAACATCGAATCCGGCTGTCCACATCATCACCAGAAGCGAAAGCAGAAGCGGAATTTCCGAATCAATCGCGCCGCGCACGGCGATCCACGCGGCAGTCGGCGAAATCGCCAAACTCCAGCCCAAAATCAAATGAGCAAAAGCCGTAAATCTTTTGGCGTAGGAATAACCGAGAACGCTTGCCAGAGCAACGGGCGAAAGCGCGAAAGTCAGCCAATTCAATGAATAAGCGGCGATTTCAAACAAAATTATCGAAGCGATCAAAAATGCCCAGGCGAAATTCAACGAAAGTTTTCCGCTCGGCAGTTCTCTGTTTGCCGTGCGCGGATTTTCCGCATCAATTTTGCGGTCGGCGATGCGGTTAAAGGTCATCGCCGCGCTTCGTGCGCCGAACATGGCGACCGTAATCCACAGAATCTGCCACCAAGTCGGCAAACCGTCTGCCGCCAAAACCGCACCCAAGAATGCAAACGGAAGCGCGAACAAAGTATGTTCGAACTTTATCATCTCGAGCGTCGTTTTTAATTTTTGTCCGAAAGTTTTCATCAGATAACTAATTCTAAATATTCTACTTCAATTTCAGATTCTGAATAAGGTCCATCGCCGTCTGCATCAAAATGCGGTAAATCAAATTTAATCCAGTAAAAACGTATTATTCCCTTGAGCGATTCAACATCTCTATAATAATTTTGTATCCATTCTTCATCTTCAATTTCAAAGGGACGTTGCGATATTTTACCCGTTGCATTCTTTGCCCAATGATAATTGTTAGATATTTTTATCTCGTCTCCAATTTTAAAATGCCTTGCTTCTTTCATAAGCTTTTTTCATTTTATTTTGAATTGCAATTCCGATTCCAAACGCAAAGTTTAACAAAAACGCACTTTTTTTCATATTCGCTTGGCAATCTGCGAATTTTTATCAATGATAATTTGCAAAATGCTCGACAATCTCTATCATTGACTTTTGGTGGATTGTTTAGAAAATTTCTCGACGATAAAAAACAAATCCAAAATCCAAAATCCAAAATCCAAAATCGAAATGCCTTCAGGAAACACACACGACGCGATTACATTTATTTTGACCGTTCCGACCTTTGCGGCAACTTATGTTTTGACGCAAAATTTCGCGCTTTCGGCGATTATTACGGCGGCGTTTCTGTTCGGCGGTTTGATGTTCGGTCCTGATCTGGACACGCATTCCAAACAATACACGCGCTGGAGTATTTTTTCGTTTTTGTGGTATCCGTATAAAGTTTTTTTCAAACACCGTTCGCGCTGGTCGCACGGGCTCGTGTTCGGCACGCTTTTCCGCGTCATCTATTTTATGGGCGTGATCACGCTTTTCGCATTTTTGATAATGTTTCTGGCGATGCTCTATTCGGGCGGCGAATTGCCGAAATTGATCGAATTTACAAAATCGTGGCACGAAATCGGCGTTTTTGTCCGCGTCGCTTTCGGGGAATATGTTTTCCCGGCAGTTTTTGCCGGACTCTGGATCGGCGCGGCAAGCCACACGATTACCGATATGGCGGGCTCATTCGTCAAAACCGGAAGAATCGGGGAATTTCTCTAGGATTTGTCCTTTGTCCTTTGTCCTTTGTTAGTTGCTCAAGATTATTTTAAGCGGATAATTCATAACGAAAAACAAAGGACAAAGAACGAATGACAAAGGACAATTGACTATTACTGCTTTCTGCCTTCCCGCGCGGCAATTAACCTGAAAGCCTGGCGGCGAACGGCATCGGACACATTTCGATTTTTATTGAGAGCCTTTAAATCTTTTAATTGCATACGCGTCAGAATCGTCATCGCATTTGAAATCGGCGTGCGCGGATTTTGAGCCAGTTTGTGCATAATCGAATAATTTCGCGCCCAGTTGCGGTTTGCAGAAATTTGGCGCAGAACGTCGGCGGGAACGGTTCGCATCGAAGCAATTTTTTCAACTTCCTGTTCGGTGATGCGCGGATTATTGATAACCGCCTGCGAAACGACGCGGTTCGGGTCGCGGATCAGAATATTGCGGGCTTCGCGGTCGCCTTTGGCGGCGAGTTTGACGCGGTCTTTCATCGTCATTAATAAAATTCGCCGGATCATCGAAACGCGCTCGCCGGAAATTTCATCGTCTTCCGCGCTCAATTCGCCTAAAATCTTATTGACAATTGCTTGCCGCTGCTCATCGGTTTCCTCATACATTTCCTCGATGTATTCAAGCGAAAGCCACGAATCGTCAATTTCTGCATCGGGAATCTCGATATGCTGTGCCAGCAGAATCGCGTCTTCGATGCTTAACCTCGAACCGTCGGATTTTTCCTGCAAGTTTTGGGCAAATTCGGCTTGTTCGATAAATTCCGCCGCCGCTTCCTTGCCTTGCGCGCGAAGTTCGTCGGCGATCTGCTGGGCGCCGCGTTCCTTTTCAAAAAATTCGCTTTTGATTTCCGAAGCGCGTCTCTGCGCTTCCGCCGTGCGAAACGGATTAGCGATAATCGCGTCAATAATCGCGGAATTAGCGATTAAAAGCTGCTGATTAAGCGATAAAACTTCGAGCAAATCACCGTTTTTGGTCGTTCTGGCAAATTTGATAATTGATCGGGCAGGCGTTTTTGAATTTGCCAGAGCCGCGTCTTGAACATTTGCCGGGAAAATATCCGTTTCGACAAAATGTGCTAAAACCGATGGTGAAAGCTCTGCGAATTTAGCCAGTTCCGCAATTTGTGCAGTATCTTGCGAAGCCAATGTTTCCTGCGCCGTCTGCGCCAATTCCGCATCATCGCCGCGGATGAGCGCAACCAGAATTTCGAGCAAATCATTCTGCGGCAGAGGCAAAACTCCGCGAGCGGCGGCAATTCTAGCGGGTTGCGGCGCAGTTCCGCTGATAATTGCTTTGACTACCGGATTGTTGGAATAAATTTCTACGCTCATAAGAAAGAGATCGGCATTCGGCTGAAAATTTCACCAAAAGCAACAGCTGAAATGAAATTGGTATTACAACTTTTTTAATAAAGCGATTGTAACATAAATGTTATTTATCCGTTTACATTCTTGACTATTCTAAAGGCTTTAACATAGTCTAAATTTTGTGAGGAATTTCACTTGCCTCCAAAATCAAAAAAGCCTTATAAAATACAAACATTTGAAATTATAAATAATAATGATAAAAGACGACATAAAAACTCTTATTACGGAAAATGCTGCGTGTATCGGTGTGATCGGTCTCGGATACGTCGGTTTGCCCTTGATTGTCGAGTTTTCTTTAAAGGGATTTCCTTCAATCGGTTTTGAAGTGGACGAAAAAAAGACGGCGGCGATTAATGCCGGGAAATCGCATATTGTTGATGTTTCTTCGGAAGACGTGCAAAAATGTCTGGACGGCGGAAAGTTTGAAGCGACAACCGATTTTTCAAAACTCGAAAAATGCGATGTTTTAATCATCTGCGTTCCGACACCGCTTCGGAAAACGAAAGACCCCGATATGTCTTATATTCTGGCGGCGGGTGGCGAGATCAAAAAATATATGCGCCCGGGGCAGCTTGTAATCTTGGAATCAACGACTTATCCGGGAACGACGGACGAGATTCTTAAACCGATGTTTGAAGAAGCCGGATTTAAATTGGACACGGATTTCCTGCTCGCTTTTTCTCCCGAAAGAGTTGATCCGGGAAACCCGCAGTTTCAGACGCATAATATTCCGAAAGTCGTCGGCGGAGTTTCAGCCGATTCCGGCGAAATATCTTCGTATCTTTATTCAAAGATCGTCGAAAACGTTCATTCCGTATCGAGCGCACGCGTTGCCGAAGCGTGCAAGCTCTGGGAAAACACATTCCGCGCGATAAATATCGGAATGGCAAACGAAATGGCAAAGGTCTGCAACGCGCTCGGAATTGACACCTGGGAAGTCGTTCGCGCCGCCGCAACCAAACCCTTCGGTTTTATGGCATTCTATCCCGGACCGGGCATCGGTGGTCACTGCATCCCGCTCGACCCGCATTATTTAAGCTGGAAGGCGCGTCAGCACGGTTTTGATTCGCAGTTTATTACGCTTGCCGAGCAAATAAATTCGGGAATGCCGAAATATGTGATTAAACTCGTTGCGGATGCGCTGAACGACAATGAAAAATCGGTCAAAGGCTCGAAGGTTTTGATCTTAGGCGTGGCTTATAAAAAGGATATTGACGATATGAGAGAGTCGCCCGCGCTTTCGGTGATTGATCTGCTTCGGGCGAAAGGCGCGGAAGTTACCTATCACGATCCATACGTCGAGGAAGTTACGTTCGATCACGCCTACACCATCGGCGACGGCGAGCCGCTCTATAATACGGAACTGACCGACGATCTGATCAAAGATTCCGATTGCGTAATAATCTGCACCGAACATTCGAATGTAGATTATGACAGAGTTTGCGAACTCGCGTCGCTCATCGTTGACACGCGCAACGCGCTCGATAAAGACAAACGCGACAACAGCAACGCGAAAATCGTCAGATTGTAAGACAAAAATAACCGCGAAATACGCAAAAGACACGAAAAAAATGTTTTTATTTTTAGCGTATTTCGCGTATTTCGCGGTTAAATCTTTTTATGATTAAAGTTCTAAATATTGTCGGCGCACGTCCTAATTTTATGAAGATCGCGCCGATTCATCGTGAAATGCAGCGGCGCGAAAATGAATTTCTGCCGCTCATCGTTCATACCGGACAGCATTACGACGCGGCGATGTCCGATTCTTTTTTTGAAGATTTAGGGATTCCCGCACCCGATTTTCATCTGGAGATCGGTTCGGCTTCGCACGCCGTTCAGACGGCGAAAATTATGATGGCTTTCGAGCCTGTTGTCTTACAGGAAAAACCGGATTGGGTTCTGGTCGTCGGCGATGTCAATTCGACGATTGCCTGCGCTCTGGTTTGTTCAAAGTTAGGCATAAAAGTCGCGCACGTCGAAGCCGGTTTGCGTTCTGGCGATCTGACGATGCCCGAAGAAATCAATCGTCTTTTGACCGACCGAATTTCCGATTTGCTCTTAACGCCTTCGCCCGACGGCGACGAAAATCTATTAAAAGAAGGCATTTCCGAAGACAGAATAAAACTTGTCGGAAACGTGATGATCGATTCGCTTTTTTACAGTCTGGAAAAATCGAAGAATTCAAAAGTCCGGGAAGATTTGAATTTAACTGAAAAGGAATACGCGGTTTTAACCCTTCATCGCCCGTCGAATGTTGATGAAAAAGAAACTTTTGCAGGAATTTTGGAAGCTTTGACGGAAATCAGTTCGAAAATTCCGATAATATTTCCGGCGCATCCGCGCACGCGAAGCAGAATTTCGGAATTCGGTTTTGAAGATTTAATTGAAAATTCGAATATTAAACTCATTGAGCCGCTCGGTTATTTGGATTTTCTGCGGCTTTACAGCGGCGCGCGTCTTGTTCTAACCGATTCGGGCGGACTTCAAGAAGAAACGACCGCGCTTTCGATTCCTTGTTTAACCTTGCGCGAAAACACGGAAAGACCCATTACCATCGAACTCGGCACAAATGAACTTGTCGGCATAAATCCCGAAAAAATAAAAGAATCTGCATTTCAAGTTTTAGAAAATGCGGCAAAAAAAGACGCAAAAATCCCGCCGTTTTGGGATGGCAAAACGGCGGAAAGAATCTGCGATGCTCTTTATCAATGGATAACGGATAATGGATAATTAAAGAGTTTCTTAATTATCCATTATCCGTTATCCATTATCCGTTATTTTCCTTTTTCCATCGGATAACCCGCCGTTTTCCACGCTTGAGTTCCGCCGACTAAGGCAAAAGCATTTTCGTAACCTTTTTCTTTTAATTTAGCAACCAGACCGGCGCTTGTATGTTCGTTCGCTCAAGAGCAATAGGCAATTATTGTCTTGCCTTTCGGAACATCTTTGTAACGAGTTTCGATCTCGTTCGCCGGAACGTTGATTGCACCTTTGACGCGTTCGAGTTGAAAAGCATCCGCAGAGCGCGTATCAACAAATACGACATTTCCCTCATCAAAAGCCTTTTTCGCATCTGCCAGCGTGATGCGCGGAGCTTCTTCATCCGCCTTGTGATCATGCCCGTCGGATGACGGTGCTGTTGTTTTCGCGGTTTGCAGTGTGTTAGTTGCAATCGGTTCGACCGAAGTCGGGGCTGCCAAACTCTGACACGCAACCAAAATTGCCAGAGCCGAAAGCAGCATTACTGATAAAATAAAACGCATTAAATACCTCCAAAATATAAAGTTTAAAAGTGAAAAAGTTTAAAGGTGAAAAAGTCGTGTTGTTCGATAAAGTCAAACTTTTTCACTTTTAAACTTTTTCACTTTTCCATTATCTAACATCTTTCGAGCCATTGCCAACTTCGGTTGGATATTTTCCGTTCCAGCAGGCGACGCAGGATGAATTCGGCTCAAACCCGATGGCTTCGAGCATTCCTTCCATCGAAAGATAGCCGAGAGAATCGGCTTCGATATATTTGCGAACTTCTTCGACCGACATCTGCGCGGCGATCAGTTCGGCTTTGCGCGGCGTATTTACGCCGTAGTAACAGGGCGAAACGGTCGGCGGACAACTTATTCGCAGATGAACTTCCTTTGCTCCGGCTTCTCTGACCATTCCGACGATTTTTTTCGAAGTCGTGCCGCGCACGATTGAATCATCAACCAAAACGACGCGCTTTGCGGCAATTAAATCCTGAATCGGATTGAGTTTTAACCGCACACCGAACGAGCGGATGCTCTGCGTCGGTTCGATAAAAGTTCTGCCGATGTAATGATTGCGGATAATTCCCTGACGAAAACTGATATTCGATTCCGCCGAATAACCGATTGCCGCCGCCACGCCCGAATCGGGAACGGGAACGACAATATCGGCTTCGACCGGATGCTCTCTGGCAAGCTGTCTGCCCATCAAATGACGCGATTGATTGACCGAACGCCCGAAAATTATCGAATCGGGACGCGAAAAATAGACGTGTTCAAAGGTGCAGACCGAGCGCGGTTTTTCTTCGAAAGGATAAAACGAATGCAAACCTTTTTCATCAATGACGAGCATTTCGCCGGCTTCGATCTCGCGCACATATTCGGCATCAATCAGATCAAACGCGCAGGTTTCCGAACCGACCGCCCACGTATCCTTCATTTTTCCGAGAACAAGCGGACGAAATCCGCGCGGATCTCTTACGGCGATCAAAGAATCGGGCGTTAAAAACAGCAGCGAAAACGCGCCTTCGGTATCTTTCAAAACCGTGGCAATCGCTTCGATAACGTTTTTCGCCTCTGTTCGCGCAATCGAATGAAGAATCGTTTCCGTATCGGATGTCGAAGAAAAGATCGCGCCCTGTTTTTCGAGTTCCTTGCGTTTTTGTCCGGCAAACGGCAGATTTCCGTTGTGGCAGATCGCAATCTGTCCGTGCTGGCAAATTACCGAAAAAGGCTGTGCCTCGCGCACCGAAGATTTTCCGGCGGTCGAATAACGCGTATGTCCGATTGCACTTCTGCCCGGCAGTCCTTGCAGAGTTTTTTCGTCAAAATTATCCGCAACCAAACCCATCCGGCGAATCTGATGCAGATCTTCGCCGTCGCTTGACACAATTCCGCACGCTTCCTGTCCGCGATGCTGCAGGGCAAAAAGTCCTAATTGCGTCAGCGTCGAGGCTTCCCTGTGACCGAAAACACCGAAAATCGCGCATTCTTCTTTAAATTTGTCTGATAATAAATCCATTTCTAAATTAAATATAAATAATCTGATTTTTCATTTCGTCCGCTGTGAAGTCATTTAGAACTGCAATCATTCGGCGAGAAATTTCTTGGGGTGAATTATCAGCAGCTATAACTATTCCGTAATGCTCTTTGCCCGAAGCAAAATATTCCGCCGCCAATTCTTCAAAATCTCTGCGGTTGTGCGTTAGAATCGCGTAACCGTTTCGGGTTGCATATTCCAACTGTTCAGGATCGCTTGCGCCTTTATTTCCTGCTTCTTGCGTAGCTATTGCTTTGAAGCCGTGCGACTCGATTATTTTAGCAATTAAAATATGAACATTTTCGTCCAAATAAATTTCGATAAAGATTTTGTTCACAGATTTCTTACCAAAGGATGAAGCAATTCTTTCGGCACACGATTTTTTTCAATAAATTCGTTAATTTCCTCTTGATTATCGCTGTAATAACTTAGTGCTTCAAAAACTTCTGCCAGTCTCAAATGCGGAAGTCCGACCGGAATTTCTTCAGGCGGAACTCCTCTGCGCCACGTTTCGACAATAGTTCGCACAGATGTATTTGTTCCTTTAATAATCGGTTCGCCGCTTTTTTCTTTTTTCGTAATATAACGATATTCAACTGCTGTTTCCATACTTCAGATTTTAACACAACCGAACGATTTAGTTGATAGCCGGAAATCCGAGAGCGTGTCCGAGCCGGTTGGCTAAAATCAAAAGATGCGCGTCGCGGATTTTGTCTAAATTTTCCAATAATTCCTCGATCCTGAAAAAAGACAAGTTCGTTTGATGTAGGTTTTCCGCTTTGAGTTCGACGGCAAACGGATAAACGATTTCCGGCGTAACGCCCGGCGTCGGAAAATACGAACCGCCGAGTTCCCAAGATTTATTTATTTCAACATTGAAATCCTTCGGGAATTTCTCGCTTAAAAAAGTTTCCAGATCGAATTTATGTTCGATCTCGCCGGACGCGCGCCACGCCGGAACGCAAATGATGTTTGAATTTCCGGTAAAGGTTTGCGGTGCGGGCAGATCTCTGGATTCCACGCCGACGAAAATTTGTTCCGCAGTTTTGAAAAATGGAATTGCCGCAACCGTGTTTTTGCTCAAATTTTTCGGCACGACATATTCAAATTCCGCTTTTGAGATTTCGTTGTTTTTTGAATCGGTTTCGATAAATTCGCTTCTTTCGAGTTTTAGAAACGAATTTTCCTCTAATTCAAACGGCTCGAATGCTTCGCGTCTTTCGGGCGAAAGATTTTCGAGTTCAGACACTTTAAAATCTTTCGGCAGAATTTGAAGTGTCGGTTTCAAACTCGCGCCGATCCACGCGCTTGCCGAGCGGTTTAATTTTCGCAACAGGCGATAAATGTTGATCTCTAATCGCGCATCGAACATTCCGCCGACGTGCGACGAGCGCAAAACCTGAAGCGCGTCGAGTTCGCGGACAACGCCCGCGCTTTGGAATTTCGTGTAATTTTCGATTTCCTGCGGCTCTTTTTGCCAATCTTTGATTTTCACCAGAAAAGATTCGACCTGTTCATCAATTCCGCCCGGCGAAGTAAAATAAATTTGCGGCGGGCTGATTTCTAAAATTTCATCTTCGGAAAGATTGGCGCGTTCGGCAAGAATTTCACCGCAGAGACGCCGAGACGCAGAGTTTTTTTCAAGTTTATTATCTTGATTAGTTTGTTTTAATTCTCTCTGCGTCTCTGCGTCTCTGCGGTTAATAATTGCTGAAATCGGCTCAGTCAAATAACCCGAATAATTTGCGCGATTTAGATTTTTTTTATTTTTTAGCGCATTAATGATCGGGCGCGGAAAATCTTTTTTTGCCAGAATGAAAAGCTGCCCGTTTTCCGTTTCAAACCACGGAAGCAGATCAATCGTCCGGTTCGGTCGCGTCGCGAGTTCGTAGATTTGATTCGTTTCTTTGTGGCGATAAGCCTTTAATTTGAGAAAAGTCTTTTTATTAAAACTTAAACCACCCGCTAACGCAGGCGGTTCTGACAACTGCACGCCTTCGTTTTCCGCAACCTTCTCGCCGACGATCAAAAAATTGGTCGGCGGAAAAGTTAAATTTTTTCCGCCGGAATCCGACAAAAAGAATTTTCCGGTAAAACGATTTTCGACGATCCACGGGTTCCAGAGCGGCATCGAAACGACGATTCGCAAATTTTCCCGTCTAAAACTTTCCTCGAAATCCGTTTGCGAAAAATAGCAATATTCTTCCAGAAGTTCGGGCGACCAATGATCGCGGTAATCCTTTCGCAAAACGAATTCGGCGGCGGTTTTTAAGGTAATTTCAAAACGCGCGAACTTTGCTTTCATTGAAGAAAGTTTTTTATACGAAACGGGCGAATTCATATTCAAACTCGAACGAAAATCCCGCGCAAAAACTTCAAACAGCGCGGAGGTCGAGAGTTCGGGAATTTCGCCCGAATCTTTGCCGTCATCGGTCGGCAGATCTAAAAACACGAGTTTCTCGGCTTCGTCCGGTATGACAAAATCGCGAATTATCAAGATTCCGCCCGTTTTTAACTGCGCGACCTGATTTTTTAAGGTTTTGGAAATTTGGTGCCGGTCGAAATTATTAAAGCTCGTCACGTGATGTAAAACGGATGAATCCAAAATGCCGTCAAGCGAGTTTTGCGGAAAAACATTTTCGGCAATGTCGCCGACCTCAAAAGTCAGATTTTCCGCTTTGTAATGATTGTTTGAGTATTCGACCGTTACGGGATTGATGTCAACGCCGACAAGCTGTAAATCTCGATAAAGCCTCGCCAGATCAAAAGTTCCGCTGCCCGAACCCGAACCCATATCGGCGATTCTTCCCCGGAGGGGGAAATGCGCCGTCGTCAGCGCGATTTTCTGCTGCATCGAAGCGTCCATTCCGGCGAAATATCTTTCGTATTCGGAGAGATTGCCGCGATCTTGTTTGGCGTATTTATTCATTTATTCTCACCGCGGAGACGCAGAGACGCAGAGAAAAATTTATTAAAAACTTTGCGTCTTTGCGTCTCTGCGGTTTAATTTGCAGGTAGAATCTTTCCGCGACATTCGCCGAAGCCGATTCGTCGGAAACCTTCGCGTTCGCAGAAGCCTTTCATAATGATCTCGTCGCCGTCTTCTAAAAATCTGCGCTCTTCGCCGTTCGGCAGCTTGATCGGTTCTTTGCCGCGCCACGTCAGTTCTAATAAACAGCCGCGTTCGTCTTTTCCCTGTCCTGAAACCGTTCCCGTCGCCATCAGATCGCCGGTTTGCAGATTACAGCCGTTCGATGCGTGATGCGTCAGCATTTGTCCGATCGTCCAGTATAGATCCTTCATATTCGAGCGGCTCAACAAAAAAGGTTCGGTGTTTTCTTCGCGCATCTTCGGGGTTTGAATATAAACTTCGAGCTTGATGTCGAAACCGCCGTGCGTTTTGTTTGTTTCGCCGCTTAGATAATCGAGCGGCTGCGGATCGTTTTCATCGCGTTCAAACGCGGGAACTCTGAAAGGCGCGAGAGCTTCCATTGTGACGACAAAAGGCGAAACCGTCGTCGCAAAACTTTTCGCCAGAAACGGTCCGAGCGGCTGATATTCCCACGCCTGTATGTCGCGCGCCGACCAATCGTTTACTAAACAAAGCCCGAAAATATGTTCTTCCGCCGATTCGATCGGAATCGTGTCGCCCAATTCATTCGATTTGCCGACAAAAAAGCCGACTTCCATTTCATAATCGAGATTTTTGCACGGAATATAGATTGGCGGCGCGTCCGCGTCGGTGCGATTCTGACCTTTCGGGCGTTTGATATCCGTTCCGCTGATTACAATGGATGAAACGCGTCCGTGATAGCCGATGGGAATATATTTGTAATTCGGCAGCAGCGGATTATCGGGACGAAACATCGCGCCGACATTCGTCGCGTGAAAGATCGAGCAGTAAAAATCGGTGTAATCACCAATCAATGTTGGTATTTTGAATGTTACATCAGATAGAGGTATGAGATGTTGGCTAACTTGAGATTTAATCTCGTCGTTCGCCTCTTCACGCAATAATGTTACAAGTCCTTCACGAAGTCTGATTTGATTAGCACCCATCATTCCAGCTAACGGATTCAAACACGCAAAATGAAAAAAGGGTTCAAAAGATTTACGATCAGAATTATGAAAAAACTCATCTAGGAGACCTAGTTTTATTATTTGTTCAATATCAATTAGAGAATCACCAATAGCTACGCCGATTGATTCTCTAGGTCGTTCAGCATCGTTTCTAAAAAACATGCACAAAGGCAAATTTTGAATCGGAAAATCCGTGTCGGGCGCGTTGGCTGATTCGATCCAGCTTTTCAGGTTCGGGTCGTGTGTTTCATTTACATTTATCATTTTTCATTTACCATTTACTGATGATTTGCTTAAGACAATCGAATTCAAATTATTCATAATGAGTCCACATTCTAAGAACGCGGACGATTTTTTTTTCTTCAAAAACCGTATAAACCAACCGGTGCTGAATATTTATTCTTCTCGAATACGCGCCCGCCAGATCGCCGATCAGCTTTTCAAACGGCGGCGGATTTTGAAACGGATCATTTTCGAGAATGGTCAGCAATTTTTCAGCTTTTTTCCAAAGTCCGGCTCGTTTTAATTTGGTCGCATCTTTTAGAGAT
>JBBRVS010000157.1:0-13425 GCA_038246645.1 Pyrinomonadales bacterium
CCGACGGCGTATGTCATGAGATATTCGCTCGAAGGACAGTATGAACTGCCGAAAAATCTTATTGCAACGCTCGGTTATCAAGGAAGTTTGGGTCGGAAGTTTGTCAGAATTTTGCCGCTTGACGTGATAACCACGAGAAATCCGAATATTTCAAGAGCATTTTTTGCAAGTCCCGATGTCAATACAAACTACAATGCGATGATTGCGCGGCTTCAGGGAAGATTTCTCAAACAGTTTTCTTTTGATATGAATTATCGCTTTGCAAAAAGCATTGATACCGCATCATTCGAATCACCTACTTCCTTAACGAATCAAAGTTTTCCGGTTGATCAAAGAGAAGAACGCGGACCTTCCGATTTCGATGTCAGACATAGTTTTACGATGTCGGGTATTTGGGATATTCCTTTCGGCAAGGGCGCGATGTTTGACGATAATGGTTTAACATCGGCATTCATCCTAGGCGGTTGGCAGATTTCCGGCATCACTACTTATCACACGGGATTTCCGTGGACACCGAAACTTTTCGGCTGTTTGAACGGCGCAACTATGATGAGCGGAGGTTTCTGCGATCCGCGACCTACTTCCTACAATGGAAATCAGCCGCTTGCTAATACGAACGCTAATTTCCTTCAAGCCGGCGGAATTTTTCCGGGCGGCGGACTTGCTTATTTTGGCAATCAATTTAACACTAACGATCCATTTGCAAATCGTCCGGCTGTCGGACGAAACACATTCCGAGGTCCTAAATACTTTGCTTTGGATATATCAATTATCAAACGTATCAATTTTGGAGGCTTGGGCTTTTTGAATGAAACCGCCGGACTTGATCTTCGATTTAACTTTTTTAATATTCTTAATACGTTAAATCTGGCTCATTTTAATTCCAATTCCGGTCCGACACGAGTTACTAACCGTGAGTTCGGCACGGCTGTCGGAGCTTATTCCGGCAGAGTCGGTGAATTTCAGATTCGTTTTTCATTCTAATTGGCTGAAATAAGAAAAGGGAAAAGTCATCTTGTGACTTTTCCCTTTTATCTTTTATGAAGGTTCCTTCAAACTTTTAAATATTTCAAGTTCTTTAGCGGCTTCGTCTTTGCGACCGAGACGCGAATAGATTAAAAAAAGCTGGTAGTGAATATCGGGATCATTCGGAGCGTAATTAACCGCAAGTTTTAATATCGGCAAGGCTTCGGCATATCTTTGTTGTTTGACAAGCAGACGACCTAAATCTTTGTGAGCGTTTAAGTGATCTTTATTTTTCAAAATTGCCTGCCGCAGTTGTTTTTCGGCTTCGGCGAAATCATTTTTATCAATCAGTATAGTTCCGTAAAGAGCATACGCATCGGCATAGTCGGGTTTTAACAAAACGGCTTTTTTTACAGCAGCTGATGCCGCATCCATATTTCCCAAACCGCGCAAGGTTATTGCCAGAAAATACTGAATTTCGGGAATTTTCGGAAAAAGTTCGGCGGCTTTTTGGAAAACCGGCAAAGCACCGTTAAAATCATTTAAATAAATATACATTCCGCCGAGTCTTATAAAATGAACAGGTTTTGTCGCGTCTATCTGCGCCGCTTTCTCATAAAATTGTTTGGCTTGCGCAAAGCGTTTATATTTAGCAAAAAGTTCGCCAAGCGTAAAATTTGCCGAAGTATGATTCGGATTTAGTTCTATCGCTTTTTGAAAATATGCTGCGGCACCTTCGTCTTGTCCGCGATTGTAAGCGATAAGTCCTAAATAATAAAGAGGTTCGGTGTTATCCGGTGCAAGCAGCATTGCGCTTGTCAGGATTTTTTCCGCTTCATCAAATTGTTTTAATTGAAAATGTGCAATCCCGAGATTCAATTTTATGTCAGCGGAATCAGGTTGAATATCTGAGGCAAGTTTTAAAAATTCGACGGCTTTTTGATAATTTTGGGCAGATACGTAGAGCAAACCGAGATTTATAATCGTCTGCGGATGATTCGGATTAAGCCGTAAAACTGCTTCAAAAGTTTTAATTGCTTCGGTCTGACGTTTGTTTTTTGCCAGCAAAACTCCGAGATTGGCAAGCGGTGAAACGGCTTTCGGATTCAAACGAACTGCGGTTCTATATTCTTTTTCGGCTTCCGTTTGTTTTCCGAGTTGGTCGAGAACGATTCCGAAAAGATTATGAGCATCCGAATTATTCGGAGCGATTTCGACGGCGCGGCGAATCGTTTTTTCTGCTTCGGTAAAATTTCCGCTCTGAATCAAAGCCGCAGTTTGCTGCAACAAACTTATAATCTCATTTTGATTTTTTAAATCGCTGGAAATTGACTGACCGAAAACTATGAATTCTTTCCCGGCAGATAAAAATGTCAGAAGCAAAAAAATGATTATTAAGAATTTTGGCTGAAACTTCATTTCGGAAAGTATAAGAATTTACAGATAATTTCGTCAAAGGTGAAAAAATGATAACAAAACAAAAATTCAATTTATTTATATTATTTTTACTGATTTTTTCTTCGCTGATGGTTTTTGCTCAAAAAAGACCTGATAAAACTAATATAGAAACGAAAATCAACACTTTGATAGCAAAGATGACTCTGGCGGAAAAGCTCGGACAGCTTCAGCAACTCGACGGCGAAGCAAACGGGAAATTTCGTCCCGAACATCTTGAAATGGCACGGAAAGGACTTTTGGGTTCGACGCTGAATGTGCGCGGCGCGAAGATGACGAATGAATTGCAGAGAGCCGCGCTCGAATCGCGCCTTAGGATTCCGATTCTGCTCGGTTTTGATGTAATTCACGGTTACCGGACGATTTTTCCTGTGCCTCTGGGCGAATCGGCGAGTTGGGATTTGGCTTCAATCGAGAAAACGGCGGCGATTGCGGCGGCGGAATCTCGTGCGGCAGGCGTTCATTGGACGTTTGCGCCGATGGTTGACATTTCCCGCGATCCGCGTTGGGGCAGAATTATCGAAGGCGCGGGCGAAGATACTTTTCTCGGCTCGAAAATCGCTTTTGCGCGGGTTCGCGGTTTTCAAGGAACGGATTACAGCGCGAATGATAAAGTTCTCGCAACCGCAAAACATTGGGTCGGTTACGGCGCGGCGGAAGGCGGACGCGATTACAACACAACAGATTTGAGCGAACGGGCATTGCGCGAAATTTATTTTCCGCCGTTTAAGGCTTCGATTGATGCCGGAGTTGATTCGTTTATGACTTCGTTTAATGATCTCGACGGCGTTCCGGCAACGGCGAATCCGTTTATTTTAAAAGACGTTTTGCGAAAGGAATGGAAATTTGACGGTCTGGTTGTCAGCGATTACACAGCCGTGATGGAATTGATGTTTCACGGTCTGGCAAAAGACGAACCCGCCGCCGCGATGTATGGACTCAATGCCGGAACCGATATGGAAATGGTTTCGCGCCTTTATAATAGATACGGCGAACAGCTTATCAAAGAAAAGAAAGTTACGATGCCAACAATTGACGAAGCCGTTCGACACGTTCTTCGCATTAAATTCCGACTCGGACTTTTTGACAAACCTTTTGCCGATGAAAAATTGGAAAGCGCGGAAGTTTTCAAACAACCAAACCGTGATTACGCAAAAGTTTCCGCCGAAAAATCGTTTGTTTTATTAAAAAATGAAAATAAAACTCTGCCGATAAATAAAAATATCAAAGAAGTTACGGTCATCGGCGATCTGGCAAACAACAAAAAGGAAATGAACGGAAATTGGACGGGCGACGGTCAGCCGACCGATCCGATCACGGTTTTGGAAGCAATAAAGTCCAAATTCCCGAATATGAAAATCCGTTATGAAAAGGGTTGTGATGCTTACTGCAATACGGATGCCGGTTTCAAGGATGCGGTTGACGCGGCAAAAGATTCGGATTTCACGATTTTAGTCGTCGGCGAATCGGCGGATATGTCGGCGGAAGCGGCTTCGCGTTCCGAAATTAGTTTGCCCGGAATGCAAACCGAATTAATTCAAAAGATTCACGCCACCGGAAAACCTTACGCCGTCGTTTTAATAAACGGCAGACCGCTGACGATCAATTGGTTGGCAGAAAATTCTCCGGCGATTCTGGAAACCTGGTTTGCCGGAACAATGGCTGGTCCGGCGATTGTTGATACTTTGTTCGGCGATGCGAATCCGGGCGGCAAACTTCCTGTGACCTTTCCTCGCTCGGTCGGGCAAATTCCGATTTATTACAATCACAAAAATACCGGTCGCCCCGTCAAAGAAACCGAAAAATATACTTCAAAATATCTCGACGTTCCCAATACACCGCTTTATCCATTCGGTTTCGGTTTGAGTTATACGACTTTTCAATTAAACAATCTTCGATTGGATAAATTGAAGATCAGACCGACGGAAAATGTAAAAGTTACGATTGATATTACCAACAGCGGAAAAATGACGGGCGATGAAGTCGTTCAATTGTATATTCACGATGTTGCCGCATCGGTAACGCGTCCTGTCAAAGAATTGCGCGGATTCAACCGAATCACATTAAAAGCCGGACAAAAACAAACTGTTGAATTCACTCTCAAACCGGAAGATTTGCAGTTTTTAGACAGAGATTTGAAACCCGTCATCGAACCCGGTGAATTTCAGGTATTTGTCGGAACGAGTTCGGATAACGGTTTGCAGAGTGTTTTTGAAGTTATTGATCCGAGAAACCCGAATGCTTCGTCCGACCTCAGATATACGGTTCAACCCGCGCCGACCGATCCGAATCCGGCGGCACGAATTTCTCCCGAAGATGATGCTTTTCTCGAAGATGTTTCAAAACGCAGTTTCGGGTATCTTTGGGAACAAACGAATCCGGCAAACGGTCTGACGCTCGACCGCGCCGGAGCGGACGGAACGCGCAAACCCGAAGGTCATCGCAGTCATAATATTGCAAGTTTGGCGGCTTCGGGTTTTGCTCTGACCGGAAACTGCATCGCCGCAGACCGAAACTGGTATCCAAAAGATGAAATTAAGAAAAGAACTAGAAACGCGCTCGATTTTTTTGCCAATAAAGCGTTTCATAAAAACGGCTGGTTTTATCATTGGCTGGATTTTGAAACCGGCGAAAGGCGTTGGAACTCTGAAATTTCTTCGATTGACACGGCTCTGCTTCTCGGCGGAGTTTTGTCTGTCAAGCAATGTTTTGCAGATGATAAAGAAATAGTTGCGCTTGCCGATAAAATTTCAGACAGAGTTGATTATAAATGGATGCAAGACGATAACCAGTATCTTTTATCTCACGGATGGAAACCGGAAGAAGGTTTTTTGAAAAGCGACTGGGAAGATTATAGCGAACAAATGATTCTTTATATTTTAGGAATCGGCTCAAAAACTCATCCGATCTCGCCGAATTCATGGTATGCGTGGGAAAGAAATTGGCAGGAATATGAAGGTTACAGATATTTAGCCGCAGTTTCGCCGCTTTTTATTCATCAATACTCACATGCCTGGATTGATTTTCGAAATATGCGCGAACGTCGTCCGCCGTTTGTTGATTATTACCAAAATTCGATCAAAGCCACGCGCGCTCAACAACAATTTTTCGCAAATGTTTTAAGTAAAGAATTTCCCAAGTATTCTCCGACGATGTGGGGAATGTCAGCTTCGGATAGTCAAACAGGTTATCTGGCGTGGGGCGCACCGCCGCGTTATGATCGAACGGATGGCTCGGTCGTTCCTTACGCGGTTGCCGGTTCGCTGATGTTCACGCCTGATATTGCAATCCCGACTTTGAAGGAAATGAAGGAAAAATTCGGCAATAAAGTGTACGGCAAATATGGTTTTGCCGATGTTTTCAATCCGCACAACGGCTGGGTTGGAGGTGATATTCTCGGTATAGATCAAGGAATATCTCTGTTAGGAGCGGAAAATCTTCGCAGCGGAAAGGTCTGGTACTGGTTTATGCAAAACCCTGAACCGAGAAATGCGCTCTCCAAAATTGGCATAAATTAAACTTTGTTGCATAATAAGGCAGAAGTCTAAATTTCAAACATCTAAAAATTTATGAAAAACACAGTTAAGTTACTATTACTATTTGTTTTAGCAGGTATTTTTATGTCGGCTTGCGTCAGTGCGCCGAACAATCAGGGACCGGCAACTACCGGACCGAAAGATCCGAATCGAAAAATAAAAATCGGGTTTGCGATGGCGACACTCAAAGAAGAACGCTGGAAACGCGATCACGATCTGTTCAAAAAGCATTGCGAAGAACTTCAGGTCGAATGTCTTATAACCATCGCCGACAATAAATCGGACAAACAGGCAAACGACGTTGAGAATCTTTTAACGCAAGGCGTTGATGTTTTAGTAATTGCCCCGCAGGATGCGACACAAGCCGCTTCGATGGTTCAGAAAGCCAAAGCGCAAAATGTTCCGGTTATTTCTTATGACCGCTTGATAAATTCCGACAATCTCGATCTTTATGTTTCGCATCAAGTTCCGTTAATCGGAAAAATGCAGGCGGAATATGCTTTGAAAAATGCACCGAAGGGTAATTATATAATGGTTTACGGTGCTTCGACCGATAATAATGCTGTAATTATGTCAAAATCACAGCTTGAAGTTTTAAAACCGGCAGTGGACAAAGGCGATATAAAAATCGTTCAAGATAATTTCACTACCGATTGGAAACCTGAAGAAGCTCTCAAAAATGTCGAAAATGCCTTAACCCAAAATAAAAACGACATTGCCGCAGTTATCGCTTCAAATGACGGAACTGCGGGCGGCGCAATTCAGGCATTGGCAACTCAGGGATTGACCGGAAAAGTAATCGTTACCGGACAAGATGCCGAACTTGCCGCGCTTCAAAGAATTGCGAAAGGAACGCAAACGATGACGGTTTACAAACCGATTCAGCCGCTCGCTTACGGCGCGGTCGAATTGGCAATCAAACTGGCAAAAGGCGAAGCAATTGATGCCAAAGACAAGATCAAATCCGGTTCGATGACTAAGGAAGTTCCGGCGGTTTTGTATGAGCCGATTGTTGTGGACAAGAACAATTTGATGACCACGGTAATCAAAGACGGTTGGGCAACTTACGACGAAGTTTTCAAAGATGTTCCCGAAGATCAGAGACCTAAGCAATAAAATGAAAAATGGAAAACGGATAATGGAAAATTAAGAACAGTTTTTTGAAAAATGTCCGTTTTCACTTTGTCGGCTGTATTTTCGGCTGAAAAAACCGATGTGGACAAATTCTAAGAATTCGAATCTTTATGCAAATGACAAATGACAACGGGCAAAGATCAAAACCGATTCTGGAGATGGTTTCCATTACGAAGGAATTTCCCGGTGTAAAAGCTCTGGACGGTGTTACATTCGATCTTTTTGAAGGCGAATTTCACGCACTTGTCGGCGAAAACGGCGCGGGAAAATCCACTTTAATGAAAACCCTGAGCGGCGTTTATCCATTCGGTGAATATGGTGGCGACATTAAGATAAACGGCGAAACACACCAGTTTCGGACGATCCGCGAAGCCGAAGATGCCGGAATTGCCATTATTTTTCAGGAACTTTCACTCGTTAAAGAATTAACCGTCGGCGAAAACATCTTTTTGGGAAAAGAACCTTCGAGCTTCGGCATAATTAATTGGTCGGAACTTTATCAACGGGCGACAAAACTTCTGAAAGATTTGAATCTGCCGATTGATCCGCGAACTCCGGTCGGAAATCTCGGCATCGGTCAACAGCAATTAGTCGAAATTGCCAAGGCTTTATCGCAGGACGCAAAAATTCTCGTTCTGGACGAACCGACCGCTGCTTTGACCGAATCGGAAGTTGAAACGCTTTTCGATATTTTGCGCGACCTGAAAAAACGCGGGGTCGGAATGATCTATATTTCGCACAAGCTCGACGAAGTTTTTGCAATGAGCGACCGCATCACGGTTTTGCGCGACGGGAAAACGGTCGGCACACAAAGCACGCTGGCGCTCGATAAAAACAAAGTCATCGCCTTAATGGTCGGGCGTGAGGTCGGCGAAATATTTCCCGAATCAACGCACGATTTCGGCGAAATTGCGTTAGAAGTTAAAAATATAAATGCTTTTGACCCGGACGTTGCGGACAAAAAACTGGTTGACGATGTTTCATTTTATGTCAGACGCGGCGAAGTTTTGGGGATTTCCGGCTTGATGGGCGCAGGACGAAGCGAACTTTTAATGTCAATTTTCGGCGCGTGGAACGGCAATTCTTCCGGCGAAGTTTTTGTTGAAGGACAAAAAGTTTCGATAAATAAACCGGCGGACGCGATCAAAAACGGCTTCGGGTTCGTGACCGAAGACCGCAAACGATTCGGTTTGATTTTAGAACAAACAATTCGTAATAATATGACGCTTGCCGGTTTAAAAAAAATCAGCGGCGCATTTTTAACCCATCTTTCACGCGAAACTGTCGCGGTAAAAGGTTCGATGCAATCCTTGCGCGTCAAGGCAAATTCGCCGATAACCGTTGCCGGAACTCTTTCAGGCGGAAATCAGCAAAAAGTGGTTTTGGGAAAATGGCTGTTAACAAACCCTAAGGTTTTATTCTTAGACGAACCGACGCGCGGAATTGATGTCGGCGCAAAACAGGAAATTTACGCAGAAATTCACAAACTTGCCAAAGAAGGTCTGGCAATCGTTATGGCTTCATCGGAACTGCCCGAAGTTTTGGGTTTGTCCGACCGCATCATCGTTTTGCACGAAGGAAAATTAACCGGCGAATTTACAAAATCGGAAGCCACGCCCGAAAAGGTGATGGCGGCGGCAACCGGCAATTAAATAAAGAAGAAAAAAGTAAAAAGAAAAAAGGTAAATCTGAAGAGGAAAAATGACAGACGAAGCAAAAACTGAAAAGGGCTTTAAACTGCCAACATCGGCACTGCGCGCATATACAATGATCGCTGCGCTGGCGGTAATCTGGCTTTACTTTCATTGGGCGACGGGTTCGACATTTCTGAGTTACAGAAATTTATCGAATCTTTCGCTGCAAACATCGGTTACGGGAATTTTAGCCGTCGGAATGCTGATGGTCATTGTTTCCGGCAATATTGATCTATCGGTCGGTTCCCTGCTCGGTTTGGCTGGCGGAGTCGCGGCGATCTTTCTAACGAGTTGGGGTTACAGTTTGCCTGTAGCGATACTTGCGGCAATTGCTATCGGCGTGGCGGTCGGCGCATTTCAAGGAGCTTTAACGGCATATTTAAGAATTCCGGCTTTTATCGTAACGCTCGGCGGACTGCTCGCGTGGCGCGGCGCAATCAAGGGCATCAGCGAATCGGAAACGATTCCGATTGCCGATCCCGCATTTAAGGCAATCGGACAGGGTTATATTCATCCGAGCATCGGCTGGATTTTGGCGGCATTGGCGATTGCCGCTGTTATTTGGCTGGCATTTTCGCGCGCCCGCGCTCAGGAAACTTACGGTCTCGGCAAAGCAAATTACGGCGGCGAAATGCTCAAAGTAATTCCGCAAGTGATTGCCGTTATTGCGTTTATTTTTGTAATGAATTCTTACGCCGGAATTCCGATACCGGTTTTAATTCTGATCGCGGTCGCACTTCTCGGCGCATTTATTACAAATTCCACAACCTTCGGACGCTATCTTTACGCCATCGGCGGAAATGCCGATGCTGCCAGACTTTCCGGGATTAACAACAAACTCGTCATTCTCAAGGTTTTCGCATTTTTGGGCGCATTAACCGGAATCGCGGCTTTGATCTTCACGGCAAGAGTCGGAAGTGCCGCGCCCGATGCCGGAACTTTGAAGGAACTCGACGCTATCGCCGCCTGCGTCATCGGCGGAACGAGTTTGATGGGCGGTCGCGGAACGGTTTTCGGCGCGTGTCTCGGCGCTCTTATTATGTCGAGCCTCGATAACGGAATGTCGCTTTTAAACGTACGGGATTTTATGCAGGAACTAATAAAAGGCGCGATTCTCGTCGCCGCCGTCGGTCTCGATATGATCGGCAAAAAACAAGGCTAAAAGGTAACGCCAGCGTCTCGCTCGCTGTCCTGAGTGCGTCTCGCACTCAGGATTTTTTTTTACTTTAAAACGATTTTCCGTTTCTTCAAATCAAACTTTTCGCCGTTTTTGAGATAAAACATATTCATCGGATTAACGGATTTTCGTGCATCGAAAATCATCACGCCGCTGTTTCCGATCACTTCCGCAAAACGATTGTCGCGCACGGCAAACGCCGTGTCTTCATCAATTCCGATGCCGAGCAGTTTCGGATTTTTGATAATCAAACCGATCAGGCGATTTTGCCGTTGACGCTTAATAAAATGCTGGTCAACGATCACTTCGGGAAGAAACCCGAGTCCGTTTTTAGTTTCGACCTTCGCGCCGTCAATCACCGTAAAATCGCCTTCGCCGGTAATCATCAGCGGCGACATAATTGCCGCGCCCGCACTCGTTCCGGCAAAAACAGTTCCGCTTTTGTATTTTTCCTGCAAGGCTTTGAGCAAGGTTTCATCCTGCAAAATTTCCATCACGCGGTTTTGGTCGCCGCCCGTGAAAAACACGCCGTTTGCTTCTTTTAATTGCTGCAAAAATCTTACTTTCGCCGCTTCATCAAGCGGTCGAATCGGCGCATTAACCAATTCTATTTTCGACACTTTTTCAAAATCCGCTTTGAACGCCTCAAAACTCTCAACCGGAACGCCGCTTGCCCAAGTTATCACGAGAATTTTCGATTTTTCATCGCCCGTCCATTCCGCTAATCTCGTTAAAACATCACTCGTCCGTTCGCCGCCGCCGATCATAATCAGACGTTCCTGTCCGAAAACAAAGACGCTGAAATTTATGATTAAAATGATTGTTAAAAAGAATTTTTTGAGCATTATTATATATTTAATTTAAAAACGCGCTCGGAGTCCACGCTTTAGCGTGCTTTTCCGCCCGCGAAACGCGGCGGTTTTGCCGCCTCACGGCGTGACTCCAAACGCTTTCTATGTTTTCTATGTTTCTATGTGTTTAATTATTTCCTTTATTTCCAAATCGCCATAAACGCATCCGCCAAACGATCGCGCCACGCCGTCCAATTATGTCCGACTTCGGCTTCGTTATAGATTACGTCAAAACCTTTATCTTTCAAGATTTTCACGACTTTCCGCGAATCTTCAACGCCTTCGAGCGTGCCGTCGTCAATATAAAATGAAAATTTATTTTTCGCCGCATCGAGTTTTTCCAATTCTTTAACGACTCTTTCATTATCAACCCAAAACGAACTCGATTGTCCGCCGACGCGCCCGAAAATTTCGGGATATTTTAATGCCGTGTGAAAACTCGTAATGCCGCCCAAACTCGCACCCATTATCGCCCGTCCGTCGCGCGATTTTACAGTTTTATATTTAGCGTCAATTGCGGGAACGACTTCTTCGGCGACAAATTTCGCATATTCGTCATTTGCCCGATATTCTTTCATACGGTCTTTGTAATCAATAAAAACCATTATTAAAGGTTTGATCTTTCCGGCTTTGACGAGATTTTGATGAATCTGAATTGCCTTTGCGCGATTGATGTAATCGCTGCCGTCTTGAAAATAAAGAACCGGAAACCGTGAAGTTTTATCAGGCAGATCGTAGGAATTCGGCAGATGAACTTTTATCATGCGTTTGCCGAATTGTTTTGAATTCACCTCGATTTCCTGCACGACAGGCGGAACCGAAACATCAATGATTTCATTGGGATTAGTCGGTTCGACATTTATTTTGTCATCTTTATCCCACTCTGTCGGCTGATAATCCGGCATCGTAAAAAACGAATTTTCGCCGCCGACACCGTTATCAACTTTGTTCGGATTTGCGGGATCGGTGATCCATTTGCCGTCAACGATGAGTTTGTATTCGATCCGAGCCGTGTTCGGAAACTTCAAGCCTATGTATTTTTTACCTTCTTTTCGGCTTGAAAGTTTTAGACCGCAAGTCTTCCAACCCGTAAAATCTCCGGCAATTTCGACATCATTCGCCGAACCGAAATAAGCGAACCGCATAACAGAAGAATCTGATTTTTTTCCCTGCCAAATCACCGGATAATTTGACTCATCAAATGAAGTTGTCGAAAGAATAAATCCGTCTTTATAAACAAATGACAAAGCTTTATTACACTCGTCAACTTTTTCTACCGTTTCCTGACTACTGACTTCCGACTTCTTACCCAACACATAGCGATCATAAACGACATCGGGCGTGTCGAGATTTTTGCCTTCCTGCAAATTGACGGCGAGGCGGATGAATTGCGCCATTGACCACGCAAGCGGAGTTGCCGAGCCGGTGCCTTCGCCGAATTTGAGTTCGGGAACGAATTGTTTGTCGGCATTTTTCGGCACGTCTCGCTTATCCCAGATTTGTTCGGGAATCATTAAACCGTCGTTGGCGAATTTCTGCATTGATTCAAGTCTTTGTTTTGCCGAATCACGAAAACTTTCAGCAAATTTTCTTTCTTTATCAAAGTTAAGTCCGGGACTTGTTCCAGAAATTCGATAAATTTTCTGATTAATTTTATTATGCTCCGTATTCGACAAAGCCAATTCATATTGCCCGCGTTCACCGCTTAATAACGCCCAAAGTCTTCCCTTTCCGGTGTATTTTCCGTCCCAATTCCAACGCCTTCCGTCGTCCATTTCCCCATAGCCGTCGTGATTGTAGCGATAAAAACCGTCGCCGTTCGGCGTTTTGACGCGGATTATTTCGTCAATTACTTTGACCGAATTTTGAATGATCGGATCGTCGGGCGATTTGATTCCCAGACGCACTAATTCTAAAAATCCCGCATCAACGATTTCCCTTTCATCAAAAACGCCCGCGCCGTTATTTAATTCAATTTTTTCGCCCGCATCGGGTTTTCCGTTCTGCGTGATGCGGACGTAATACGGCTGTTTTGAATGTTTTCCGGTCGTTGTCACCGTCCATTTTTCAACATTTGCCGCCCATTCGTCGGCGGTTTTCAGATAAAGTTTTGCCGATTCCGGGTCGTTATTCGCTTTGGCAATTTCCGCCGCGCAGACGAGTCCGGCGATTTCCGCCGCGATGGTCGAAGGCGAATAGCCCGCTTCTTCTTCCCAACGTTCCTGCGGCGTTGCCGGACCGTTTTTGACAATAAAATCCGCCGCGCGTTTAACGTGATTTTCCCACGTCGCTTTGTCAAAACGCTTTAACTGCCAAGCCATTATCAGCGGATACGCGACTTCGTCCATTTGCAGCGAACCCCAGAAAGGTTTGCCGTCCAAGTAAGAGTTTTGCGGAAAACTGCCGTCCGGTTTTTGCTGAACTTTAAAGAGAAAATCGAGCGCACGTTCCGCCGCCGCTTTATCGCCGAGAGCCAGATAAGCCGTAAAAACCTGATACAGATCGCGCGACCAGACGAGATGATAACCGCCGATATTATTCTCGTTCGCATTATCGCCGCCGCCCCACGGAACGCTCAAGGAAGCAATATTCGCCCCGCGCACCGTTTTATC
>JBBRVS010000158.1:0-13295 GCA_038246645.1 Pyrinomonadales bacterium
CATCTCGTTAATTTTCTCGGCACGGACACGATGAGCGCACTTTTAATTCACCGAAAGTTTTACAATTCGGAAATGGCTGGTTTTTCAATTCCCGCCGCCGAACATTCAACGATTACGGCTTGGGGACGCGACAACGAAATTTCGGCATATCGCAATATGCTCGAAAATTTTGCCAAACCCGGAGCTTTGGTCGCGGTCGTTTCCGATTCGTGGAATATTTTTAACGCCGTCGAAAAAATCTGGGGCGAAGAGTTGAAACAGGAAGTTATTGATTCGGGCGCAACGGTCGTTATTCGTCCCGATTCGGGCGAACCGGTCGAGGTCGTATCAAAAGTCGCGCATCTTTTGGGCGAAAAGTTTGGAACGAGCCTTAATTCAAAAGGCTACAAAGTTTTGAAAAATGTCCGCATCATTCAGGGCGACGGCGTGAATGAACATTCGATCAATGAAATCCTGGAAAGACTCAAAACGGAAGGCTTTTCGGCGTCGAATATCGCCTTCGGAATCGGCGGCAGCTTGCTGCAAAAGGTGAGCCGCGACACGATGAAATTTGCTTATAAATGCTCGGCAATAGTCGCGGGCGGCAAGTTGCGCGACGTTTATAAACAGCCGATCACCGACGCGGGAAAAAACAGCAAACGCGGACGGCTCGATTTAATTTCGGATAATGGAGAATATAAAACCGTCCGCCTCGAAGATGCCGAAACTCTTTCGGCGGAAAACACGCAAATGCGCGTCGTCTATGAAAACGGCGAGCTTTTGATTGATGACACTTTAGACGAAATCAGAGCGCGAACGGCGAAAAAAATTTAACTGTAAAAATCCACTCTCTGCGAACTATGCGCCTCTGCGTGAGAAAAATAGATTTCACGCAGAGGCGCATAGTTCGCAGAGAGTGGAACAATAACTACAATTTAATTTGTCAAAACACCTATTTTTCGCTATTTTTCCATTACACAAATTGCCCCGCCGCAAAGCCGGAAGACCACGCCCATTGAAAATTGTAGCCGCCGAGCCAGCCCGTTACGTCAATGACTTCGCCGATGAAAAACAGTCCTTTAACCTTTTTGCTTTCCATCGTCTTCGATGAAAGCTCAGCGGTCGAAACTCCGCCAATGGTTACTTCCGCTTTGGCGTAGCCTTCGGTTTCGGCAAAGGGAATTTGCCAGTTTTCCAAGGTTTCGGCGACTCTTGCCAGTTCTTTTTCGCTAAATCCTTTGAGCGGTTTCGCGTCGGCAAATTCCTTTGTCCAGACTTCGGCAAAGCGGTTCGGCAACAGTTCGCCGAGAAAATTCGCCAGATTTTTCAGACTTTCGCCTGAATTTTTCAGAATTTCAAACGCATTTTTCGACGGCAAAAGATCAAGCGAAATTTTTTCGCCCGGTTTCCAGTAAGACGAAATCTGCAAAACGGCAGGACCGGAAAGCCCGCGATGTGTAAACAGAATATTTTCGCGGAAAGTCGCTTTGCCGGAGGAAATATCCGCTTCCAGAGAAACTCCGGCAAGTTTTTTGAAACCGGCGGGAAAATTTTTCCCGAAAACAAACGGCACCAGTGCGGGACGCGTTTCGACGATTTTCAAACCGAATTGCCGTGCCAGGCGATAACCGAAATCGGTCGCGCCGATCTTCGGAATCGAAAGTCCGCCCGATGCGATGACCAGACTTTCGCACGTAAATTTCCCTTGATTCGTTTCGATTTCAAAAAAATCTTTTTGAGAAATGCTTTTAACCGAACAATTTAAGCGAATTTCGGCATTTGCTCTTCTGCACTCGGTTAAAAGCATCTCGACGATTTTCAGAGAGCTTTCGCGGCAGAAAAGCTGTCCGAGTTTCTTTTCGTAAAATTCGATATTATGTTTTTTGACGAGTTCGACAAAATCCTGCGGCGCGTAACCGGCAAGCGCGGATTTGCAGAAATGCGGGTTTTCCGAGATGAAATTCTCCGCTCTCGCGTTGATGTTCGTAAAATTGCAGCGACCGCCGCCCGAAATTATGATCTTGCGCCCGACCTGATTATTATGTTCGATCAGCAGAACTTTGCGCCCGCGCTTTCCCGCTTCGATCGCGCAAAAAAGTCCCGCCGCGCCGCCGCCGATGATGATTGCGTCAAAATTCATCAAGCCAAATATCTTTCCTTCAAAATATTTAGGTGATGGAGTTCGTGTCCGGCGATCATAAATGCTAAAGCTCGGACGCTGACGGAGTTTTCGCTCGCCGTTCCCGAACGCGTCCAGGCTTCATCGGGAAAATTTTGGAACATCAGAATATTCGCATCTCTGACAAACGCAAATTCGGCGATCAGATCGGTAAAGCGGCAATTATCGAAATCGGCGTTTTCGATATACGGGTCTTGATCGAATCCTTCGACCGGCGTCTGATCGTTTCGCGCAAAACGCAGCGCGCGATAGGCGAAAATTTTTTCCGTGTCAATCATATGTCCGACCAGTTCCTTGATGCTCCATTTGTTTTCCGCATAGCGAAAATGCGCTTTTTCTTCAGTAATTTCGGCTAAAATGTTCTGCGTTTCAATTTTATTTTGTTTCAAAACCGATAAAATATCATCGCCTTTGACCAGCGAAATATATGTTTCATAAAACGCCGCGTATTCGTTTTTTTCGGGACGCGCTGTTATTTGTAAATTATTCATTTCTTTACCTCGAAATTTTGTTGATTATTTTATCAAAGTTAGATTATATTTGCTTTGAATCTTCCCGCAAAAAATATTATGAAAATCAAATTATCTTTTTTTATCGGCGTATTTCTTCTTTGTGCGGTCAATATCTTTGCTCAAGGCGGCAAAGCCGAACCGCTGCGGATCAGTTTTGACAAAGGCAAATCGAGCAAAACGGTTTCCGGCAGTTTGAAGGGCGACGAGGAATACGAATATATTTTCGGCGCGAAAGCCGGACAAACCGTCAAACTCAAACTCGTTTCGACCGCGCCGAAGGGCAAATTCCACGCTTTCCGCGTTTTAGGCGCGGACGGAATTGATTTTATATCAGATTACGACATCAATTATGATCTCGAATTCACCGCACCGGAAACAGGCGATTATCTGGTTTTCGTCCAGATGCGACCGACCGACCGCGTTCGTTCGGGAAAATTTTCGCTGACTTTGAGCATTAAATAAAGTCTGACAACGGATAAACACTGATAATTTTCAAGAAATTAGAAATATCGGTAATGTTGCACATTTTATGATGAGCCAAAAAAACCATTCGGAATAGATTAAAGATGATAACTGAGAGATGATAGATAAATATTTGATAAATCTATCAGTTATCAACTATCAGCTATCATCTGTTCCGAAGTAATAATCTTAAAAGTTTTCGTCATCATAAAATCTGAAACACTACCAAAATATCTTATTTAGAACTTTCGCTTGAAGTTTGGAGTCCCGCCTTTAGGCGGCTTTTCGCTGCGCTGCGCTGGCGTTTTGCCGCCTAAAGGCTAATGGCATTAAGTTAACCGCGGATTTCGCTGATGACGCGGATAAATCAAAAATTAAATCCGCGTTTTTCCGCGTTAATCCGCGGCTGAAACTGTTCTTGAAATTGTTAAACGCTGTTATCTTAATGTCATTAGCCTAAAGGCGGGACTCCAAACGCGCAAAAAATGTTCAAGCGAAAGTCCTCTTATTAAATCCGTGTTCATCTGTGGATAAATAAACTTTTACCGCTCGAGATTGCAGGCAATCGAATGCGCGGCTTTCAGATCATTTTCGATTTTGAGCCTTGTGTCTTTGTCTTCTTCGCGCAAAATGCTGATGACATTTGCTTTATTGGTACGCAGACATTTGCTCTTGCGGTGTGTTTTTAGATCCTTCAGGATCGAATCGGTCTCGCCGATGCAGATCAATTTGTGATGACCGCGATTTCTGCGGTCGGTGATGCGTTTTGAAATGACGTAAACCGCCGGAATTTCCTTGAAATTTTCACCGATTTCATAAACCTTAAAGGAATAAGAATCTTTTTCGCCGCGAAAAACCGCGCTGCTGATGGCTCTGAGCGGCTTTTTTTTCGCTTCTTTCAGCTCTTGCGAAACTTTCGGTTCGATCTTCGGTTCAATGACGATTTCTATTTTTGCGGCTTTTCTTTGCGGCGGTTTTGTTTTGCCCGTAATCGCCGGTTTGGCGTATTTTAAAATATCTTTCGGTTCGCGTTTTGCCGAAATCTTCGGTTTGGAAGATTTGGCGGCAGTTTTGCTTTTGACAACTGGCGTTACCGCTTTAGAAACCGTTTTTACCGCAGGTTTTTTCGGGACATTTTTTATTTTCGGGGAAACTGTTTTTGTTTTGGCTGCCGTTTTCGATTTGACAGTTTTAACCGTTTTTTGTGCCGTTGCGGTTTTGGCTTTCGCGGGTTTTACCGAAGGTTTTTCAGCAACTTTCTTTATTTTCGGCGGTAAAACTTTCGGCGCAGCTTTTACTTTCTTAGCTACGGCAGAGATATTCTTTTCCGCAGAGATTGATTTAGCCGCGCTCGGTTTTCCGGTTTTGGAAACGGATTTTTTGGCGACAATCGCTTTAACTTTTGCGATTTGCGGTTTCGCTGTCGGTATTTTTCCGTTTGCGGTTTTTACTGTTTTCGGTTTCTGAATTTTCGTTTTTACGGCGGATTTTTCCGGTTTGTAAACTTTCGATTCTGCCCGTTTATTTTTCGGACTTTTCGGCAAAACCGGTTTAGCCGTTCGAGCTTTTGATTTAACCGTTTTTGATTTCTGCACCGTTAAATCTGCGTTAGCTTTTTCTGCATTTACATTTTTCTTGGAAATTGCCGTTTTAGCGGGTTTTTGAGGAACAACGGTTTTTGCGCTTAATGTTCGCGGAACTTTTTTTTCAGCAACTTTTGATAAAACAGATTTGGTCGGTTTTTTGACGGAATCTAAGGTTTTTGCCTTCTGGATTTTCGGCGCGACCTTTTTTGAAACTTCGGTTTTTCCGGTTTTTTTTATCGCCGGCTTAACGCTTTTGGCAGAAACAGTTTTCTTTGCAGCAACAGATTTTTCCGGCAGTTTGGCGTTTCCGGCGACACTTGCCGAGATTTTTTTTCGTGTTTCCGGTTTTGCGGAACTTATCTTTTTTTCAGTTGCGGCTTGTTTCATATAACACATTGTATTATAAACGAAACGCCAAATCAAAGGCGAAAAAACTAAATTTGAGCAATAAATAAAAAGCGTTGTTCCGATTGCGGCATCAGTTTTTGTTCAAATTCTACGCCGCATTTTTCCAGAGCTTCGCCCAAATTATGTCCGCCGAAAAATAAAATTTTACAACCCTTTGACCAGTTGAGGATTTTCGGGAGTTTTTTTGTAAATTTATCCAGAGCGCGGCACGTAACAAAATTTACGTCTTTCTTGAAGATTTCTTCAAACTGCTTATTTTCAATAATTACGCGATTCTCCAGTTCGAGTTTTGCCGCAACTTCTTCGAGAAATTTCGCTTTTTTCAATTTCGATTCGATCAAAACGCCTCTTAAATCTTCGCGGACGATCAGGCACGGCAGCGAAGGCAAACCCGCGCCCGCACCGATGTCGGCAAAACGAGCGTTTTCCGGCAGAAATTCAAGGAGCGCGAGCGATTCCAGAATATGACGAATAACGAATTCTTCCGTCGAACTCGGCGCGACCAGGTGCAGAATCGCGTTGTGTTGCTGAATGAATTCGTAAAAATCGGCGAGAGATTCGATCTTTCCGTCGGGCAGATCCAAACCGAATTCAGCCTGATATTTTTTAATCGCTTCGATGAAATCTTTTCGCATAGGTAGATTTGGAGAAAATCGTAAAAACTTGCAAATACACAGTTTATCCCGCGGCTATTTACAGAAAATATCTGCTGAGATAAGTTTTTAAATGCCCGATGTCATTTATTTTTGAAATAAAACCGACGTAATTGTCCGGTCTTAAAAGAACGATAAAAGATTCATTCGAGCCGAAAATATCGGCGATATTCGGAAACAGCGGAAACTGATGAACGTCTGTAAATTCGGCAAACGCGGCGAATTCATTGGTCAGATCGGGCAATTGGTTCTGCCCGTCGGAAAATGCCAGAAGATGAAATTTCGGCGATTTTAATTTTTCGTAAATACTCGTGTTTTCATAAAGAAAATACGGCATCCGGTCGCCGGCTTTGACGCGGAAAAAATCGTCGTTTTCGCTCAGAGAAGACTTGCGGTAATTGATTCCGGTTTGCGAAACGAGCGGGAAAATATATTTTTGAACCGTTTTCAAATGCAGGGCAAAATTGGCGATATACGGGAAAATATGCGTGCGGAAAAATGCGACGAACGCGTCTTCGCTCGCGCCGAAATCGAAAACGCGGTCGGTCGTTTGCAGCAATCTTTTAGCATTTGCGAGGCGTTCTTCATTGTAGGTTTCGAGCAGACCGATATTTGCCTTCCCGCGCAAAACAAGAGCCAGTTTCCACGCCAGATTATAAGCGTCCTGAATTCCCGTGTTCATTCCCTGCGCTCCGGCAGGCGTGTGAACGTGCGCCGAATCTCCGGCAAGAAAACATCTGCCGCGCGAAAATTTCTCCACGCGCCGCGAATGAACCTTATAAACCGAAAACCAATTTACATTGTAAATATCGAGCTTTAATTTCGTGTCTTCAATAATTTGTTTTTCGATTTCTTCATAGAGAATCTCGCCTTCGCGCCGCTCTTCGTTTTCGGGAAACGTGCCGACAATGCGGTAACGTTTTTCGCCCGGAAGCGGAAAAAATGCGGTGATCGAGCTTTGCGCCAGACAAACCATCAGCGCGTCGTGCGAGAATTCCCAATCAATCTGCACGTCCGCGACATAAAAAAGCCGCTCGAACGTGCTGCCTTCAAACTGCAGATCGAGCGCGTGGCGCACCGGACTTTTTGCGCCGTCGCAGCCGACCAGAAACTTTGCTTCGACCGTTTCCCGCATTCCGTCGGCGTTCTTTATATTGGCTTTTACGCCCGATTCGTCCTGCGTAAAACTTTCCAGTTCGGTATTCCACAAAATCTGTTTTTCGTGAGATTTTATAAAATCCTCAAGCAGATGTTCGTGCATACTTTGCTCGATAAGCAACAGAAACGGATACGGACTCATTCCTTCGCCGATGTTCGTCAGCGTAACTTCGCCGCGCACTTCGCCGCCTTCGGCAAGGCGGACTTTTTCCGCCAGCGTTCCTTGAGAAATCAAAGAATCTGCCAGCCCGATCTGTTCGTAAATTTCAAGGGTGCGCGCCTGAACGCCGATGGCTTTTGAATATTTTGTGATTTTGTCTTTTTTATCTACGATCACGAAATCAATGCCGTATCTGATAAACTGACACGCCAAAGCCATTCCGGTCGGACCCGCGCCGACGATTATTACATCTGTTTTCATCTAAACTTTTCTCCTAACAAAGATAATAACTTTTAATATCGAAAAATTAAACTCGTCTCGGATTAGCGAATATTTCACTGGATTTAGAAGAAAAATTGACATATTTCGCAACAGGATACATAATCTTCAAAGTCAAAAAAACTTTACAATTATTCCATCGTTTTAATTTAGTCGGTCGCTAGGCTTGGAGGTGTTATCAGATAAATATGTCTTCCGTAACTGTTCCTTTAAAACGGCGTTCGTTCGGCGAAACACAGCGAAAAGGCGCGTGGTGGATTTATCCTCTGCTGGTCTTTCTGGCATTATCCGCTTTTGTCGTTTATTCGACGTGGGCGGCTTTTCAGGGCGAGCATTACGCCTTCGGAAATTATCTTTCGCCGTTTTATTCGCCCGAAATTTTCGGTGCTTCGCCGCACGCGATGTTCGGCGCAAAACCCGCGTGGATTCCCGATTGGCTGCCGTTTTCGCCCGCACTTTTAATTTTATGGGCGCCTGCCGGATTTCGTTTTACCTGTTATTACTATCGCGGCGCGTATTACAAAGCGTTTTGGGCTGACCCGATAAGCTGCGCCGTCGGTGAACCGCGTCATAACTATCGCGGCGAGCGTTCATTTCCGCTGATTCTGCAAAATGTTCATCGCTATTTTCTTTATCTGGCACTGATTTTTATTATTTTTCTCGCGCACGACGCGTGGAAGGCATTTTGGTTTGAAAACGGTTTCGGCATCGGCATCGGCTCGCTGATTTTGACTGCAAATGTTTTTTTTCTGGGCGGTTATACCTTTAGCTGCCATTCTTTGCGCCATCTGATCGGCGGGAAATGCGACGAACTTTCAAAAAAACCGTTTCAGTGCGCGGCTTACAATGCGTGCAGTTCGCTTAATCGCCGGCATATGCTGTTCGCCTGGTGCAGCCTTTTTGTCGTCGGCTTTTCCGACTTTTATGTGCGAATGCTTTCGATGGGAATTTGGACTGACTGGAGAATACTTTAGTAATGGTGAATGGTGAATGATGAATGGTGAATTTAATTTCAGACATTCATCATTCATCATTCATCATTCACACTTCATTTTATGGCTGAATATCAAACTTTTGAACACGATGTGCTTGTCATCGGCGCGGGCGGCGCGGGGCTTCGGGCGGCGATTGAAGCGTCCGCGGCGGGCGTTTCGGTCGGGCTTGTCTGCAAATCTCTTTTGGGCAAGGCGCATACGGTAATGGCGGAAGGCGGAATGGCGGCGGCGATGGCGAATGTTGACGACCGCGACAATTGGAAAGTCCATTTTTCCGACACGATGCGCGGCGGTCAATACGTCAACAACTGGCGAATGGCGGAACTTCACGCTAAAGAAGCCCCGGAACGTGTCCGCGAACTGGAAGCCTGGGGCGCGGTTTTCGACCGGACGAAAGACGGCAAAATTCTGCAAAGAAATTTCGGCGGACATCGTTATCCGCGTCTGGCGCATGTCGGCGACCGAATGGGTTTGGAACTCATTCGCACCTTGCAGGATCACGGCATTCATCAGGGCATCGAAGTTTATATGGAAGTTACCGTGATCGCTCTGCTCAAAGACGGGAATCGCGTAATCGGTGCATTTGCCTACGAGCGCGAACACGGGCGTTTTCGCGTTTTTAAAGCGAAAGCCGTTATTTTAGCGACCGGCGGCGTTGGTCGGGCGTATAAAATCACGAGCAACAGTTGGGAAGGAACGGGCGACGGACATTCGCTTGCCTTTGACGCGGGCGCGGAATTGATTGATATGGAATTTCTTCAATTTCACCCGACCGGAATGGTTTATCCGCCTTCGGTCAAAGGAATTCTGGTCACGGAAGGCGTGCGTGGCGAAGGCGGGATTTTGAAAAACAGCGAAGGGAAACGCTTTATGTTTGACGACATTCCCGACAATTACAAAGATCAAACCGCCGACACCGAAGAAGAAGGCTGGCGATATGTCACGGGCGATAAAAATGCGCGCCGTCCGCCCGAACTTTTAACCCGCGACCACGTGGCGCGGTGCATCGTCCGCGAAGTCAAGGCGGGACGCGGAACGCCGAACGGCGGAGTTTATCTCGATATTGCCTGGATCAAAGAAAAAATCTCGAACGCGCCCGAACATATCAAAAAGAAATTGCCGAGTATGTATCATCAATTCAAACAACTCGCCGATCTGGATATTACGACAACGCCGATGGAAGTCGGACCGACGACGCATTACATTATGGGCGGAATCCGCGTTGACGGCGAAAGCCAAGCCTCGACTTTGCCGGGACTTTTTGCGGCGGGCGAATATGCCGCCGGAATCAACGGCGCGAATCGTCTGGGCGGAAATTCGCTTTCCGATCTGATCGTTTTTGGCAAACGCGCCGGAGAATATGCGGCAACATTTGCCCTGGAAAATGATTTCGGTATTGTGAATAACGAGCAAATCGAGCAAACCGTAAAATGGGCGTTAGCACCTTTTGAGCGCGAATCGGGCGAAAATCCTTTTGCGCTTCAATACTTGCTTCAAGATATGATGCAGAATTTGGTCGGCATCGTTCGCACCGAAGACGAAATGCAGGAAGCTCTGGTCGGTGTCAGAGAACTCAAAAAACGCCTCGAAAATGTCGGCGCAACCGGCAACATAGATTTTAATCCGAGCTGGCACACCGCGCTCGATATGCACAATTTGCTCAATGTTTCCGAAGCGATCACGCTGGCGGCAATCGAACGCAAGGAAAGCCGCGGCGGACATTTTCGCGATGATTTTCCGAATAAAGGCGTTTCATTCGGCAAGATAAATTTCTCGATCAAAAAAGGCGCGGACGGCGAAATGGAGATCAAGTCCATACCGATTCCCGAAATGCCGGATGAACTCAAACAGATTATCGAGGAGATGGGCTAAGATGTTTTTTCAACGCAAGGACGCAAAGGCGCAGAGACGCAAAGAAAATTTATAATAAAACTTTGTGCCTTTGCGTCTCTGCGTTAAATTTTTTGTAATTATGAAGAAAGCAACATTCAAAATTTGGCGCGGCAACAAAGACGGCGGAGATTTTAAATCATACGACACCGAAATTTCCGAAGGAATGGTTGTTTTAGACGCGGTTTTGCAGATTCAGGCGGAGCAAGCCGGAGACCTGGCGTGCCGCTGGAATTGCAAGGCGGGAAAATGCGGTTCGTGTTCGGCGGAAATTAACGGAATGCCGAAATTGATGTGTATGACGCGGATGAACACTCTGCCGACGGACGAGCCGATCACGGTCGAACCGATGCAGGCGTTTCCGCTGAAAAAAGATCTGGTCACGGATGTTTCGTGGAATTACGAGGTCAAAAAACGGATCAAAAAATTCAAACCGCGTCCCGCCGATGCCGCCGACGGAACGTGGCGAATGGCGCAGGAAGACGTTGACCGCGTACAGGAATTTCGCAAATGTATCGAATGTTTTTTGTGTCAGGACGTGTGCCACGTTTTGCGCGATCATCACAAACACGAAGAATTTATCGGTCCGCGCTTTCTCGTCTATGCGGCGGCACTCGAGATGCACCCGCTCGATACCGAAGACCGTTTGAAGGATTTAAAGGATGAATCGAATATCGGTTTGTGCAATATCACCAAATGCTGCACAAAGGTTTGTCCCGAAGGAATTACGATCACCGATAACGCGATAATTCCGCTGAAAGAGCGCGTCGTAGATGAATTTTACGATCCGATCAAGAAAATTCTGAGACTGTTTAAGTCAAAAAAATAACAAAATCCTAGGAGCAAATTATGTTTGAACTTAAAAATTTATCGGAAGAAGCAGTTTCGGCGGCGATTGAAAAAGCCAAACATTACCGTCTGCTCAATGAACCGGGTGCGGCGGAGAGTATTTGTCTCGATATTCTGCAAATCGAGCCGGACAATCAAGAGGCTTTGATCACGATTGTTCTGGCGATGAGCGACCGTTTTTCAAAGGATTACACGGTCGGCGGTTCGCAGATTCAAGATTATTTATCGCAAATCACGGATGAATACAAACGGGCGTATTACACGGGAATTATCTACGAACGCCGCGCCAAAGCCACTTTGAGCCGTAATACGCCCGGCTCGGAATCAACGGCTTACGAACTTTTCCGGCAAGCGATGGATTGGTTTGAAAAAGCCGAATTAATTCGCCCGTCAGGAAACGACGATGTAATTCTCCGCTGGAACGGCTGTGCGCGAATTATTATGAGCAATAATCTGCACCCGCGCGAAATGGTTTCCGACTTTATCGAATAGCGTTTAATCATTTTTCGGTAGTGAACTGAAGGCAATTTATAAATGATTACGCGCCGAAAATCTAATATATGACAAAATTTCTTTTCGCTTTTCTGATAGCGATAATTGCCGCATTTTCTGTTTCGGCGCAGGACAAAAAGCCGGACTCGAAGAAAAAAACAATCACCGAATTTACCGAAAATCTGCAAAAGATCGAAGGTTTCGTGCCGCTTTATTTAAATAATGACGACGGCAAAATCTATCTGGAAGTTTCGCGTTTTAATCAGGAATTTCTTTATCAAATCTCGCTTTCGACCGGAGTCGGATCGAATCTGATCGGACTTGACCGCGGACAATTGGGCGATACGCGCATCGTCTATTTTGAAAAAGCCGGAAATAAAATTTTGCTCGTTCAGCCGAATTATAATTTTCGCGCGATCAGCGAAAATCCGGCAGAACGCCGCGCAACGGAAGAATCTTTTGCAAAATCCGTCATTTGGGGTTTTAAAACGGAAGCGAGCGACGGCGAAAAGGTTTTGGTTGATGCAACCGCGTTTTTGATTCGCGATGCCCATAATGTGGCAAACCGTCTGAATCAGATGAAGCAGGGAAATTTTGCCTTTGAAGAAAGCCGCAGCGCACTTTATCTGCCGCGCACCAAAGGTTTTCCGAAAAATACGGAAGTCGAAGCGACAATTACGCTGACGTCAAAAGCGGACACGGCGCGTCTGATCAATCAAACCGCGCCTTCGGGCGATGCGGTAACGGTGCGCCAGCGTCATTCATTTGTCGAATTGCCGGACAAAAATTACAAACCGCGCGAATTCGATCCGCGCGGCGGAATGTTTTCGATAGATTTTTACGATTACGCGACCGGAATCAACGAAAACCTGGAAAAACGCTGGATTGTCCGTCATCGTCTGGAAAAGAAAAATCCGAAAGAGGCGATGAGCGAAGCCGTCAAACCGATCGTTTTTTATGTTGACAACGGTGCGCCGAAGGATATTCAGGAAGCCTTGATTGAAGGCGCGGCGTGGTGGAACACGGCGTTTGAAGCCGCCGGATTTAAGAATGCCTTTCAGGTCAAAATTTTGCCGCCCGATGCCGATCCGCTCGACGTGCGCTACAACGTAATAAATTGGGTTCATCGCTCGACGCGCGGCTGGGCATATGGTTCGAGCATTGTTGATCCGCGCTCCGGGGAAATCATCAAAGGCGACGTAACGCTCGATTCACAGAGAGCGCGGCAGGATTTTCTGATCGGTTCGGGTTTAATTCCGCAATACTCAAACGCTTCAAATGCGATGTGCGATTTTGCCGCACTGCCGGACGTTGATTATTTGCTCTCTCAAACGTCAAATGCGGACTCGATCGCGATGGCTCTGGCACGAATCCGCCAGCTTTCCGCGCACGAAGTCGGGCATACTCTCGGATTTGCACATAATTTCGCCGCCAGTACATACAACCACCGCGCTTCGGTGATGGATTATCCCGCGCCGCTCGTTGAAATAAAGGGCGGAAAACTCGATTTTTCAAACGCTTACGCCGTCGGAATCGGTGAATACGACAAATTTGCAGCGCGCTTTGCTTATGCGACTTTTCCCGAAAACGCGAATGAAAAAGCGGAATTAGAAAAGATTTTGCGCGAAGGCGTTTCCAAAGGAATGCTGTTTATTTCCGATTCCGACACGCGCCCCGCAGGTGCGGCGCATCC
>JBBRVS010000159.1:0-13245 GCA_038246645.1 Pyrinomonadales bacterium
AATTATTGTTTTGTTAAATCTTAATAGCTCTGCTTATATCACAATTTCATTCAAAAGTTTTCATGAAATTGTAATTGTATTGCGGATTGCTTGAATTTTCTTTTTGGATTTTAACGACTTCTGAGGATCAAACAAAATCGTCATCAGTTATATCATTTTAGATCCATCAGAATTATTATCTTTAAGATAATGAAGTTCAATTTCCGGAATATCATAATAAAAATTTTGCGGAAGAATTTATATTTTACTTTCAATTTCAATTGAGTTTCCATAGCTTTTCACAAAACTACTTCAATTGGGTGTAATTAAAAGTGGGACACAGAAATATCAGTAATTTTTGATGACGATTTTGACTGCAATATATTGTAGATAGATTTTTAAAAGCACAATATACAGCCCTAATTTTGTAAATTTAAAGGTCTGGTGAATTTGGCGAAAAGTGTGTCCCACTTTTAATTACACCCTTCCGAAACTCCAAACGACCGACAAAATTCTTCAAAATTTATAACGAATTTGTAAATCGGATGTGTTCTAAATTCCGGGTTTGGTCTGAAAAAATGCTAAACTCGGAACTTGCTTTTTATGGATATAATCATCGGCACGGCGGGACATATTGATCACGGGAAAACCGCGCTTGTCAAGACTCTGACGGGCGTTGATGCGGATCGTTTTCCCGAAGAAAAGGAGCGCGGAATCACGATTGACATCGGGTTTGCCGAACTCCGGTTGGGTGAAACGAGAATCGGTTTTGTTGACGTTCCGGGACACGAAAAATTTGTCAAAAATATGCTTGCCGGCGCCAGCGGGATTGATCTGGTCGCGCTCGTTGTGGCGGCGGACGAAGGCGTGATGCCGCAGACGCGGGAGCATTTTGAGATCTGCCGTCTGCTTGAAACAAAAACGGGTTTAATTGTTCTGACAAAAAAGGATCTGGTTGATAACGAACTGCTCGAAATCGCTGAATTGGACGTTTCCGAACTGGTTGAAAATTCGTTTTTAAAGGATGCTCCGGTTGTTGCGGTTTCGGCAAAAACGGGCGAGGGAATCGAAGAGTTAAAAGAAATTCTCAAAGATTTGGCGGCGAAAATACCCGCCAGAAAAAATGAAACAATTGCGCGCCTGCCGATTGATCGCGCCTTTTCGGTCAAAGGTTTCGGCGCGGTCGTCACGGGAACGCTTCTTTCGGGCGAAATCAGCGAGGCGGACGAATTGGAAATTTTGCCGGGCGGAAAAAAAGTGCGCGTCCGCGGCATTCAAACTCATGGGAAATCCGTCAAAAACGCCCACGCCGGACAAAGAACCGCCGTCAACTTAAGCGGAATCGAACATACGGAAATTTCGCGCGGAATGATTTTAACCGAAAAGAACGTCTTGCGCCCGACGCAGATTTTCGATGCGGAAATCGAGGTTTTGAAAGACGCGAAAAAATCTTTGAAATCGCGCCAGAGAGTTCGCGTTCACATCGGTACAATCGAGGCTCTGGCACGAATTCAGGTTTTAAGTGAAGAAGGCGAAATCAAACAGGGCGAGAAAAATTTTGTTCAAATCAGACTGGAAATTCCGGTTGTCGCAATTCCGAACGAAAGATTTATTCTGCGCTCGTATTCGCCACAGATGACGATTGCCGGCGGACGGATTCTGGATAATTCGGCGGTTAAACATCGAAAAAAAGATCTGCAAAATACGCGGAAATTTCTCGAAAATTTGATCGAAGCGGAAAATGATAACGCGAAAAAAATCAAACTTTTTCTCGAAACTTACGCAGAAAGAGGTGCGCTTTTTTCGGATTTGCAGGCGCGAACGGGTTGGCGCAAAGAAATTCTAAACAAAGCAATTTTTGAAAATATTGAAAAAACAGCAATTATCGAAGCGGAAAGTTTTCTGCTGGCACGAACTCCATTTGATGATCTAAAGGCGAAAACTCTTAAAGGAATCGAAGATTTTCACGGAAAAGAGCCGCTTGCCAAAGGAATTTTGCAAGCGACTCTGCGCGAGAAAATCTTCGCGCATTTGCCGACTGAAATTTTCAAGGCGGTTTTGCTCAGTCTCGAAAAGAAAGGCAAAATTGCTGCGGAAAAAGATTTCGTCCGGCTCGCTTCACATTCTCTGGAATTATCGAAAGACGACGAATTATTAAAGCAAAAACTTTCGGGAATTTACAAAACCGCAAAACTCGAACCGCCGAAACTCGAAGAGGCTTTGAGCGAAGGGGCAAACGGCACAAAATCCGACAAATCGCACGCCCGAAAAATTTTTCAACTGCTTTTAAATTCGGGCGAAATCGTCAAAATTTCGGACGAATTTTATTTTGCGAAAAATGAGATTGATAATTTAGTCGCGAAATTAAAAGACTTTGCGGCGAAAAGTTCTGATAAACTGATTGACGTTCCGGCGTTTAAGGATTTGGCGGGAATTTCCCGAAAATATGCGATTCCGCTGCTCGAATATTTTGACCGCGAACGAGTTACAAGACGCGCGGGCGACAAAAGATTGATTTTGTGAAAAGACTGGAGCGAGTGGCAGCTCGAGTCAAATGAAAATTATGAAAAAATTTCTAACCGCAAAATGGCACGATCTGGTGATGGCAAATTACGAAGTCGCGCCGGAAATTTTGGAAGATTTCGTGCCGACAGGCGTTTCGCTCGATTTTCACGACGGCAAATGTTTTGTTTCGCTCGTCGCATTTATGTTTTTGGACACGCGCGTTCTGGGCGTTCCCGTGCCGTTTCATATTAATTTTGAAGAAGTAAATTTACGGTTTTACGTCAAAAGAGAAATTTCTGGAGAAACAAGGCGCGGCGTAACCTTTATCAAAGAAATCGTGCCGCGTCTGGCGATTGCGACCGTCGCGAAAGTTTTTTACGGCGAACCTTACGAGGCGTGGGCGATGAGTCACGCGAAAAACGAAAATGAATTAATTTATGCGTGGTGGAAACGCGACGACTCGCACAGCATAAAGATCGAAATCGGTGAAAATTTGGGTGTCCCGGCAGAAAATTCCGGCGGCGAATTTATCATCGAGCATTACTGGGGCTACACAAAACGCGGCGAAAATCAAACCGATGAATATAAGGTCGAGCATCCGAAATGGGAGCTTTTTGAAGTAAATTACGCCGAAATTGACGTTGATTTCGGCAAACTTTACGGCGAAAGATTCGCATTTTTAAGCGACACCGAGCCCGCTTCGATCTTTATGGCAAAAGGCTCGGAAATTGCGGTTTACAAAGGAGCGAAGATAATATAAAACGTAAAACGGAAAATGGAAAACGGAAAATGAAAAACACAGCATTGTCCACTGTCCATTGTCCATTGTTCTATTATGAGTATCATCGGAATCGTCGCAATCGCGGAAAATTACGCAATCGGAAAAGACGGAAAATTGCCGTGGCATTATTCGGCGGATTTGAAGTTTTTTAAACAAACAACCGTGAATCACGCGGTTGTCATGGGTTTTAATACGTGGAAATCAATCGGAAAACCTCTGCCGAAGCGGCTTAATATCGTGCTTTCACGCGTCCAAAATCTGGAAAGTCAGCCGAACGTAATTTTGCTCGGAAGTAAGGAAGAAGTTCTCGCTTTATCGAAATATCTGAATTGCGATCTGTTTATCATCGGCGGCGCGGAAACTTATAAAAATTTTGCGGACGCGATTGATAAATGGATCGTTACGGAAATTCCCGAAACCGTGAAGGATGCCGATACTTTTATGCCTGCGGACTTTTTTGACAAATTCTCTTTAACAAAAACGGAAAATTCGGAAGATAATTTAATAGTGAAATTTTATGAAAAATTGTCCTGAATGCAATTCTCTAAATATCATTAAAGATGCTAAACCCGTAGATCAAGGCGACGGATCGGAACTAAAAATCGTCGTTGATGAACAGCCCGATGCTTTGATTATGAAAAAACGAAGTTATTCCGCCGTAAAATGCGAAGTTTGTGCCGAATGCGGTTTTATTGCGTTTTATGCAATAGATGCGACAATGCTCCGGGCGGCTTATCAAAAACGGCAAAACAAGATATGATAATCGGCAAAAATAAAAAAAGGAGCAAAAATCTTTATGATGGGCGGAAAAACTTGGGACGAATGGATCGAAGAATATTCGAAATCGCATACGCATCCCGTAAATAAATTAACACATAAGATCGGAATTCCGATGATCGCGATGGCATTGCCGTTTTTTATTGTGGCGATTTTTGTTAAGGGTTTTTGGGTTTTGCCTGTTTCGCTGTTTGTGATCGGCTGGATTTTGCAGTTTATCGGGCATTATTTTGAGGGCAAACCGCCCGAATTTTTCAAAGACTACCGTTTTCTTTTCGTCGGTTTGCGCTGGTGGCTCAAAAAAATGCGCGACGGCGAGTAAATGTAAAATTCTCTTAAATTGATCAAAAAAGCGTTTGGAGTCCACGCTTTAGCGTGAGTTTTTGCCGCACTTCGCCGGCAAAAAAGCCGCATAAATGCGGGACTCCAACCGCTTTTTCACTTCATTTTCACGGAACTCTTACCAAAGCAACCGAAACGACAAATTCGCCTTTATTATTTTCCGGTGAATTGTCGTTAATTAAAAATTCGATTCTGCCGCGTTCGTCGGGCGCGTTTTCCCAAACATCCGAAGCCGTAACGGGCTGAATATTTGACACTTTTCCGTCGGCAAAACGCGTTCGCATCAAAAGTGCGCCGGTCGGATATTGCCCGTAAAGGCGGCGTTCTTTATTGCTTCCGATTCCGCCGGGCGAGATATTTGCGCCGATTTCGTCCAAAACGATCGTGCCGCGCACGCTCGTCCGAAAGGTTTGCGAAGGAACGGTTTCAATTTCGGAAAGCTGCCAGCCTTCTTCGCCCGCCATAATTCTGAAAGAACCCTGCCGCGTCGGTTCGTCGGGCGGCGTAAAGATTAGTTCGGGTGTTTCTTCGGGAGTTTCGCTCGGTGAAGGTTTGGGCGTGGCGGAAGGTTTCGGTGTCGGCGTTTCCTTTTTCGGTGTGCGCGTCGGCGTCGGTTTTACTTTAATAGCTTGATCTTGCGCTTGAAGATAAAAATAGATCATTGCCCCGGCGGCGGCAAGAATCAGGAAAAAAACAGCAAATAATCCGCCGAAAATTGCGAAGATTTTTTTATTGCTCTGCGGTTTTTGAACCGAAAAAGTCGGAACGCTCGGCGGTTGATAACGGTTTCCGACGACCGTTTCGGTTTCCGCGCTTAATGATTCGGTTAAATCTTCGGTGTCGGGCAAATCTTGAATCGTTTCGAGCGGAACAACCATCTGCGGCGCATTTTTGAGCATCGCACCGCAATCACCGCAGAAATTCATCTCCGCCGCATTTTCAGCTCCGCAATTTTGACATTTTTTCATTTTCGCTCCGCTCCGCTTAAATAAACAACAAATAAAAGCGCGTTTAGTAATTTTATGATACCGTAAGCCGAAAAATCGGCAAAGACAAAAATTTAGATGCGAAAGACTTCTTTGATTTACGAAATTTTTCGGCTAAACTTAATCGAAAATTGAAGAACTTTAAAAAGTTAAGACTTTTAATTTATCCACAGATGAACACAGATAGACACAGATTTTTTTGATGTTTTTTTGATAAACTTTCTTTATAAATCTCTATTTCAACTGTGTTTATCTGTGGACAATTATTCTTTAATTATTGTTTACTGATTCAAAAAATTACATTTACCAAAAATCTTGAAAACACCTTTATTTTTAGCTTTAGACATCGGAACATCGAGCGTGCGCTCGGCATTGTATGACGGCGCGGCGGAAGTTTTGCCGGAAACGATGGTCAAAAATGAGCGCACCGTCGAAATTACGGATGACGGCGGCGCGGAGATTGATGCCGTTGAAGCATTCGCGCAAGTCGTTCAGGCAATTGATGATGTGTTTAGAAAATGTCCGGCGGAAGTTGCTGAAACCGAATATGTTGCGGCTTCGTGTTTCTGGCACAGCCTTGTCGGGATTGACGAAAAAGGCGAGCCGACAACGCCCGTTTATACGTGGGCGGAAACACGTCCGGCGGATTTCGTCAAGAAATTGCGCGATGATTTAAATGAAGAAGAAATCCACAATCGCACCGGAGCTCGGTTTCATTCGAGTTTTTGGACGGCGAAACTTTTATGGCTGCAGAATGAGAAGAAGGAAATTTTTGATAAAACGGTGAAATGGCTGTCGTTTTCCGATTTTGTCGCGCTGAAACTTTTTGTACCGCCGTCGTCTCGACGGCTGTCCGGGGAGCGTCTCGCTCGCCGGACGAACGTGAGTGCGGGACGCAATGCCTTCGGCGACCGCCGGCGGGACGGCGGCGGCGGTACGGTTGTTACGTCTGTTTCGATGGCTTCGGCGACGGGGATTTTTGATATTCGCCGGAATGTTTGGGACGAAGAACTGCTCGATTATTTGAAAATCTCGCGCGAAAAGCTGCCGGAAATCGTTGAAAAAGACGAGCAAACCTTTCAGCTGAATGAAGAATTTACAAAGCGTTGGGAGAAATTAAAAGCGGCGAAATGGTTTTTGGCAATCGGCGACGGCGCGGCGAATAACATCGGCGCAAATTGTCTGAAAAGAACGAAAGCCGCGCTGATGATCGGAACTTCCGGTGCGATGCGCGTCGCGTTTGAAGGCGAAGTTCCGGGGAAAATTCCGAGCGGATTGTGGTGTTACCGGATTGACCGCAAGCGCGTAATCTTGGGCGGCGCACTCAGCGACGGCGGCGGACTTTATTTCTGGCTCAAGAACAATTTCCGCTTAAAGAAAAACGACGATAAAACCGAAGCGAAAATCGCAAAACGCCCCGCTGACGGACACGGTTTGACGTTTCTGCCGTTTTTGGCGGGCGAACGAAGCACGGGTTATCACGAAGAAGCGAGCGGCGCGGTTTTAGGTTTGAAATCCGCGCACGACAAGATTGATATTGTCCAGGCGGCGCTCGAAGCGGTCGCCTTTCGCTTTGCGGAAATTTACGATCAGCTAAACGAAGTTTGCGAAATAAAAGAGATCATTGCTTCGGGCGGCGCACTGCGCGAATCGCCTGTTTGGACGCAGATCATCTGCGACGTTCTGGCGCAAAATATGAATTTGCCCGATACGCGCGAAGCGTCCTCACGCGGCGCAATTCTGCTTGCGCTCGAAACTGCCGGAAAAATTAAAAAAATCGCCGAACTCGCAACACCGAAAGGCGCGGCTTTCAAATTTAATAAAGAAAATCACGAGATTTACAAAAAAGCGCGGGAACGGCACCGGAAATTTTACGAACTGTTATTGTGAAAATATTTAAATTCGACTGTTAAGTAAGCGGTCTTTGACCGCGATGGACTCTGATAAATGATAAGGCGCGGTCAAAGACCGCTGGCTTAACGGTTGTGTGGTTTAAATTTGTTTGAATAGTTCAAAAAAATAAATTGAGTAATTCAAACAAAATTAAGGTAAGTAACGGGGGTTTTATAACTTTACCCATTTAGTTTTTGCTTAAAACTGAAGTTTGAGAAGATGTCATTTGTTTTTTAATAACCCTCAATTCAGGTTTTAGCTATTTCTTCTCAAGCGGGTAAGTTTATTTTCCCTTTGTTACTTAGTCATTATTTCAATTTTCCGCAAACACGAAAAACTTGTTTTCGACAAATTAATTGAAGTTTTACTTCACAATAAACTTGACTAATTCAAGAACAATATTAAAATTTACTCTTGCTGAATGAATACTCATTCATTTATAATCATTTCAACTGAAATTTCATTTAAAAAAAGGACGAAATAAATATGCTGAATATCGGAAAAGCCGCCGTTTTGGGCGCGGGAACAATGGGCGCGGGAATTGCCGCGCATCTTTCAAATGCCGGAATACCAACTTTGCTTTTGGATATTGCGCCGCAGGAAGAAGGCGCGAATGACAAAAACGCGATTGTAAAATCGCTGTTTGAAGCGGCGAAAAAATTAAAGCCGGCGCCGTTTATGCTGGCGGAAAATGCGAATTTAATCACTTTGGGCAATTTCACCGACGATATGGCGAAGCTCAAAGATTGCGATTTCGTGATCGAAGCGGTGGTCGAACGTCTGGACATCAAACACAAGATTTTTGCGGAAGTCGAAAAACACCGCAAGCCCGGTTCGGTGATCGCTTCTAATACGAGCGGCATTCCGATTGAATCAATCGCCGAGCCTTTTTCGGATGATTTCAAAAAGCATTTTGTCGGCATACACTTTTTCAATCCGCCGCGTTATATGAAGCTCGTCGAAGTCATTCCGACGGCTGATACGGACGGCGAAATTGCTTGCCAAATTTCGGGTTTTCTTGATGAAAGACTCGGCAAAGGGGTTGTTCCGGCGAAGGATCGTCCGAATTTTATCGCCAACCGCATCGGCGTTTTTTCGATGATGGCGACGATTAAGGAAATGCTCGAAATGGGTTTAACGCCGACCGAAGTTGACCAAATTACCGGAAAAGCAATCGGACACGCCTCAAGCGCAACTTTTCGAACTTCCGATCTGGTCGGTTTGGACGTAACGGCGCACGTCGTTAATAATCTCTATCCGGCAATTCCCGAAGATGAAGACCGCGACGTATTTCAAACTCCGGAATTGATAAAGACTCTGCTCGAAAAGAATATTTTGGGCGACAAGACGAACGGCGGATTTTTCAAAAAATCGAACGATGAAACCGGACAGCGCGTGATCTTGGAACTCGATCTAAATACGTTTGAGTACAAGCCGCAGGAAAAGACGAAATTTGCTTCGCTCGATGCGGCAAAACAGGTTGAAGATTTGCCGAAACGCATTAAAACTCTGGTCTGGGGCGAAGATAAAGTCGGCGAATTTCTTTGGAAAACATCTTCGCGCATCTCGCGTTATGCGGCAAACAGAATTCCGGAAATTGCCGATACGATTGTTGAAATTGACAACGCGATCAAATGGGGTTTCGGCTGGGAAATCGGCGTGTTCGAAGCGTGGGACGCAATCGGAGTTCGTGAATCGGTTGAAAAAATGAAAGCGGAAGGTCAGACAATTTCCGAGAATGTTCAGAAAATGCTCGATGCGGGCGCGGAAACCTTTTACAAATACGAAAACGGCACGCGCAGCTTTTATGATTTCGTCAGCGGCGGATATAAGGAAATTGCTGAAAGACAAGGCGTTATCGTTTTGAAATCGGTTAAAGATCGCACGGGGATTATTAAGAAAAACACGGGCGCGTCTCTTATTGACATCGGCGACGGCGTGGCGTGTCTGGAATTTCATTCGAAAATGAATTCTATCGGCGGCGATACGATGCAGATGATGAAGTTTGCCATCGAAGAAGTCGAGAAAAATCACGTCGGTCTGGTGATCGGAAATCAAGGCGGAAATTTCTCGGCGGGCGCGAATATTATGATGCTTCTCTTAGCCGCGCAGGAAGAAGAATGGGATGACATCAATATAATGATTCGCACATTTCAACAGGCGAATATGCGTCTCAGATATTCTTCGAAACCGGTCGTTGCCGCGCCGTACGGTTTGAGTTTGGGCGGCGGCTGCGAGATTCCGCTGCACGCCGATAAAGTCCGGGCGGCGGGAGAAACTTATATGGGCTTGGTCGAAGTCGGTGTCGGTCTTTTGCCCGGCGGCGGCGGAACAAAGGAAATGACGCTTCGCGCAATGGATCTGGCGCAGAAAACGCCCGATGCCGATCCGCTCGTTTTCTTGAAAAAAACCTTTGAAATTATCGGAATGGGCAAAGTCGCAACCTCGGCGCAGGAAGCGCAAAACTGGGGATTTTTGAAGGATTCGGACGCGATCTCGATGAACGGCGACCGCCTGATCGCCGATGCGAAACAGGAAGTTTTAAATTTAGCGGCGGCAGGGTATGTTCAGCCCGTCGAAAGAACGGATATTCTGGCAATGGGCGAGAGCGGCATGGCGGCATTTAAGATCGCTCTGACGATGATGAAGCGCGGCGGATTTATCTCCGACCACGACGAACTCGTCGGCAGAAAAATCGCTAAAATTCTTTGCGGCGGCGAGTTAAATCACGCTTCACAGGTTTCCGAGCAGTATTTACTCGATCTCGAACGCGAAGGATTTTTGAGCCTGTGCGGCGAGAGAAAAACGCAGGAAAGAATCGCCGCGATGCTCAAGACGGGCAAGCCTTTGAGAAACTAGAATTATCAAGGGGAATGAAGAATTCTCATTCCCCGCCTTTTATTTTTATGACTGAAAATTATGAACAACTTTTAGTTAATTCCGAAACTTTCGAGCCTTTTATTTTGTGCCTTGCTCTGGGAACACTCGAAGCTATGAAATCACAGGTTTGGTCGTCAGAGGCAGGAGTCTGGACAATCGGGCGTCCGGTTTTTTTGGAGAAACTTGAAGAAATGAAAGTTTCCAATGAAACAATCGATGTCCTTGTTCAGTTTGACGAATTAAATGCTCTGGAAAAATTAGTAGAAAGAGATGCTTTTAATAAAGAACTGATAAAAATCGAGCAGATCATCAAAAAACGACTTGAAGATTTTTCAAAGGACTTTTGGTATGCCAAGTGGGCAAAGGAAAATTCATAAATTTTTCAGTGTAAATTCGTAGGGAAAACCATGAGCGAAATAATTTCCGAACTGCAAAACATTTCCGCTGATACGCAAAAAACTTTCGGCAAACTTTCGGCTGAACAAATCAATTGGAAACCGTCCGAAGATGGCTGGAGCGTCGGGCAGTGTTTCGAGCATTTGATCAAAACGAATGAACTTTTTTATGTCGAACTCGACAAAATTGCCAGCGGCACACGGCGGAATTCGTTTCTTGAAAATTGGTCACCGCTTTCGTCGGTTTGGGGAAATCTGCTGATTAGTTCATTAAAAAAAGACGACCGGAAATTTAAAGCCCCGACACAGAAAATTGTGCCGCCGAGCGAGATTGACGCGAATATTATCGAGATTTTCGCCGCGCATCAATCGGAACTGATCGAAAAAATCAAACAAACCGAAGTGGCGGATTGGAACAAAATTACAATAACGTCGCCGTTTATGAAATTGATGACTTATCGTTTGGCGGACGGTTTTCAAATTATCATCGAACACGAAAAACGCCATTTTCGGCAAGCCGAAAGAGTTACGCTAACATATGGTTTTCCTAGTTCAGAGTCCAAACTTTAGTTTGCAGAAACTGCCGCACTTAGCTGGCAGTTTCACGCTGAAGCGTGGACTCTGAACTAAAAATTGAAGAATTATGACACTTGCAGCAGAACAAAAAATTTCGGTCCAGCAGCGCGGACACGTTCTCTTAATGGGATTGAATCGTCCGGCGAAACGCAATGCTTTTGACGTGCAAATGCTTGAAGAACTTGCACTTGCCTATACGCATCTGGAAGACGACGACGCGATTCGGTGCGGAGTTTTGTTTGCCGAAGGCGAGATGTTCACCGCCGGACTCGATCTGGCAAATGTTGCGCCGAAGGTTATTGATGGCGGAATCTTGAAATATGCGGACGGCGTGATTGATCCGCTGAATTTGCAGGGAAATCGTTCGCGCACCAAACCGGTTGTCGCCGCCGTTCACGGAAAATGTCTGACGCTCGGAATCGAATTATTGCTTGCGTCCGACATTAGAATTGCTTCGGAAAACGCGACCTTTGCCCAGATCGAAATCAAGCGCGGAATTTTCCCGTTCGGCGGCGCCACCCTGAGATTTCCCGAAACTGCGGGCTGGGGAAACGCGATGCGCTGGCTGCTGACGGGCGACGAATTCGATGCAGCGGAAGCGTTGCGAATCGGTCTGGTGCAGGAAATTACGACGCACGGAAAACATATCGAAAAAGCCGTCGAGATCGCCGAAACAATTGCCAAACAAGCACCGCTTGGCATTCGCGCGACGATTAAATCGGCAAGAAAAGCGCAGACGGAAGGTTTTAAAAAGGCTGTCGAGCATCTAACTCCGCAGATTTTAGAACTTTTTAAATCGGAAGATGCAAAAGAAGGCGTACAGTCGTTTTTAGAACGCCGCGATGGAAATTTTCAAGGGCGTTAAAAGTATAAAAAATGAAGGACGATATTCCGAAATTTATCGAAGATTTGCGGCGAATTTCAGTCAAAGTGAAAAATGTTTTCGGCGGTTTGTCGAGTGAGCAATTAAACTGGAAATCGAATGCGAAAAGTTGGAGCATCGGACAATGTTTTGAGCATTTGATCATCACAAACAACCTTTATTTTCCTAACATTCAAAAGGTCGCCCGCGGCGAACATCGCAACAATTTTTTCTCAAAAATTCCGTTTTCGACTGACTTAATCGCGGTTTTGATGAAAAACAGTTTAAAGCCCGAACAGGTTAGAAAGATGAAAACTTTCAAGATTTTCGAGCCTGCAACGAGTGATATTTCAATGACGATTTTTGAAGAGTTTGCCGAAAATCAGCGAAAATTAAATGCGATGATCGAGGCTGTTAAGGATTTAGACATTCATCAAATAAAAATTTCCGAACCTTTAAGCGCGGCTCTTAATCTTCGCTTGAGCGATGTTTTCGAGATTTTAGTAATGCACGAAAAACGCCACTTGTTGCAAGCTGAAAGAGTGATGCGAACCGAAGGCTTTCCAAAATGATTTATGCCCGAAAGTTTTGCGACAAAAATTGACCGCTGGAAATTCAATTTTTTTCCGGCATATCGCGGAAGCGGAGCGCGGGTGCTTTTTATTGCGGAAGATTACCGCAAAATCCGCGTGAAAATTCCGCTGTCGTGGCGCACCAGAAATTATGTCGGGACGATTTACGGCGGCAGTATGTATGCCGGAATTGATCCGATCTATATGCTGATGCTGATCAAAACTTTGGGTGCGGATTATATCGTTTGGGACAAAGCCGCAACGATTCGGTTCAAACGTCCGGGCAAGGAAACTCTGTTTGCCGATTTTCTGATTACGCCGGAAGAATTGGATGAAATTAAATTATTGCTCGAAACAGAAAAATCGGTTGACCGCATTTACACGGTCGAATTAAAAGACAAAAACGGCAAAATCCATTGTTTAATCGAAAAAACTTTATTTATTGCCAACAAACAGGATAAAATTAACGGATGAATTTTTATGAAACACGCGCGTTCATTTTCGATATGGACGGCACACTCGTTGACAATATGTATTTTCACACGCAGGCGTGGGGGAAAATGCTGGAAGAAAACGGAATTGAAATGAACGCTCACGATTTTCTGGTGAAAACCGCCGGAAAAACGAACCGCGAGATTTTGCCGACCGTTTTCGGCGAGATTTCCGATGAACGAATCGAAGAACTCGGCAATAGAAA
>JBBRVS010000160.1:0-13241 GCA_038246645.1 Pyrinomonadales bacterium
CCGGCAAATATAATTCGCCGTCGGAAGTCGTCCGCGACGCGCTCAATTTATTAAGAGAGCAAGATCAATTAAGAGAACTGCGCCGCAAAGAAGTCCGGCGCGAGGTGATGAAAGGCGTTGAGCAGATCAGAAACGGCGAATACACAACCATTTCAAATAAAGAAGAAGCCGAACAGATGATTGAAAAAATCAAACGCGAAGGAAGACAAAGACTTGCCGAAAGAGAATAATTTAGAAAAACAAGGTATTTATATTCTTACCGCCGAAGCCGAAAATGATCTCAAAGAAATTTGGGTTTATATCGCTGAAAATAATCGGTCTGCCGCAGATAAATTGATCGAAGGAATTTTTGAAAAATTTCAACTTCTGGCGGATAACAAAGAGATCGGCAGACGGCGGGATGATTTTATTATCGAAATGCGAGTGTTTCCCTTCAAAAAATATTACATCTATTATTTTCCGAATGAGGAAGGCGTGGAAATTTATCGTGTCTTGCACGGTTCACGCGACATCGAAAGCGAGTTTGAAGATTATTTTGAAGGATTAAAAGAGTAATTGGAAGTTATTATGATCGAAGAAAAAGTTTTAATCGAAAAATTTATCGCCAACAAAAACGGCACGAGCCGCAAGAAAGAGCGGATCAAAAAACCCGATTGGCTGAAAATCAAGATCGGCGATCCGACCAATCAGAATGCGGTTTTGAAATTGATTGACGGGCTGAACTTGCACACCGTTTGCCAGGAAGCGCGTTGTCCGAACATCTTTGAATGCTGGACGGATAAAACGGCGACGTTTATGCTCGGCGGCGACACTTGCACGCGGACTTGCGGTTTTTGCGCCGTCAACAAAGGCAAACCGATGGACTTAGACCCGCTCGAACCGACACACGTTGCCGAAGCGGTCGCGCATCTCGGACTCGCTCACGCCGTTATAACTTCAGTAAATCGTGATGATTTGCCGGACGGCGGTTCGCGTCATTGGGCGGAAACGATTTTGAAGGTTCGTGAATTAAATCCGACGTGCAAAGTCGAAGTTTTGATTCCCGATTTCAACGGCGACGAACAGGCTCTGAATAATGTCTTAACGGCGCGTCCGGATGTTTTAAATCACAACACGGAAACGATTGCGCGACTTTACCGAAGAGTTCGTCCCGACGCGATTTATACGCAAACGCTCGAATTATTAGACCGCTCGGCAAAATTCCGCGATTCGCAATTTCCGAAGATGCTGACCAAAAGCGGAATTATGGCCGGCTTGGGCGAAGAATTCGAAGAAGTCGTTGCGCTGATGAAGGATTTGCGCTCGGTTGATTGCAACATTATGACCATCGGGCAATATTTGCAGCCGTATGAAAAACGTCTGCCCGTCGAACGCTACGTTACACCCGAAGAATTCGCTGAATGGAAAAAGATCGGTTTGAGTCTCGGTTTCAAACACGTCGAATCTTCGCCGCTGACGCGCAGTTCGTATCACGCGCGACAACAAACCGAAGCGGGCGAAGCAAATTTGGTTTCGATTAGTAGATAAAATATTATTCCGATGATTCATCTTGTTTATATCGCACACCGACGACGGCGAAACCGTCCGCATCATCAGCGCGAGAGAACCGACGCGCGGAGAACGTGAGAAATATGAACGAGGAGAATACTAAACAATCGGAAGACGAAATGCGTCCCGAATATGACCTTTCACAGTTGAAAGGCAGAGTGCGCGGAAAGTATGTCGAGCGTTATCGTTCAGGCACAAATTTAGTGCTGCTGGAATCGGATGTGCAAGCAGCATTTCCCGACGCGGAATCCGTCAATGAAGCGTTGCGAATGCTGATGAAAGTCGCGGATCGTCAAGTTCAAAAACAGACTTGAATGGTTGTGACGCAATGTCCAACAAATCAATAGACGTGAGGCAAAAATTTCGTTAAAAAACATAACAACAATCCGATTTAACGCGTCTCGCGGGCAATCAATGAAAATTCTCGAAACCGAACGCTTAATTTTGCGCGAAATCGTTGAAACTGATGACGAATTTATTCTCGATCTGCTCAATCAGCCGTCGTTTATCAAATATATCGGCGACAGGAATGTTCGAAATTTAGAGGAATCGCGCGAATTTATTGAAAGCCGTTTTACGAAAGGTTATGCGGAAAATGGTTTCGGTTTGTATTTGGTCGAATTAAAAAACGAATTTTGCACCCTTGCTGACGCGCGGGTTTCTGCCTCTGAGGACGAATTTCGCACCCTTGCTGACGCGCGGGTTTCTGCCTTTGATGATGAACGCGTTTCTCAATCTGAAATCCAAAATCCAAAATCTAAAATCCGAAATCAAGCTATCGGCATCTGCGGCTTTGTCAAGCGCGACACTTTGCCGGATGCGGACATCGGTTTTGCGTTTTTGCCGCAGTTTGAGAAACGCGGATTTGCCTTTGAATCTGCCGACGCGATGATGAAATACGGACGCGAAAAATTGAATCTGAGAAAAGTTCTTGCCATCACGACGCAAAATAATGAAAGCTCGATAAAATTACTCGAAAAACTCGGTTTCAAGCTTGAGCGTTTGATAAAAATGCCGCACGACGATCAAGAATTAAATTTGTTTTCATCGGAAGATTAAAACTTACGATAAAAGCAACTTCAATCCGGAGTTTAATATCTTAAATCTTAAATTTGAAAGCTTGAATCACTTTCAATTATTTAGTCTTTTCATTTTTGGAAACCTTGCTGTTATCCCAAAAATCAGGATTGCGCGGTGCATTGGGATGTTTTTGAGCGTATTCGATCTGTTTGGCTCGTAATTTTAATTCTTCTTCTTTTTGCCGACGCTTTTCCGCTCCGGTCAGCGGCGGTTTTCCTCGCGCTCCCCAATAATACTTCACGGTTACAAACGCTAAAGCCGCACTTCCGACCAGAGTCAGAATTAAAACTATCGTGATTATCCAACCGAAACTAGACATAGAAAACGCAAATTTTAACGAAAGGCAGAAACGTCGAAGCCGTATCTTTCTTTGATGTCGGCTTCGACCGCTTGATTGACATTTTGCAGATTTACCAGCCGGCGCGTTGCTTTTTGAATGTGTGTTTTGGTTCGCGCCGCCATCTGTTTGAAAAGATTCCTGCCTTCGATCTGTTCGCTTCTGACCTTTTCGCGCAAAATGAAAAGTTCCGATAATTCGACTTCCAGTTTTTCGGCGCGGAGTTCCTTTAAACGACGCGTAACCTGAAAAATCTGGCGAATCACGCGAACCAATTGATCGCCGATCGAATCGCCTTTCACCAGATCGGGCGAATCCCTGTATTCTTCGACCAGTTTATTCAAAAGCCCCTGATCGCCTTCGGCGTAAGCATCGTTAAGCTTTGCCATCAGATCGGTGCGGCGCGTTCTTTCTTCAACATCAATTGCGAGATCGGGATGAATCATTTTTGCCAGACTGTGATAAGCCTTTTTCGCTTCCGGCGAAGGATTCCATTTATGAGTGCAGGCTTGCCAGTTTTCTTCGTCCGCCGCTTCCGCCGATTCTTCGGCGCGTTTGCGGGCTTCTTCGGCGCGGGCTTTTATTTCTTCGTCTTCAGGATTCAGCTTTAATTCTTCTTCGGCGATCTGCGCTTCGATCTCGTCGAGTTCGGCATAGAGTCTGCCGACTTCCATCGTGTAATTGGCTTCAAACTGTTCGAGTTCGGCGCGGAGTTCGGTCATCGCTTCTTCACGCGTGGCAAGAGTTTCCTTCAAACGCTCAAGTTTTTTGTGCTTTTTGGCAAGTTCTAATTCTTCGGGCGCAACAGTGTTCATAAATGCGATTGTGTAATTTACTCTTGGAAAAACCCAAGTAAATCAGTATATTTTAATTGTTATGAAAATTAAAGATTTAATAACGATTGATTCCGAAATCCTTAACGGCACGCCCGTTTTTAAAGGAACTCGCGTGCCGATCCAATCTCTGTTCTGGCATCTCGAAGAAGGAATTTCGATCAATGAATTTTTGGAAGATTTCCCCTCGGTCACCAAAGAACAAGTTATTCAAATTTTAGAGATTTCAAATAAAATGATGACCACACCGAAAGTTATCCGACTCTATGAAAATTTTGCTTGATGAAAATCTGCCTAAAAGATTAAAAAAGGATTTTTCAGAACACAAAATTTATACCGTACCGATAAAAACTGGAACGGAAAGAAAAACGGCGAATTGCTCGAATTAATGCTTGCCGAAAGTTTTAATATTCTGATGACTTTTGATCAAAATCTCGAACACCAGCAAAATTTCACAAAATATCCGATAAGTGTTTTTGTTTTAATCGCAGAAAATAATACTTACTCGATTTTGAGCGAATTAGTGCCGGAAATTACTGCTGAATTAGAAAAAAAACTTGAAATCGGCGTAACGCATATTGGAAGTTAAGCGCGGATTTCTCTCTTATAAAAATTTCAAAACTCAAAAATTAGAAGTTAGAAATGATTTTTCATCTTTATTCAACTTCGATGATTTCAAAACTCGTCGTAATTTCAACTTTTGGTTTAAGGGTATCGGCGACCGAGCAATATTTCGTGTCGGAAAGTTCGATGGCATCGGCGACGGCTTTTTCCGAAACACTACGTCCATATACGATATGGTGAATATTTATTTTGGTAAAAGAACGCGGATGTTCGTCGCGCCGCGCGCCCGTAAGTTCGACTTTATAATCCGTAATGATCTGCCGTTTTTTCTGGAGAATCGAAACGACATCAATCGCCGTACAGCTTCCGACGGCGATTAAAAGCAATTCGACGGGCGACGCGGCGGTTTTATTATCGCCTTTCGTATCAATAATTTGCGAGTGCCCGCTGGCGCTCGTGCCGACAAACATTTCATCTCCGGCATATTTTATTTCGGTTTTATAATTATTTATCATTAAATTTTCCATAGTCTTAAACGATTTATTAGAATGAATTTTGAAAAGTTTAGCATAAATCGGTTGGAATTTATTTCCCGAAACCTGCGACAAAAATAAACCTTTGGCACAAAAAATGCTTCTTAGTTATAGGCAAACTGAAAGGTTTGAGAATTTTCTTAAAATTTAAGAGAAACTTACCCAACGAGGAGAAAAAAGATGAACAGAATCAGAGGAATTTTTTCGGTCTATTTGATGATCGTTTTTGCATTGGTCGGTTTGGTTTCGCAAGCTGACGGACAGGTAAATCGAAACGAACGCGAAGTCCGCGATATTACGCGCCAGCTCAATAATAAAGTTGATAATTTTCAGAATGTTTTATCGAATCAGTTGCGGCGTAACTCTTCGATTGATCGGCAGGACAGAGAAAAATTGGAAGATGATGTTCTGACTGTGAAGGACGATTTGCGCGATTTTGAAACCGAATTTAACCGCCGGCGCGAAACGGCGGACGATGTCACGAAAATTCTCGAATCGGCAAAAACGGTCAACGATTTTATAAAATACACCAGCATTAATTCGACAACCGACAGAAGTTGGGAAGAAATAATCGTACTGCTTGACCGTCTGGCTTCTGGTTATAATGTTAATTGGAATTGGGACGGCGGAACTCCGCAGTATTCAAATGATGACGATTATTCGGATAATAATTATCCTTCAACCGATTATCCTTCGACCGATTATCCTTCAACCGGCGGAAATTCTTACAACGCCTCATTGACCGGAACTTATCAATTGGATAATTCAAGAAGCGAAAACACGCAGGAAATTGCCGAACGCGCGATTCGTAACTCCAATTCGGGCAATAATCAGGCAAACCGCGAAGATTTGGAAGCCAAACTCCAATCGCCCGAACAGATTGCCATTGACGTGCGCGGAAATCAGATCACGCTCGGCACATCGCTCGCGCAACCCGTTACATTTACGGCGGACGGTCGCGATCAAACGCAAACAACCGCTGACGGCAGAACGATCCGCGTCCGCACGACGCTTCGCGGACAGGAACTGACGGTTTCGAGTCTCGGCGGCGAAACGGATTTTACGATCACATTTATTTCGACCGAAAACGGCAGAAGTATGAAGGTCAGCCGCCGGATTACCACCGATTATCTGCGCCAGACGGTTTTTGCCGAAAGCGTCTATAACAAAACCGATGAGGTCGCCAGACTCAATGGTTACGATTTCCCGGATAACAATTCTAACAGCGGCGATTATTCGAGCAACGATCCGGGTGATAACCGCACCAATCCGAACAATTATCCGAACGGTAACAACACGGGACGGCGCGGCACTTTTATCGTGCCGGACGGAACTGTAATTACCGGAACTCTGGACAACGATATTGATACCAAGGTTTCGCAGAACAACGACCGTTTCAAAATGACGGTGCAGTCGCCGAATCAATTTCGCGGCGCGGTCATTGACGGCTATCTTTCGGGAATAGATCGCTCCGGCAAAGTTTCGGGACGCTCGGAAGTTACATTTAATTTCCAGACAATTCGCCTGAAAAACGGTCAGTCGTATGATTTCGCGGGAAATCTGCAAAGCGTAACCGATGAAAACGGCAAAACGATCAAGATTGATCAGGAAGGCGCGGCAAAAGGCGACAGCCAAACCAAAGAAACGATCAAACGCGGCGGCATCGGCGCAGGCATCGGCGCAATTATCGGCGCAATTGCCGGCGGCGGAAAAGGCGCGGCAATCGGCGCGATCATCGGCGGCGGCGCGGGCGCAGGTTCGGTCGTTCTGCAGGGCAAGGACGATCTGCAACTGAAAACAGGTTCGCAAATTACCGTTCAGGCTTCTTCGCCGCTTCGCTAATTTGCAATTAAATTTTTGCTAAAAGAGCGATGTTGAACCATCGCTCTTTTTTTGTTGGATGTATCAGAAAAACAACGGTTTAACCATTGTTATTATTTTTTATTTGCATTTTATAAAAATAACTTCAATTTCCGCTGCTCAGATTATTGTTAAAACAAACAATAATCTAATAAATATCGGCATTTGCCGGCTGTCTTAATTTGCTGAAAAATGTTAAAATAAAGTCAATTATTTCATCAAAATTTAACAAAAAAGAGGTTAATAAATTGGCACAATCAAAGAAAGAAAGTTACGGGGCGGATCAAATCACGGTTTTAGAGGGACGCGACGCGGTCAGAAAACGTCCGGCGATGTATATCGGCTCAACGGGCGACATCGGTTTGCACCATCTTGTTTATGAAGTCGTAGATAATTCGGTTGATGAAGCTCTCGCCGGATATTGCGATACGATCAATGTTTCAATCCATATAGATGATTCGGTTACGGTCATTGATAATGGGCGCGGCATTCCGGTTGATATGCACAAACAGGAAAAGCGTTCGGCGGCAGAAGTCGTGATGACGATTCTTCACGCGGGCGGAAAATTCGATACCAATTCTTATAAGGTGTCCGGCGGTTTGCACGGTGTCGGCGTTTCCTGCGTGAACTTTTTGAGCGAAACGCTGAGACTCGAAATCTGGCGCGACGGCAAAACATATGAACAGGAATACCGCGCCGGAATTCCGGTTGCGCCGCTTAAAGAAGTCGGCACGACCAATAGACGCGGGACGAAAATCACCTTCAAACCGGACGGCGGAATTTTTGATACGACCATTTACAGTTTTGAAAGACTTTCCGAACGGCTTCGGGAAAAAGCGTTTTTAAATAAAGGAATCCGTATTTTTATCAACGACGAACGCGAAGTGCCGGAGAAAAAGCACGAATTTTATTACAAGGGCGGAATCGCCGAATTCGTCAAGCATTTAAGCAAAAACAAAAACCCGATTCACCCCGATCCGCTCTATTTTGAACAGATTGCGGAAGAACTTTCGGTCGAAGTGGCGATGCAGTATAACGACAGCTACGACGAAAAGGTGTTCACCTTTGCCAACAATATCAACACGGTTGACGGCGGAACGCATCTGTCGGGCTTTCGCGGCGCGATCACGCGAACGGTTAATGCCTACGCGCAGAGTTCCGGACTTTTAAAGAATTTCAAAACATCGCTTTCCGGCGATGACGTGCGCGAAGGGATGGTCGCCGTAATTTCCGTTAAATTGCCTCAGCCGCAGTTTGAAGGACAAACCAAAGGCAAACTCAATTCCGACGTAAAAGGCGCGGTCGAATCGTTCTTAAACGAAAAACTCGGCGAATACTTCGAGCAGAATCCGGTCATCGCCAAAAAGATCGTCGGCAAATCGGTTGACGCGGCAAGAGCGCGCGAAGCGGCGCGAAAAGCGCGGGAAATCGTTAGAAAAAGCGCGCTCGGAACTTCGACGCTGCCCGGCAAACTCGCCGATTGTCAGGAAAAAGACCCGGCTTTATCGGAACTTTATCTTGTCGAAGGCGATTCGGCGGGCGGCTCGGCAAAGCAGGGACGCGACCGGAAAAATCAAGCGGTTTTGCCGCTCAAGGGTAAGATTCTGAACGTCGAAAAGGCGCGGTTTGATAAGATGCTCGAACACGGCGAAATCAAGGCTCTGATCACGGCGATGGGAACGGGAATCGGCAAAGAGGATTTCGATCTGGCAAAACTCCGGTATCATAAATTAATAATTATGACTGACGCTGATGTTGATGGAAGTCACATCAGAACTCTGCTTTTGACGTTTTTCTATCGCCAGATGCCGGAACTCGTGGACAACGGGCATATTTATATCGCCCAGCCGCCGCTTTTCAAGGTCAAACGCGGGAAAAAAGAGGAATATATCAAAGACGAACCGGCAATGCTTCGCTATATGATGAAGCAGGCGACCAATGACATCGAGATCAAATCAACGACCAACGACCGGACGTATGTCGGGCGCGAATTGACGAAACTGCTCGAACAAGTCGTCGAATATCAGAGATATTTCGACCGTTTTGTCCGCCGCTTGAATAACGATGAAAAGGTTCTGGATATTTTGATAAACGCGCTCGGCGGCTCAGAAGGCGTTTTGAAAAGGGAAAATATCAATATGCGCCAGGTGTTTGAAAACGAAGACTTGATGGCGCAGATCGAAGGCAAACTTGCCGATGCGGGTTATAAAACGGAACTCTTAAACGACGAAGAACATGGACTTTCGGAAATCGAGATTGTGACGAATTCGGGAAATCCGATTTTGTTTGACTGGAATATGGCAAGCTATGTCGAGTTTCAAAAAGCGGTCGCGCTCAAGGAAAAGCTCGAAGCGGAATTTCCCGCGCCGTTCATTTTAGGCGAAAACGGCACGAGCGAAACGATCAACAGCCGCTCGGATCTGCTCGAAAAAGTTCTCGCCACGGCGAAAAAGGATTTAACCATCCAGCGTTACAAAGGTCTGGGCGAGATGAATCCCGAACAGCTCTGGGAAACGACGATGGATCCGGCAGGTCGCACGCTTCTTCAGGTGAGAATCGAAGACGCGATTGAAACCGATGAAATTTTCACGATTCTGATGGGCGATCAGGTCGAACCGCGCCGCAAATTCATCGAAGACAACGCGCTCGACGTAAAAAATTTGGACGTTTAATTCATTTAAGCTAAAATCAAAAGAACACAGAGAAATGAATTTAAAATTTTAATCTCTGTGTTCTTTTTTTATCAAGATTTAGCCCAAGACTCCGACCATAATTTAATGCGTTGGCAAATTTGGTCGGAGATGTAGGGCGTTCCACAGCAATCGCGCTTTTCAGCGATTGTTCTTCTAACGTAAATAAGGATTGGAGATTGGAGAAAAGAAGTATGTTTGGTATAATTAAAAACAGGCAAACAAGTTGCTTCAACAACCTGAATGCCCTGACGACAATCATTAAGACGATAATGAAAACCGCTTCTCAAATCATACAAAAATCCTTCAAGTTTCGCATCTGCGAACCCTCTAAAATTGTCCAAACGAATCTTGAACAAACTCTTAATCTCTGTCGAGATTTGTATAATGCCGCGCTTCAAGAACGCCGTGATGCCTACAAACTGAATCGCATTTCGATTAACTACTACGATCAGGCGAATCAGCTTTCCGAAATTAAATCTACTAATCCTGAATATAAAGATGTCCATAGTCAGGTTTGCCAAGATGTTTTGAAGCGTGTTGATAAAGCGTTTAAGGCTTTCTTTGGACGCGCTAAAAAAGGTCAGGCAGGTTTTCCGCGTTTCAAAAGTCAAAGCCGGTTCGATAGTTTTTGCTTTCCGCAAAGTGGTTTTTCTTTGACGGGAAACAAACTTACTTTGTCTAAAATCGGCAAAGTCAAACTCAAACTTTCGCGGCAAATAATCGGCAAAGTTAAAACTCTGACAATCAAAAGAGAATGCGGAAAATGGTTTGCCGTGTTCGCCGTTGAAACTTCTGTCGAGCCGCTTGAAAAAACAGGCGAATCGGTTGGAATTGATGTTGGCGTGAGCGCATTTGCCACTCTTTCGGACGGCACACAAATAGACAATTTCAAATACTACGAATCTACTCAAAAGAAATTGCGCGTAGCCCAAAGAACCGTTGCCAGACGAAGGAAAGGTTCTAATCGTCGTCGTAAAGCGGTTTTGCAGTTGAAAAAGATTCACCAAAAAATCAAGAATCAAAGAAACGATTTTCAACACAAAGTTTCTACATATTTTGTCAAACAATTCGATTTGATTGCAATCGAAAAACTTTCCATTCTCGGATTGTCGAGAGGGATTCTTTCCAAACAAGTGAACGATGTCGCGTGGAGTTCGTTCTTCGCCAAATTGAAATACAAGGCTGTGAGTGCCGGTAAATCCGTTGTCGAAGTATCTCCACATTTCACCTCGCAGGATTGTTCGTCTTGCGGAAATCGCGTGAAAAAGGATTTGTCGGTTCGTGTTCATCATTGTTTGCAGTGCGGCTTAAAAATCTGTCGAGATTGGAACGCCGCGATAAATATACTTAGGCTTGGTCAGGAATTAAGTGTTCCACTTCCAAAAGAAGTAAGCCATAAGGACGTAACGTATCAGGTTGCTGAAAGCGTGTCCTTAGAATCTCCATTCATAACCGTTTCGGTTTGATTGGAGAGTGTCAATGAAATGATTGAATATATTCCGATTGACCGAAAAATTCACGCATAAAAAAAATCTCCGCTGATTTTAAGACGAATTAAAAATTTAAAAAGTTCAAGTTAAATAATTATGCGGCGAGAGAATATCTTGCACCTTTTTTCTCAAGGTGCCATAATTTTCATAGAGGAAAAGAAAATGTCAGCAGTTTTAGATTTACCGAAAACACTTACAAAAAAGACTCCGCAAATTACAACTGAGGTTGTGGAACGAGTAACCTTAAAAGGAATAAGCTGGGAAACTTACGAGCGGATTTTGGCGGAGAATACGGAAGTAAGCAATCCGCATTTTGCTTACTGCGACGGGGAATTGGAAATTAGGGTGCTTGGCTATCAACACGAACATTTTAAGGAAGATTTGTCGGAACTTTTAATCGAGATTGCCAGAATTTTAGAAATTGATTATCAAAGTTCCGCTTCGACCACGTTTCGTCGGGAAAAAAAACGAAAAGGAATAGAAGGCGACAACACTTTTTATTTTAGAAATGCGGAATTGATTCGCGGAAGAAAAGAGATAGATTTATTAAAAGATCCGCCGCCGGAACTAATTATTGAAATTGATATAACGCACGGTTCTTTATCGAAATTTCCGATTTTTGCGGGATTAGAAATTGAAGAAGTCTGGCGTTTTGACGGCGAAGAAGTTAAGTTTTACCGGCTTGAAAATGAAGATTACAAAGAAGTTGCGGAAAGCGTCTGTCTGCCGAATGTAAAAAGCGAAACGGTAACGAATCTGCTTTTTGCCGCACAGGAAATGAAGCGGATCGAGTGGTTGAAATTGATTCACGAAACTATTAAAAAAGTTTAGCAAAAAGGAAATTTGTAAAAATGTCGGAAGTTTTAGAAGAAACAAGAAAAATCGAAGATTATCTGGTGATGTCGGATGAAGAAATCAGCGAGCGCATCGAATCAGCGCGAGCGGAACTCGGTTCAAGAGTAGTGATTTTAGGGCATCATTACCAACGCGATGATGTGATCAAACACGCCGATTTGACGGGCGATTCGTATCAGCTTTCGGTGATGGCGGCGGAAAGGAGCGATGCGGAATTTATCGTTTTCTGCGGCGTGCATTTTATGGCGGAATCGGCGAGCATTTTGGGCGAAGCGCATCAGAAAGTGATTTTGCCGGATTTGGGCGCGGGCTGTTCGATGGCTGATATGGCGAATATAGATCAGGTCGAAGACGCGTGGGAGCAATTGAAAGAAATCGGCGTTTTGGATGAATTTAAGGTCGCGCCGATGACTTATATGAATTCGACCGCCGCGATCAAAGCCTTCTGCGGGCGCAACGGCGGAGTCGTCTGCACTTCATCGAACGCCGTTCCGCTGTTTGATGTTTATCTGAAAGAATACGACAAAATGATGTTTTTTCCCGATCAGCATTTGGGCAGAAATACCGGTCTTAAATTCGGAATTCCGCTCGATAAAATGGCGCTCTGGAATCCGCACGAAGAACTCGGCGGAAATACGGAAGAAGAATTGCGCGATGCGCGTCTTATTTTGTGGAAAGGGCATTGCTCGGTTCACAGCCGTTTCAAACCGTGGCACGTTGACCAGATTCGCAAGGAGAACCCGGAAATGAAGGTTCTCGTTCATCCCGAATGTATGTATGAGACGGTCGAAAAATCCGACCTGAACGGTTCGACTTCGTATATAATAAATACGGTCGAAAATGCGCCGGACGGTTCCGCCTGGGCAATCGGCACGGAGCTGAATCTGGTTAATCGTTTGATCAAAAAATATCCGAACCAAACAATCCGTCTGCTCGCGCCCGATCTGTGTATGTGCGCGACGATGTACCGGATCTCGCCGCAATCTCTGGCGTGGAGTTTAGATAATCTTTTGAACGGTGTAGTCGTCAATGAAATCAAGGTTGACGGCGAAACCAAACAGCAGGCGACAATCGCGCTCGAACGAATGATTTCATTAACCGCCCAAAATCAGGATAAAAAGAATTGACTTTTTTTGCAGAATTCCTTTTAGTAAGTAGTCCGTAAACTAAATTTTTGAGTGTTTTATTTTCTGCGTTCTCTGCGACTCTGCGTGAAAAAAACAGTTGATTTCAAGCAGAGTCGCAGAAAACGCAGAAAGAGAAAAAAAATCAAGATTATCCAAAAACTTAATTTACGGAGTAGTAAGTAGTCTGTAAATTAAATTTTAAGGCGTTTGAAAAAAGTTTGGAGTCCCGCGTTTACGCGGCATCAGCCAGCGAAGCGCGGCGGAAAAAGCCGCCTAAAGGCAGGACTCCAAACACTCGAAAATTTAATTTACGGACTAGTA
>JBBRVS010000161.1:0-13169 GCA_038246645.1 Pyrinomonadales bacterium
ACCATACAACCTACTTTTATTATAATTAAATCTTCCTTTTGAAATATCTGGAGATATGAAAAATTTATAAACGCCTGTTCTGCAAAAAATACATTTTTGAGGAACACTACAATCAAGATAACGCGCATCATTTTCAACAAATTCGATAAGTTTTCTTATATCTTCAAACATTTCTGTTGCGTCTTTATATCTTTCTGTCGGTTCTTCACGAATAGATTTATCAAATATCTCATAAACTATATGAATTGCAGGTTCCGAATCTTCTTTTCTCAAATCATATCTTGAATCAGTTACATTTTCTCTAATTGGAATTTTTCCATTTGATAAAAACCAATAAAGTAATTTTCCAAGAGAATAAACATCAAATGAAGGTTGCATTTCATCAATAATTCCATATTCGGCTTCTGGCGGTCTGAAATTTTTCGCACCAACTTGTTCTAATGTTTCAGTAAGTCTTTCATCAGTTTCATCAGTTTCAAAAAAGCAAAGTCCAAAATCACCAATAATCGGATTGTTATCTTTTTGATGCTCGAAGAAAATATTACTTGGTTTTATATCACGATGAATGACTTTATTCTTATGAGCGAAAGATACAGCTTCACATATTGATTCAAATATTTTTAATTTTTCAGACAATGAAAGTTTTTCTATTTTGTCTTTCTTTAATTCACCACCAGAGCAAAGTTCAGTCACTAAATACGGCTCATTTGTGTCTTTATATTTATAATCTACAACTTTTATGATGTTTGGATGATTTAAACTTATTGAGGCTTCAATTTCTTTTTGAAATCTATTAAGAGTTTTTTCATTAAGGTTTTTTAAAAGTTTAATAACGTTTTTAAATTTATTATTTACATTATTCAAATCTTTGACTTTGTAAGCATGTCCTTGCCCTGATTCTCCGCCTAATTTTTCAATTAGTTCCCAACGTGAGTTAATAATATCTCCTTTATTTGCCATATTCTATTATCTTTTTGCTCCAAAATAATTTTCGTTAAATATTTCTGCAACGTCTTTCAATTCTCCCGTAATTCGCGCTTTCGGCAGAGAGTTTAGAAAATCTTTCCCATAGCCTTTTGTTCTTAAACGCGAGTCTAAAATGGCGATTACGCCTTTGTCGGTTTTGCTTCTGATAAGTCGTCCGATTCCCTGTTTGAGCGTGATGATCGCGTTCGGGACGCTGTATTCGAAGAAGGATTTTCCGCCGCTCTCGTCAATAAAACGAGTTCGGGCGGCGACAATCGGATCGGACGGGACGGCAAACGGCAACTTGTCAATGATGACGCAGGAAAGTTGTTCGCCCTGCACGTCAACGCCTTGCCAGAATGAACTGGTCGCAAAAAGAACGGCGTTCGGAGTTTGGCGGAATTGGTCGAGAAGTCCGGCTTTCGACATCGAGCCTTGCACGAAACACGGGAAATTGACGCGCATCGAAACGAGTTCAAACAGCGCATTCATCGAATAATTGCTCGTGCAGAGAACGAACGCGTGTCCTTTTGTCACATTGATGATTTTAATGATTTCGCTTGCCGCAAACTGCGTAAATTCCGGCGCACGCGGTTCGGGCATTCCTTTCGGCAGATAAATTATCGCCTGTTTTTGATAATCGAAGGCGGAAGGCGCGAGCAGAGTTTCGACCTTGCCGCTTTCTAAACCGAGCCGGTCTTTGATAAAGTCGAATTTTCCGTTTGAAGAGAGCGTCGCGCTCGTCATGACGACGGTTTCGACCTTGTCAAAAAGTTTGTCTTTAAGAAGTTCGGAAACATCAATCGGCGACGCGCGCAGAAACATTCCGCGACCGCGTTTTTCGAGCCAGTACACGTAATTTTTCTCCGATTGTTTGACGATGAATTCCAGATCGAAACGCGTCTGCATAATTCTTCGGAGCAGACTTTCGGCTTCGGGCATTTTTTCCGAGTAAACGTCAACCGCCGTTTCCAATCTTTCCATCGCATTGTCGAGCGCAAAATATGCTTCGCCGAGCGGAGTTTCTTCGACTTCATTACGCCGTTTTTGGACGAATGCATCGGGAAGCAGCGGAAATCTGCCTTCCTGCCCGCGTCCCTGCTGAAAACGAACCCAGAATTGATCTGCCAAGCCGATGATTTTCGCTACCAATTTTGTTAAATCCCGCGTGATAACCGCGTCGGTGATCGGCAGATTATCGGCATCGCGGGCGAGTTCTTCGATCTGAAAACTCGAAATCTGAAAACCGAAATAATCGGCGGCGATGTCTTCAATTAAATGCGCTTCGTCAAAGATCACCGCCCCGTAATCGGGCAAAACCTTGCCGTATTGATTTCCCCGCACGTTCAGATCGGCGAAAAATAAATGATGATTGACGATAACAATATCGGCATCTTCCGCCTTTTGCCGCATTTTCGTAATAAAACACGGCTCGAAATCGGGACATTTCTGCCCGATGCAAGTTTCCGATTTTGCATTGATTCGCGTCCAGAACGGAATATGTTCGGGCAAAGTAACGAGTTCGGCTCTATCGCCCGTTTCCGTATCCCGCGCCCAGCGGCGAACTTCGTCAAAATGATCCAATTCGTCCAGACCGTCTAAGATCGGCTGATGTTCGGCTTTCGCAATGCGATAAAGACAGCCGTAATTCGAGCGACCTTTCATATATGACGCGCTGAATTTTTTCGGCAACACTTTTTGCAAAAACGGAATATCTTTTTCCATCAATTGTTCCTGCAAATTTTTTGTGCCGGTCGAGATGATCACGCGTTTTTTCTGCCCGATTGCCGCCGCAATTGCCGGAACGAGATAGGCGAGCGTTTTTCCCGTTCCCGTTCCCGCTTCGACGAGCAGATGTTTTTTTTCTTCAAATGCTCTTAAAACCGCTTCCGCCATTTTTATCTGACCGGGGCGATGTTCATAGCCTTTATGATGTTTTGCAATAAGTCCGTTTTTGCCGAAAATTTCTTCCATTATGTTTTGTAAATTTTATGTTGTCTTAAAATTGCTATTTGACTTAACAGAGATGTTTCTGTAATGCTTTAAATTCAATTTATAAATTATAAATTCGCAGCTAGTGATTTTTCTAATTTTCCCCGAAAAGAGAAATTACCCCGTAGTTCAAATCATAGCAAATTTTAATAATAAATCCGCTTGGTATCGAAAAACTTTATTTTAATATGTGATTTTTTTCTTTCGATAACAACCGATATATCTTTATCAACGCTTTTATTTTTCAAATAAAAAAGCTGCTTACAAGCAGTTACACGTTTCAATAAATTTTAGGAGATTCATAAGTAAATGCAAAAAGATACCAAGACAAGTTTTCGCAAAACATTAGTGTTTTGCTTTGTCATTCTGGGATTATTTGCGGCTCTCGTCATTGCGCCGTATAAATTCCGTTCCGAAGCCGGAAAACAAATCGAAACAGGTGAAGGATTAAATCCGAGAACCCATAGTCAGGAAGAAGGCTTAGAAAATTATGATATTCGCGCCGACAAATCGGCTCATGAAAAAATCACGAAATTTCGTCAGTCATTAAACAGAGATGCGGCGGTAATTGCCGACATTCGGGACAATTTTGTGCGCGGCGAAGAAACCTTGCGAACCAAGGTTCCGACCTTAAAAGTTGAATATAATGAGGACATTCGCACACCCGAAGTGATCGGGACTGATATCAAGCAAGGTCGCGCCTTTTTAACCACGACTGCGAGCGGAAATCGTGCGGAAATTCTTCGCGGCTTTGCCAAAGCGAATGAAAGTTTGATCGGCGTTTCAGACGCTCAAGCCGATGCTCTGCGCGTTGTTGCCGATTATACGAATCCGGACGGCAATCTGTCGTTTGCCCATCTCGAACAAAGAATTAATAACATTCCCGTTTTCCGCGGCGAGATCAAAGCCGGTTTTACCAAAAACGGCGAGATGATTCGCGTGATCAATAATCTGGCTCCCGGTCTCGATTACGAATCGCTTTCAAACGATTTCGGTAATCCGCTGAACGCGGTCAGAAGCGCGGCTCAAAATATCAACTATTCGCTTAAAGCCGAAGAGACAACCCGTAACGATGCGGCTTCAGATGATCTGAAAGTCGTTTTCGGCAACGGCGATTGGGCAACAACGGCTGAAAAAATGTATTTCCCGACCGAACCCGGCGTTGCCGTGGCGGCGTGGAGAGTTCTGATCTGGCAGCCCGTTAATGCTTATTACGTCATTGTTGATGCCCGAACCGGGACGATGCTCTGGCGCAAGAATATTACCGAAGACCAGACTCAAGCGGCAACCTATCAGGTTTATGCCAACCCGAATTCGATGATCAATGTTGCCGACAGTCCGGCAGCGTTTTCGCCGGGACCGATTAATCCGACTTTAGGAACGCAGGGCGCACTCACCGCCCGAACCAACGTAACTGTTATCGGAAATGAAGCACCTTATACATTCAACAATAACGGCTGGATCACCGATGGTGCCAACATAACTGACGGAAACTATAATGAATCCGGCATTGACCGCGTTGCTCCGAATGGAGTTGACGCCCCGATTCCGGGCGTGAATCGTTCATTTTCATCAACCTGGAATCCGCCGCCGGGAAATCCCGCGCCGGGTGATGCACCATTGACTACCGAAGCCCAAAAAGGTGCGGTGATTCAAATGTTCTATGTCATGAACCGCTATCAGAGCGAAATGTATCGTCTCGGTTTTACCGAACAGGCATTTAACTTCCAGGGTGATAACTTCGGTCGCGGCGGCGTTGCGGGTGATCGTGTATCGGCGGAAGGTCAGGATTCTTCAGGCACGAATAATGCAAACTTCTCGACCCCGGCAGACGGCGGACGCGGAAGAATGCAGATGTTTATCTGGACAGGTCCGACACCCGATTATGACGGCACAGCCGATGCCGATATTATTATTCACGAAGTGACGCACGGTTTATCAAACCGTCTGCACGGAAACTCCTCCGGTTTGTCAACGAATATGGCACGCGGAATGGGCGAAGGCTGGTCGGATTTCTATGCTCACGCGATGCTGTCCGAACCGACCGATCCGTCGAACGGCGTGTACAGTCTCGGCGGCTATGCGACATATTTAGGTACTGCCGGATTTACCGGTAACTATTATTACGGAATCCGCCGCTACCCGAAAGCACCGATCGCATTCACTGGCGGAGCCAACAACAAACCGCATAATGCGTATATCTTTAGCGACATCAATGCGGGATGTGCCACCCGCTTCACGAATTCGAGCTTTGCCTTCGGACGCGGACCGTTTGGCGCATCACAATGCGATGCGGTTCACAATGCGGGTGAAGTCTGGAGCAGTGCATTATGGGAAGTTCGTGAGAAATTAATATCGAGACTCGGTTGGGAAGTCGGCAACCGTAAGGCACTGCAACTGGTGACGGACGGAATGAAACTTGCACCGCTCGCACCGACCATGCTGACCGAAAGAGATGCCATTCTGGCAGCGGCACAAGCAAGTGCCGCCGCACCGGAAGCGGGAGCGGATGTCGCTGATGTGTGGGCAGGTTTCGCCCTTCGCGGAATGGGTTTTTCGGCAAGAGTTGTAAGTCCCAGCCCGGCAAATGTTACCAACGGATTCGATTTACCGAACTTGCTGCAAACACCGACCTTTACAGTCAGCGATACACCGGGCGACGGCGACGGATTCCCCGAACCGGGCGAACCGATTGTTTTAACCATTCCGCTAACCAATTCGACCGGAGGTACGGCGACCGGCGTAACGCTTGAAGTTGTCGGCGGCGGAACTGCCAATTACGGCAGCATTACCAACGGACAGACGGTCAGCCAAAATATCAACTTTACTGTTCCGGCAAATACGCTTTGCGGAAATACTGTAACACTAACCTTGAATGTCAACAGCAGTTTAGGTGCGACAAGTCTCACCAAAACGATTCTTATCGGCGTTCCGATAACAACTCTTACGGAAAACTTTGACGGCGTTACGGCTCCGGCATTTCCGGCAGGCTGGACGGCGACCGCTGTTGCCGGCGGAACAAATTTTATAACTACGATAGTAAATCCCGACACAGCGACAAATTCCGCGTTCGCGCTTGATCCTTTAACGGTCGGCGGCGGAACGGATTTGACCTCGCCTTCGATTCCGATCACGGCTTCGGCGGCTACGGTCACTTTCCGCAATAACTATAATACCGAAGCGGCTTGGGATGGCGGCGTTTTGGAAATCAGCATCGGTGCCGGGGTGTTTCAGGACATCTTAACAGCCGGTGGAAGTTTTATCACAAACGGATATAACGGCGTTTTGGGAGCAACCGGCGTGAACAATCCCTTAGCCGGTCGAAATGCCTGGACGGGAAATTCCAACGGTTATGTTACGACAACAGTCCAGCTTCCGGCGGCGGCAGCAGGTCAAAATGTCCGTCTTAGATGGCGTTTTGGTGCCGATGATAATACAGCCGCAGTAGGTTGGAATGTTGATACGATTTCTGTTATCGGAAGTTATGCCTGTTCATTTATTCCGACAACGAATGTTCGTTCGAGAGCGGACTTTGACGGCGACGGCAAAACCGATCTGTCGGTCTTCCGTCCATCCGAAGGAAACTGGTATTTGAACGGTTCGACTGCCGGTTTCTCGGTTCTCAACTGGGGAATTTCATCCGATATTCTGACACCGGGCGATTTTGACGGCGACGGCAAAACCGACACCGCCATCTTCCGCGCCACCAATACCGCCGGAACTCCCGATTTCTATGTCCTGAACAGCAATGGTTTCGTTGTTTCCGGCGTGGCTTGGGGTTCACCCGGAGATGTTCCGGTAGTCGGCGATTATGACGGCGACGGTAATGACGACATTGCGGTCTTCCGTCCGGCGGACAATACCTGGTATATCTTAAACAGCGGCGGCGGAGCGACCTTTACTCCGTTCGGACAAGCGGGCGATACGCCGCTGGTGGCTGATTGGGATGGCGACGGTAAATCCGATCTGAGCGTCAAGCGCGGCAACCTGTGGATCGCTCAATTATCAGGCGGCGGAACGGTCAATGTTGGCTTCGGACAAGCCGGTGATTTAGTGGCACACGCTGATTATGACGGCGACAGCAAGGACGACATCGCGGTCTTCCGTCCGTCGAACGGCACGTGGTATTTACTGCTCAGTTCGGGCAGCGGAAATACGACGTTCGTTCCGTTCGGACAATCGGGCGATATTCCCGTTCCGGGAGACTATGACGGCGACGGCGAAGACGATGTGGCGGTTTACCGCAACGGTCAATGGTGGATCAGCGCGAGCACTTCGGGTGTTTCGACAGCGAATTTCGGTATCGCGACCGATAAGGCGATTCCGAGCGAATATCTGCCGTAATTAACTATTAAGGAGGGAAAGTTTAATATCTTTTCTTCCTTACCTTAAACTTAGAAAAGGTTGGAAGTCAAAAATTTATTTCTGACTTCCAACCTTTTCTTTTGTTAAATTTAACTTTATAAAGTTCTTACAAATAAAAATTTAACATCCTTATTATTGTCATTGCTCTTCTAACCTCATAAAATTAAATCAGTATTTCATTATGAACAAACTAGTAACCAGCGAGACTGCCGAAACGCAGATAATTCAACCGGACCCCATCCAAAATATCTTATCCGTTGATAATCCGCGTTATCTTTTCAACCGCGAACTGAGCTGGCTGGAATTTAACAAGCGGGTTTTGGAAAAAGGTCTCGACGAAAAAACTCCGCTTCTCGAAAGACTTAAATTTCTTTCGATTTTTTCAAATAATCTCGACGAATTTTTTATGATTCGGGTTTCGGGGCTGAAGGAACGAGTTTCCGAAGGCATTTTCGAACTTTCGCCCGACGGGCTTTCGGCGGCGGAACAGCTTCGCGAAATCCGCACACTTTTACGTCCGATGCTGACCGAACAGATGCGCTGTTTGCGTGAAGAAATTTTGCCGCAACTTTCGGACAAAGGCATCGAAATTTTTTCTTATAATACTTTAAAATTCGCTGAAAAAAAGAGAGCGGACGATTATTATATAAAAAATGTCTTTGCCGTGCTGACACCGCAAGCGGTTGATATCAGTCATCCGTTTCCATATATTTCAAATTTGAGTTTGAATCTGGGTCTGATCGTCGAACCTGAAAAAAATTCTCATACCGGCAATCTCCGGCATTTATATTCCAATAACCGTTTTGTCCGCATAAAATTGCCGCCGAATGTTTCGCGCCTGATTCCGGTCAATGAAGACGGCACGCGATTTACGCCTCTGGAAGAATTGGTTGCCGCTAACGTCAGTTCGCTGTTTCCGAATATGCGGACAAATACGCCGTTTTTGTTTCGCATCACAAGAGATGCCGACATCGAACTGCGCGAAGATGAAGCGGGCGACCTTTTGCGGACGATGGAGCGCGAACTTCATCATTTGCGGAGATTCAGTTTTCCCGTGCGGCTCGAAGTCGAAGCTTCGATGCCCGATGAAATGGTTGATTATATAACGACCTCAATCGGGCTGACCGAAAAAGACATTTATAAAATTGACGGATTCTTGAATACTCCCGATCTAATGACGCTCTATTCACTGGAGCGTCCCGCTCTGAAAGACCGTCCGATTGCTTATTCGATTCCGGAGGCTCTGCGCCAACCGGAAAATATTTTTGAAATCTTAAAAAAACAGGACGTTCTCCTTCATCATCCATATACGGCTTACAGCACGGTGACGGATTTTATAGATGCGGCGGCGGAAGATGAAAATGTTCGCGCCATAAAAATCTGTCTGTACCGCACGGGGAAAAATTCTCCGATCGTTAAATCCCTGATAAAAGCGAGCCGCAACGGAAAACAGGTCGCCGCGCTGGTCGAGCTCAAGGCGCGGTTTGATGAGGAAAACAATATCGAATGGGCGCGGCGGCTCGAAAGCGAAGGCGTTCACGTAATTTACGGAATGCGCGGTTTGAAAACTCATTCAAAAGTAACGCTCGTCGTGCGCCGCGAAAATGACGAACTGCGCCGTTATGTTCATCTGGCAACGGGAAACTATAATCCGACGACTTCAAAAATCTATACGGATTTGGGACTTCTGACCGCAGATGAAGAAATCGGCAAAGATACGAGCGATTTATTTAATTTTTTGACCGGCTATTCACATCAAACCAGATATCGTGAGCTTTTAATCGCGCCGATCAATCTGCGGCAAAAAATGCTCAAACTGATCAACCGCGAAACCAAGAATAAACGCGCCGGCAAAGACGCGCAAATTATTGTCAAAGTCAATAGTTTGACCGACGATAAAATAGCGCGTGCGCTTTACCGCGCTTCGCAGGCGGGCGTAAAAATTGATCTGATCATACGCGGGATCTGCGTTTTGCGTCCCGCAATCGAAGGACTTTCGGATAACATCCGCGTCGTTTCAATCGTCGGCAGATTTCTCGAACACAGCCGCATTTTTTATTTTGCGAGCGGCGGCAATGAAGAAATTTTTATCGGAAGTGCCGATTGGATGCACCGCAATCTCGACCGCCGCGTCGAAGCGATCGTGCCGATCAAAGATGCGCGCCTCGCTAAATATCTAAAGGACGAACTTCTCGCCTCTTATCTGAAAGATAATGTTAATGCCAAAATCTTAAAACCTGACGGAAGTTATGAACAAATTCCGGTCGGAAGCGGCGAGCAAACATTTGATTCGCAGCTTTATTTTGTCGGAAAGGAAATCTAAAAGGAAAATTTATTCTTTGTCTTCATTTTCTTTTTTCTCGACGGCTTCATCAATCATTTCGTTTGCTTCGCGTTCATCTTCAGGTTCGGCTTCGGGCGTTTCCTGCGTAAATTCGGCGGTCGTTTCATAACTTAAAGCAATATACATCGGGAAATGATCCGAGCCGATACTCGGCAAACGCTCGAGTTCGGCGAGGCGAAAATGATTGGAATGGAAAACGTGATCGAGCGGAAACCGGATAAACGAATAATCGGTGTGAAAGGTACTGTAGGGACCTCTGCCGATGCGCGGATCGAGCATTTCGCTGATTTTTTGAAAAAGAGTCGTTGTCCGCGACCACGCGACATCGTTTAAATCGCCCGCAATAATCGCCGGTTGGTCAATGTTTTTGATTTCCTTGCCGACAATAATCAATTCGGCATCGCGCTCGGTCGAATCGAGGCTTTCCGTCGGAAGGGGCGGTCGCGGATGCAGACAATAAAGTTTGACAAGATCGCCGGAAGGCAGTTTAACGTCCGTATGAATTGACGGAATATCGCCTTCAACTAAGAATTTAAGTTGCGGATTAATGAGTTCGAGCCGTGAATAAAGCGCCATTCCGTAAGCATTATCGAGCGGTTTTTCGACAAAATGCGGATAATTTTTTTTTAAAACGGCAATTTCTTTCAGCCATTTCTCATCCGGTTCCGCCAGCAGAATGACATCGGGATTTACTTTTTCAATTAACTGCAAAAGCTCTCCGTAATCGTCATTTTCCATAAAAACATTTGAAATCAGAAGTTTTAAAGTCTTTTGCGGATCGGGATTTCGGCTTAATTCAACCTGTTTCGGATAAACGGGCGTATAAGGCAAAATGCAGAAAAATTGATAGACGGCGGAAAACGCCAGTAAACCGATAAAAACCCATTCGTAAACCGCCAACGGTCGGTGGAGAACAACCAGCGGAAGCAAAACGATCAAACAGACGACGGCTATCTGCAGACGCGGGAAATCGCCGATCCGAATCCACCAGTTATCGAACTTTAAAAACGGCAAAAATGTAAATAAAATCGCGAGAAATCCGAGAAAATAAAGAAGTATTTTTATGGTAAAAGCTAAAATTTCTGTTTTGGTCATAAATTTATCAGGGTTATTTTTATCGGCGAAATTACTTCTCTTTGGAATTATCTTATCACAAAAGTTCGGGCTGAAATGTTAAAAACGGTTAAATTTCTTTGACTTTCAAAAGCGCAAAGCATATTTTCAAAAAAGGCAAAGTTCTTAGACTTTTGTTTGACTGAAACCGTCAAATAAAAACAGCAAAAGCAATTTTCAAAAAAAATCAAGCAAGGAGTTTTAATCTAAAATGCAAGACGTTTCGCGCAGAGTATTCCGCATCAAATTATTTATCGTCGGATTTGCCTCTATTCTGGCAGTTTTCGGTTTTCTTAAATTTTCGCCTGAAAATGAAAAAGTAAAAGCTTCGGCTTTCGGTCCGTCGGCTTCCAATACGAACGCGCCGGGCGAAGCCAATTGCACATCTTGCCACGGAGATTTTCCGATTAACAGCGGAGAAGGAAACATCTTAATTACGGGTGTTCCGACAAATTATCTGCCGAATCAGCAAATTCCCGTGACGGTCACGCTGAGCGAAGAAAACGCCGTACTTTTCGGTTTTCAAATGACGGCAATTGACAGTCAAGGGGAAAAAGTCGGCACATTTTCGTTTCCCGAACAAACTCCGCAACCGCTGCAAATCATTTTCGGTCTTGTCGGCGGAAACCAGCGCGACTATATCCAACATACTTCTAACGGGATTACGCCGACCCAATTCGGCACAAAATCCTGGACATTTACCTGGACTGCGCCTGCCGCGAGAGCCGGCAAAGTCAGATTTCACACCGCCGGAAACGCCGCCAACAGCGACGGCGACCTGTCGGGCGATTATATCTATGCGACAAACAAAGCGACCCTTTCGGGAAGCGCGATTGCCAATTTCGACAATGATGTCAAAAGCGATATTTCCGTTTTTCGCCCGTCAACCGGCGTTTGGTATTCATTAAACAGCACGGACGGAAACTTTCAGGCGGTTCAATTCGGATCGAGCGGCGATAAAGTCGCGTCCGCCGATTACGACGGCGACGGCATTTCGGATTTCGCCGTTTTCCGCCCTTCGACCGGAGTTTGGTATGTGCTGAAAAGTTCGGGCGGTTTTTTAATTACGCAATTCGGCGCGGACGGTGATATTCCGGTGGTCGGCGATTATGACGGCGATTTGAAGGCGGATTTGGCGGTTTGGCGACCCTCGACCGGAGTTTGGTATATTCTGCGCTCGTCGGACGGTGCTGTTGATATTCGTCAATTCGGCATCGGCACGGACAAAATCGCGCAAGGCGATTATGACGGCGACGGAAAAACGGACATCGCGGTTTGGCGACCCTCGACCGGAGTCTGGTATATCTGGAAAAGCTCGGACAATAATTTTATTATCACGGGTTTCGGTGTGGACGGCGATAAACCGGTTCAAGGCGATTACGACGGCGACGGGCTTTATGATATTGCTGTTTTTCGTCCGTCGAACGGTGTTTGGTATTTCTTAAAAAGCCGCGACGGATTTTCCGCCGCGCAATTCGGAATCGCCACCGACCGCCCCGCGCCCGCCGATTTTGACGGCGACGGAATTACAGATATTTCCGTCTTCCGCGACGGCGTTTGGTATGTCCTGCTAAGTGCGGGCGGTAATTTTACAGTTGTTTCATTCGGCTCAAACGGCGATATTCCCGCGCCGGGCGGATATATTTCGGGATAAAAATTAAAATAAAATTGAAATTTCTTTTCGAGGCGGTCGAAAGACCGCCTTAATTCTTGCGCGATTTTGTGTTAATCTTTAGCAAAAATCCAACAAAAATCAAGGTTCAAATATGAAAAATAATTTCTTGCGTTTCAATCTGCTTTTACTTTTACTCATTTTCCCTGTTTTTTCTTATTCACAAACTCTAAAACCCGGCGATGATCCTGGAAATACTGTATCAACAATAAATTCCGGCTCGCTCGAACAACAACTTTCCGAAATTGATGCGTATGCCGCTCAAGTGATGAAAGACTGGAATCAGCCCGGAATGGCGATTGCCATTGTTAAAGACGGCAAAACCGTTTTTGCGAAAGGTTACGGCGTAAAAAGAATAGAATCTTCACCTGTCGCCACATATATCAGACTTTTTAAGGCGGTCAAAGCAAAAAACACCGAAGCCATAAAACGTGAGATGTCGGAAGAAACTCATAGTTTTACTCAAATGGTTGCTAAACAACAAGACAAGCAGATCGAAGATGTTTATGCCAATGGATTTACGGCAACAACATTTTCAACCGATCTGCCGAAAATGCGGGATGAAATAATTAAAGACGGATGGGCATATTTAGAAGTTTTTAATGAAACAGATAAAAACTGGGAAAATCTTCCTTTTGTATTTGAAAATGGCGACTGGAAATTAGCAATTGGCGAGATATTTGCGGGAACATTTCAAAATCCCGGAAAAACGACTTC
>JBBRVS010000162.1:0-13131 GCA_038246645.1 Pyrinomonadales bacterium
TACCATTTCTACCTAGAAACTGTGCATTAGAGTCAGTAGCGGTTTGCGTAAGCAACTGCGTCAATTGCTCATCATGGATAACGCATCGGCTCACGCCGACGCTACTGACCAATGCACAATTTCTAATAGTAAACGGTATCAATTGTCCATTGTCCATTGTCCATTGTCCATTGATCTTACGCTTTTGCGGTATTTTCGCGGTCGGCGAAGCTTTCCTTGCAGAGTTCGACGAATTCCTTGGAAATCGGCGAATAATAACCGCCGCGCAGGCGTGCCAGACCTAAATCCCATTTAATGTCCGCACCTTCGAGTTTCCACGAGATCAATCTGCCGGCGGCAATGTCTCCGGCGACATATTTCGTACCGGAAATGCCGACTCCCATTTTGTTTTCAACCATTTTATTGATCGCTTCCTGACGCGAAAGTTCCATCACGACATTCGGGCGAACGTGAGCTTCATCGAAAAATTCGTCAATCATTCGCCGCGCATTTCCGCCCTGTTCGCCTAAAATCAAATTCTCTCTGGCAAGAGTTGCCGCGCTGATCGTTTTCTTTTTGGCAAGCGGGTGCGACGGGTATGCAATGGCAACCATAACATCGCTGAAAAGCATTTCGGTAACAATATTGGCATTGTCCACCGGCAGGGAAACAAAGGCGACATCAATATCGTTGTGCATAATTTTCTCGACCAGAACCTGGCTCGTGCCGGAAGAAACCGTGATTTGCCCGTTCGGAAATTTTGCCTTTAAATGTTCCAGAATTTTCGGCAGTTGCGCCGTAGCAAACATTGCCGAAGCCGAACCGACGCGCAGACGACCGTGTTCCGAACCGGCGACTTCGGCAATTTCGGCGAGTGCCGTATCGTGTTCGCGCAGGATTTTTCGCGCCCGCCGCAAAAGATATTCGCCCGCTTCCGTAATGATCACGCGCCGCGAAGTTCTGGTAAAAAGCGGCAACCCGATCTCCTTTTCGATCTGCTGAATCTGCATCGAAATCGCCGCCTGCGTAATATTTAAACGCCGCGCACCTGCCGTAAATGTCTTTGTTTCCGCGATTGCAATAAATGCTTTTAACTGTCTGATTTCCATCTGTTTCTCGCCCGAATTTACATTTATTTATTTGCATTTAACTTAAATTAAGTCATCAGCTATGGTTATGGCTTTATGCAATTCTTCCGTCTATTTTGATGAATATCGTTTGAATATACAGCAAATTTGTTTATTCGTCTATAAGAATCTTTGATGGCAGATGAATTTTGAGAATAAATTTTCCGATGGTTTTCTTTAAAGCGGGAAACGGGCGAATTTTGATAAAATTCGCCCGTTTCCCGCTTTCGCGCTGAGGTGATTTAAAAAAGAGAAAAATTGCAACCAAACCAATTTTTCTATCCTATTTATTAATGCGTAAATTTTAAGAAAAACCGGTCATTTAAAGGTTAAAAAAAATTGAAAAAAAATTTCTCCCGAAAAATTACAAAAATAATTCAGGCGAAATATAGGCGAGTGACTGAAACGAAGGCTTGGCAAAATAATAGCCCTGAAAAAGCGTTACGCCGAAATCTTCCAAAACACTCAGCTCCGGTTTTGTTTCGATTCCTTCGGCAATAATCTCGATTCCGAGGTCTCGGCAGAGATGAACAAGGTTTTTTACAATAATTTGCCGGTTGCGGTCTTGATCGATATTTCGTAATAAATCCATATCAATTTTTATATAATCCGGCTGAAACGCCGCCAGCAAATTCAAGCCCGAATAACCGGAACCGAAATCGTCCAGAGCGGTTTTAAAACCGTGTCGTTTATATTCCAAAACAATATGTTTCAGATGATTATTATCTTCGAGTTTTTCGACTTCCGTTATTTCAAAAATGATTTTCTCAATCGGAAAATTATTTTCGCTCGCGGCGCGGATCGTCGTTCGCAAACAATTTTCCGGTCTGTAAACGGCATTCGGCAAAAAATTAATGCTGATAAATGAATCTATTTCCAGACTTGCCGCCAAACTTACCGCTTTGATGCGGCACGACTGATCGAATTTATACTTGTTTTGCGGCGTTACTTTTGAAAGAATTTCGCCGGCGGATTCATTGCTTAAGCCTCTAACCAATGCTTCCTGAGCAAATATTTTTTTCTCCTGCAAATCAATTATCGGCTGAAATGCCATCGTAAAATCGAAATCGAGACCAATATTATCTGAACAGGAATTGCAGCCGATTGGTGTAGGTATATTAAATTGCGTATTCTGTGGGAAAGAATCGAGTATCATATTTTTTTGTGTTTTGATGAAGGGGAAACTTATTTTGGATTTGAGTGTTTAGGAGAACACTTGTTTAATACTACAGAATCGCCCGATAATTTACAACTGTTTTTTAATGTTTAACAAGTTTATTTTTGTGAGAAATTTCAATAAAAAATTCTATAAAGCAATTTCTTTTCTTGCTCTTTGCAGTTTCACTGTTTTAACCTTTTTGAATGAACTGGGAAATTGAAGATTTTCTAAAAAATTCTGACGGGAAACTTTACATCGAAAATGTGTCGGCAACCGATCTGGCACAAAAATTCGGCACGCCTCTTTTTGTATTTTCGGAATCGCGCATCAGGGGAAATATTGCGCGGCTAAAACGCGCGGAAAGCGTTATTGATTGTAAATTAAAGATTTGCTACGCCGCGAAAGCCAATTCGAATATGGCGATCCTGCGATGCGTGAAAGAGGCGGGCGCGGATCTGGAAGTAAATTCCGGCGGTGAACTTTTTAAGGCTCTGAAAATCGGATTTAAACCCGAACAGATTATTTTTAACGGCACGAGCAAAACCGAGCGTGAACTCGAAGAAGCGATAAATGCCGGAATTTATGCGATTCAGGCGGATTCGATCTTTGAAATCGAATTAACGGAAAAAGTCGCGCGAAAACTTAAAAAACGCGCCAATGTTTCGCTTCGGCTCGTGCCGGAAATCGAGAGCGACACGCTTTCCGGCTTGCAGACCGCGCTCCTGACCTCGAAATTCGGAATGATGCCGGACGAAGCGTTATCGGCATTCCGGCGCTGGAAACCGGATGACGAATTTCTAAACTTGTGCGGCATTCATCTGCATATCGGCTCGCAAAATCCGCGTTCCGAGCCTTATGCCGAGGCTTTGACAACGCTTTTTGAAAATCTTTTGCTTATTCACAACGAAACCGGACATTACCTGTCGCACCTTAATTTAGGCGGCGGTTTTCCCGTAAATTATCTGCGCGATTCGGCACAAAACGAAGATTTTCACGAAGCACAGCGCGAACTTTTTTCCGCAACTCTCGAACCGGCTGAAGTTTTGCGCCAAGCGTGGCAGTCAATGAAGGAAGCCGCCGAAAAAGCAAACGCTTCGCATCTTCTCGACCACATCGAACTTCTGCTCGAACCCGGCAGAAGCGTGATCGCTGATGCGGGAATTTGTCTGACAACGGTTAGAAATAAAAAGGAAAGACCGATAAAACAGTTAGCAGTTAGCAGTCAGCAGTCAGCAGAAATACAAAAATCCGACCACCGACCACCGACCACCGACCACTGGCTTTTGACCGACGCGGGGTTCAACATCTTGCTTTCGATGGAAACTTATAAATGGTATTACCAACTGATTTCTGCGACACGCGCGGGCGAAGCGCATTCGGCAAAATATAAGCTCGCCGGACCTTTATGCGACGGCGGCGACGTTTATTTCGACATCGAAGGCGAAGGCAGACTTCCCGATTATCGAAATCTGCCCGAAAATGTGGAAGTCGGCGAAGTTCTGGCACTTTTAAACTGCGGCGCGTATTCAATCGCGCAAATGTTTCAATACAACGGTCGCGAGCTTCCGGCGGTTATTTTGATTCGTGAAAACGGCGATGTTGAATTGGTCAGAAAACGTGATGGTTATGAAGATTTGTTGAGTAATGATATTTTTTAACAACCTGATTGTCGCCGTGTAAGCTAATTTTTAACGGATTTATTTTACACGCGCTCTGACCAATCAATCGGTTGGCGTTTGATATTGAAAACTGCGATAACCACAATTGCATCGTCATCAGCCAATTAAAACAAAGCATACGGAAAACGCCTGACAAGAGTGCGTCTGACATTTGGAACTTTGGCAATTTGAAAGGCAAACGGATTACGCATTACGCCGGACAGACAAGCCTCAATCGCCCGCAAAAACTCAAGTCCCAAACCTTCGCTTTGTTCTTCGTACCATTCAAACGCTTGTTTTACTTCGGCTTCTGCTTCGGGGCGAACAATAATTTCCCGTGTTACGCCCGTTTTCGCAATTTTGTCTTCAGATCGTTCCACGAAATGCCCTCGCTCGGATTGGATTGATATGCTTCTAATCGTCGGTCAAGTTCCGCTTTTTGTTCTTCGGTCAATGAAACAGCTTCGGGAACAGTCGCAATGCTGTCCCAAATGTCCTCGACAAGCTGAATTCGTTCGGCAACCGATAGCTGTAAAATTTCAGAAAGTTGTGTGTTCATAACACTAATAGATTAAGCTGTCGCTGAATTTCGCGCAAGTATTTGAGAAAAAGAAAATATCCAACACAGAGTTTTAGATTTATTAAACTGCGGCGCATTTTCAATTGTCCAAATATTCCAATACAACGGTCGCCAGCTTCCGGCATTCTTTTTAATAAAAAAAAACGGCGAGGTCGAATTGATTAGAAAACGCGATTCTTATGAAGATTTGTTGATAAATGATGTTTTTTAGCAGATGAGATGATGTAGGGCAAAACCATCTGGGATAAGGTTAACGTGAATTCGATGTAAGAAATTCAGATTTAGTCGGTGAAACCGACGTTATATTTGTAGCCCACGATGCAAATCGTGGGAAGAATCATTAATTTTTTATCAAGCCATTGAAAATGGCGAAATACAATGTATGTCGCCATTTTCAATGGCTTTGATTTTACTGTAAATGATCCCCATATCTAGCGATGTGGGCTACAAATATATTGCCGTCTTCGACGGCTTATATCGAACTTGCGTTAAGTTTAGGATTAAAGAACAACGTGATAAGAAAGTCGTTTTTTCGTGTTTACGACAATAACTTGTTCGTTTTGCGTGATTTTCACCATACCGTTTCCGGCAATCGCTTCTGTAATGTCTCTAAGTGCTTCGGAAAACTGACAAACTCTTTTGAAACAGTATCGTAAATTTCCGTCACATAGCTTTCAGGTTCAAGCCGTTCCTCATATCTTGCTAGCAAAGACTGAACGTCATAAACAAGCATTCCGGTAATTTTCATTCGACGGTATAAAACATAAGCCACCAAAGCTATCGCCGGTAGCTGCGAGATGCGTAAATCTCCGTCCGGTGCTGGCACTCGAAAGCCAATTTCATATTTATAATTCTCGAAATCAAGTTCGCCATCATTCTCAAGGTTGTGTATAGATAATGAGAATTCCATTGCTAAAAAGCGACAAAATAAATCTTCTGAGCTGGCTTCATACGGCTCAAGAAAACAACCAAGCCAACTGTTGATTTTCGGCGTAAGTTCGATTAAGTCATCGGAATCATTGAAGAAATAATTAGTCGTAATGCTCATCAGATATTTTTTGCTTAACCAAGAGAAGAAACCGAACTATTTATTAACGATTATTTTTTACTATTTCCTCAAGACTTGGCTATATTTAAAGTTTGTTATCATTCAAATTAATTTCTTACTATTTTTGACAAACGGTTTTAAAATTTACTTTTTGAAATTTACTAAAATACTTCCGCCCGGCGAATCATTTCTTTAAGAATCGCTTTTTCCTCGTCGGTCAAAGCAAAATCGAATTTTTCGTAAAGCGCGGCGAGCTTTGCAAGGCGCACCGAACGGCTTGTTTCGTCGCGGATTTCACTGATTGTTTCGAGGTTTGCGTGCAGAAAGGCGCGCGCTTTTTCCGAGTCGCCGTATTCCTGAAAGCGCACGGCAAAGGCATTGTAGGCTTCCGAACGCGAGGCTAATTGCGGGACGGTTTCGCAGAGCGTCGCGGCTTCGTTTAAGGTGGCGAGTGCTTTTTCGCGTTCTCCGGCGTTATGTTCCGCGTCGCTGATGCCGACGAGCGCAAACATTCGGGTCGAATCTTCAAAAATCGCGTTCAAAGCCTGACGCGACATTTCTTCATTTCCATTGGCGGCGGAAATCTGCGCGATTTGCGAAAGCGCCGATAGTTGCTGCATTTCGTCTATGTTTTCCTGCGCGATCTCGATGGCGCGTTCCGTTCTTTCAAACCGGGCAAACTGCACGGCAACCGCACCAAGAAGCGCAAAACGCGCTTTACTGTCGCGGATTTCGTTGTCGCGCTGGGATTTTAAGATCGAATAGGCTTCATCCAGAGTTTCCAAGGCTTCATCCGGTTCGCCGTTATTCCAAAAAATTTGCGAAAACCCCACCAAGGTCGAAGCGATCTGCGTTTTATCGCCGACCAGATCGAGTGTGCGGTCAGCAGATTCCATATTTCCGGCGCGCAGGAAACCGATCGAAATTGCCGCAAAAAGTTTGTCGCGGTGAACGCCGTCAATTCTTTCGGCGAAAATCCGTGCATTTTCAAATAATTCGACGGCGCGTATCCGATTGCCCGATTCGTTGAAATGATTGGCAATATCACATAAAGCGCGGACTTTTTCTTCGTAATACTCGATGTCATTCGCCGCTTCGACCGCTGATTCGAGAAATTCGGCGGATTTTTCCGGATTTTCGTTTTTCTGAAAATGAACCGCGATATTCTGCAAAGCGGTCGCTTTGGAAGCCGGAAAATCAATCCTTTCAAGTGTTTGCAAAGCTCCCGCCTCGTCGTCATTCATTACCTGATGAAGCGCAATATCGGCAAAAGCATCGTCCGGATGCGAAAGATTTTCGACGATTTCGAGAGCTTTTTCGGTTTCGTTTTTGGCGGATTTTTGCAGCGCAATCCGTTCCCGCGCCATTCCTTGCGTGCCGGAATCTTCAATGGATTCAACGAGTTGGAAGGCATATTCATCGTCATCAAGCGCCGCGCATTTTTCCGCGACGTTCATCAAGAGTCGGTCGCGCACGAACGGATCATCAACCGAATCGGCAAGCTGCGCCGCCAGATCAACATCGCCTTTTGCAATATAAAACGGAATAATTTCGCTCATCGCCTCGCCGTGTCCTTCCGCGCTTCCTATTGATTCCGCCAAAAACGTCGCACACGCGAGCAGATTTTGTTCCGCGTCGCCAATGAATATAAGATGTTCTGCCATATTTTTAAGTGAAAAAGTAGAAAAGTTAAAAAATGAAAAAGTTAAAATTGTTTGAAATGAATGTTTAAAAGGTGAAAATTAGAAAAATAGAAAGTTTTTTTCCGAAAAATAAAACTTTTTTACTTTTTCACCTTTTAACTTTTTCACTTTAGGCGAAGACGCGCCGCGCCGATTCCGGCATCCAGTCGGCGAGAGATTTGGTTACGGAATCCGCACCGGCTTCGCGCAGACGTTCGGTAGAAACCGTGTTCGGAACGCCGAGCGTCATCAAGCCGGCGCGTTTTCCTGCCATAATTCCCTGCGGCGAATCTTCGATCACGAGGCAATCTCTGTGAATCATCGGATTGCGTCCGCGCCGCATCCGTTCGGCATCAATCAGATTAAACCCGGTCAAATAACATTCGGGATCGGGTTTGTGTTTGGAAACGTCTTCCGCGCTGACGATGGTCAAAAATGACGAGCGCAGACCGATCTTTTCCAGCACGAATTCGATTTCCCCGCGCAAAGCCATACTGACGATGCCGAGCGCGAAATCCTTTTCCATTTTTTTGATAAAATTTTCCACGCCCGGAAAAAGCGGAACTTCCTTTTCAACGAATTCGCGCCAACGCGCCGATTTTACCTCGATTACCTGCGCGATCTTTTCATCCGAACATTCTTTTTCGGCGAGCGCGAAGGCATTTTTGACATAAGCTCTGTCATCCATTCCGAGACACGCGTAATAATCTTCTTCGGTCATCTCGATGTCTTCCGCCTTCAAAACTTCCTGATAAGCCTTCAAATGCAGAGGCTCGTCGTTGATAATCACGCCGTTGAAATCCATTAAAATTGCTTTGATCATTTTTAGATTTTCCTTGTTTTTTAATAAAAATTAACTACAGATGCACACTTATATACTCAGATAATATTTGATTTATCATAAAAACATCTGTGTTCATCTGTGTTTATCTGTGGTTTCATTTATTTTCAATTGAATTGACAGAGTATTTTAGCCTTAAAAAGCGATTTGCCGCAAATTAGAGAAATTTCTCTTCAAACATATTTCCGCGCCCCAGAATTCCCTTCGGGTCAAAAGCGCGTTTAAGCTGTGCCATTTCGTTCAGAAATCTTTCGCCGTACATTACATAAAGATAATGTTTCTTTAATTTACCGATTCCGTGTTCGGCGGAGATCGTGCCGCCGAGCATTATGCTCTGCGCGACAAATCTGCCGTAGAGATGTTTGGCTTTTGTTGCTTCGTCTGCGTCTTTCGGAAGCATATTGGCGTGCAGATGTCCGTCACCGATATGCCCGAAAATCACGTATTCCAGACCGCTTTCATTCAATTTTTGTTTGTAAAATTTTAGAAAAGATTCAAACTTTTCATCCGGCACAGCCATATCCGTTCCGATCTTTCTTTGTTTGTTTCGGACGACTTTTTCGTTGACCGCCACGGGAAGCGCGTGGCGAAACGCGCGCATTTTTTCGAGGTCTTGCGCGTTTATGGCAAACCACGATTGCTCGATTTCGGCATTGTGTTTTTCAAGTAGAGAATTCCATTTTTCAAAGAGTTCGTCTTCCGTTTCGGCAGTGGTTTCCTGTTCAAAAAAGATCGCGCCCGCCATATTTACAGGCGTTTCGGGAAATTTTTCGGAAATAAACATTAATGCTTTGTTGTCGAAATATTCCAGAAGCGAAGCGTCAATCGAAGTACCGCTGCCGTCCCGGCGGCTGTCGGGGGAGCGTCCCGCTCGCCCGACCTGAGTGCGAGACGCGCTCAGGACCGCCGCCGGGACGGCGGCGGTACGTTTCGATTCAAAAGATTCTTTTCTGGCTTCGTTGACGAGATTTAATAAATCTTTCTCGTTTTTGAAAAAGACGATTCCGCTCAAAAAGCCTGCGGGTTTCGGCAGGATTTTTAGCTCGATTTCGGTGATTACGCCGAGCGTACCCTCGCTTCCGATGAATAGATCAATTGCGTCCAGATTTTCGGAAGTGAAATAACCCGAAGTATTTTTGCGCGTTTCGGGCTGCACATAAGTGGGAACTTTTGCTTTGATTTTGTTGCCGTTGGCGGCTTCGATTTCGATAAAACCATCTTTGGCAAAACATTCGCCGCGCCTTAAATTTAACAAATCGCCGGTCGGCAAAACGATTTCTAATCCTTCAACAAATTTCCGCGTCGCGCCATATTTAAAACTTCTCGCGCCGCTCGCGTTTGTCGCCACGGTTCCGCCGATCTGACAACTCCATTCGGTCGGATCGGGCGGATAAAATAATCCTTTCGCTTCGACCGCTTTTTGAACTTCGGTTAATGAAACACCGCTTTGCACGATTATAAAATCTTCGCCGATTTCCTTTATTTGATCAAATTTTTCGAGCGAAATCACATAACCGCCGAACGGAATCGCGCCGCCGACCGTTCCGGTTCTCGCGCCGGAAATTGTCACGCTGATTTTCTTTTCGTTCGCTTCTTTTACGATTTCGGAGATTTCTTCTTTTGTTTCGGGAATAAAAAGTTTATCCGCAAAACCGCCCTGCATATTGCTGGCATCAATTAGATAATTTTGGAGTTCATCGAGTTGGGTTTTTACCTGCATATTTTGATTATACAAAAATTACATCGAAGCGAAAGCAGCGGTGATGTTTACAATTTGACCGCTTCCCGAGCTTGTTCGATTTTTTCATAAACCTTTTGTTTTTCGTATTCTGTTTGCAAGGTTTGATCGGCAAATTCTTTGATCAAATTGACCTGTTCGCGGATGATTTCGCAGCGTTCTTTGCTGATTGCAGTTTCAGCGACGAACTTTAATGATTCAAGCAGACGTTCAAAAACTGCCTGATTCGCTTTTCCGTTAATTCTAATTTGATCGAAAGCCGTTTCGACATATTGACGAAAATCATTGGATTTGACAATCACGCAAATTTTGCCTTCTTTAATTCGGACGCGTTCGGGTATTTGTTTTCCGGCGATTTTACCGACGATCACGCCCAAATAATCTATGCAAGTGATGGCTGTTGTCGTGTCATTGATGCCGGGCGAAAGAGCTTTGAGCGCGATGTCAACAATTTGTCTGATTCCGAAACCAATATCTTGTTCGATCGTTCGGTGGCGATTAATATTGAACAAATTATTGATCGCGCTTTCAGTATCTTCGTCTATTTTTTCCGCGAAATTTTCGTCATTGCAGGTTAGTGAAACGAGAGTTGCGCCTTTACCGATAAATTGTCCGACTCCTCGCTCCATTTTAACAATAAAGTCAGATTCATTTGCCCATTCGATTAAATTTTCGGTATCGATATATTGAACATAACCGCTTTTTTGTGCAGGAATTTTGCGCCAATTTTTAAAGGCGTTTATAATTTGCGCTTCTGTTTGCTCCGATTTCTCAGCGGCTTCGCCTAATTCTTCCGGAAAAAGATTTTCAATGGCTTCCTTAGTTTCATCTACGATGTTGCCGATAATTTGCGAGATTTGCAGCGAACTTGCGATGTGATGAATAAAATAAATAAGCACGACAATTCCGCCGATGGCAAGAATTAAACCTCCCATAACGGCTAAAGAAGGCACGAATTGGATCTCTTCCGCGCCGCGAATTGTTCGCAGAACTATCAAGCAATAAGCGAAAACGCTAACGAAATATCCGAGGATAAACTGATTTATCCGGTCGCGCATAAAATTACGCAAAAGGCGCGGTGAATATTGTCCTGAAGCCTGAGTTATAGCTGTCAAAGTAAGCGAAAAAGCAAGCGCGGCAACCGTCAGCATCGAACTCGCAATCGCCGTCAACATTCCGCGCGAACCGTCCGCGCCAAGTCCGAAAAGGCGCGGATAATTTAAAAGCCATTCGCGTTTGACCATGGTTTCAGCATCAATTAAAACTAAAGCCAGAACAATCGAACCGGCGATCATCAAGCCCGGTACAAACCAGAGCGATGAGCGCAATGTAACCAAAAAATTTCGTATTTTCTGCATAAATTCCGATTCCAAAGTTATTAAAGCTGAGCTTTAATAACTTTATCACGGATTTGCGGCGTTCATTCACGGCTTATTCACGGTTGGTTTGCACATCCGTCCGATTTACCGAATTTTCACCATTTATCGGCATCTGCCGGAATTACTGCGGCTTCTGTCCCAACGGATTTTGACTGACGGCATTGAAAACAATTTCATTTATATCTTCGCCGACAAATAAGACTTGCGGTGCAAAAATATAGCTTTTTGATTGAACGGTAAAAATATAGGTTTCGCCCGCCGCCACATCATTAAAGCGGAAATAGCCGAACGCCGAAGTTGTGGCGATGCGTGGAGAACCGCGCCCGTCGGTTATAACCACTCGCGCATTCCGCAAGCCTCTGCGGTTATCCACTAAAACTCTGCCCGAAACCGTAACCGAAGCCGATGTCGGCGCAAGCGGCGCAGCAGTCCAAAAACCGCCTTGCATTGCAAACGGCGAATTTGTCGAATTTGTTCCGGCAACTGCTTGTCCGATTGTGCCGTCAATTGAAAAATTTCCGCCCGCCGAACTTTGTCCGCCGCCGGACGCGATGACCGCTTGTTCCATTGTATAAGGCGGATTGCCCGCCACCTGCGCCTGTAATGAAACGAACGCGCATAAAATAATCATTAAACTTATCGAAACTTTGTTTTTCATAATCTTTTCCTCTTAAATTTTCCCGTGCCGCTATTGCAGCGTCGTAAATTTCCAGCCCGTCACTGTGCAGATGTAAAGCCGATTGTTTGCCGCGTCAACTTTCATTTGCCCGCGTTCGCTTGTTTCGTCGCACTCGGCGGCGGGCGGCGCGTTGGTCGTTAATAGAAGCCGGACAGCACCGGAAACGCTCGCCGCGTTTTGCGCGTTGACGGCATACGGAACACTTGTTATCGGCTGGCGCGGCGTTAGAACGGTGAACGGATCATTGCCTGTTCCCGCGCCCGGACGCACTCCGATTTCGAGAAACCGCGTGTTGAAATTGTTGCTTAAAGCCGAGCCGAATTTGAGCGGGACGGTGAACACGCCGTTTGTGACCTGCACATTTTCGACGGTTATCGGTCCGCTCTGTGAAGTTCCGCCAATTTCCGCGTCGAACGCCTGAAACTGCAAATCGTATTGCCCGTTCGCCGCCGCTGCTCCGTCGTTCAATCTGCCTTGATAAGTGATGGTCGCGCAGCCTTGATCCGCGCTGACGGTAGAAACAGCCTGTCTGCCGGTTAACACCCACGTCAGTTTATAACCCGAAACCACACTGACGGAAACAATATTTTCGTGAATACCGGGTTGGAAAAGACTCGGCTGCGTCGTGTAAACAAGATTTCCTTCAAAAAAGTAATTTTGCGAACTCACGCCTCGCGGAATTGTGACGGCAGTGCCGCCCAAATTGTTGTAGCCGAACACCGCTTGCCCGTTGGTTATCAGCAGAACGGTTTCGCCCGCCGCGTGAGCAAAAAGAAACGGCGGCTCGGGAAGATTACTGCCGGCGGCAAGTTTTAAAGTTCTGCCGAAAACAATGGTATAGCTAATCGGAAATGATTCCTCGGTCGCGCCGCCCGGATTGAAAACAACCTTATAAAATCCTTTCGGAATCTCTTGAGTTACTTCAGGCGAAAATATAACTTGCCCCGCTGCAAGCGAGTTAGAAAGCGTCCGCGTCAAAGTTTCCGGCTTCGATTCAAAACAAACCGTCGGAATCACCTGCGCTCTTGCGGAAGCGACACACGCCAGAACGATTAAACAAACTGCCAACAAATTGCGCGTCCATTGCGCCGTAGATTTTTCTTGTTTCATAATTTCTCCCGGGTGTAATTAAAAGTGGGACACAGAAATATCAATAATTTTTGATGACGATTTTGACTGCTATATATTGTAGATAGATTTTTAAAAGAACAATATACAGCCCTAATTTTGTCAATTTTTAAAGGTCTGTTGAATTTGGCGA